>NZ_CP063779.1:127500-442083 GCF_021596945.1 Mongoliitalea daihaiensis | reverse complement strand
GAGGTGTTCAACTGTCCTCCATCAAATTTCCCTCCATTCATCCATCGCTGATGATGTGGAACACCAATATAGTCGAAAATGGATGTACGGCTTGGTTTTCCAAATCCTGCATCTTCCGCTCCAGGTTCGCCTACTTCCTGCCCAAAGTAAATCATCATTGGAGCGGCATCAATGGTCGCAGACAATACAGCTGCTGGCTTAGCAATTTCCGCTTTTCCGACAAATTCCGGACTGGCAATTCGCTGCTCGTCATGATTTTCTAGGAAGTGAAGCATGTGTTTCCCGATATCTGCCAATCCTGCTTGAATTGGAATGAGGTTGTCAGTCGAGCCGTTGCCTTGCATGATGTTTTTGAGGGTATCGTAGAGTTCAACTTTATCATATAAGAAATCCATTTTTCCTAAATGAATGTAGTTTCTATATTCTCTTGGGTTGTAGATTTCAGCGAGAAGGAAGGCATCGGGATTGGCTGTTTTAATAGCGGAGTTCATGTAACTCCAAAACTCCACCGGAACCATTTCTGCCATATCAAAGCGGAATCCATCCACTCCTTTTGCAGTCCAGAACAGTGCGATATCCTTAAATTTTTTCCATGAATCTGGCACCTCTTTATCTGCCCAGAAAGTAGCATGAGCCTGATAATCTTTTTTGTCATAACCTTCCGGAAGGCTTGGGAAGTCTTTGGTGCCATCAGGTCGTACGCCGTAATTAACTTTGACAGTCTCGTACCAATCGTAAAAATGAGGTTGAGCTTCTCTACTGCCATTTCCTGTCCATTTTGCCGGGTTTTCATCAAATTTTCCGTCGGATAGCGGATGAACTTCTCCGCCGAGAGGCTTGTAATTGTCCAAGGGAGCAGGTACTGTAAAGGATTTCCCTGGGATGTAGTAAAAGTTATTGTTCTTATGATACTCCACTGTAAGGTCATCATTCGCACCAAAATCACTCACACCAGCAGGATTATTTTTGCCTTCATATTTTCTAGCGACATGGTTAGGGACGATGTCGATGATGACTTTCATCCCATGCTTGTGCGTGCGTGCTATCAAGGCTTCAAATTCTTCCAATCGTTTGGCAGGATCATCTGCTAGGTCAGGATTGACTTGATAATAGTCCTTCACAGCGTAGGGCGACCCAGCACGTCCTTTGACCACATCTGGATCATCATTGCTAATGTCGTAGGCTGAATAATCCCTGATGACCGCATGATGAGGAATGCCAGTGTACCAAATATGGCTTACACCCAAGGCTTTGATTTCTTCTAAGGCTTTGTCGGTAAAGTCAGAAAACTTCCCAACGCCATTTTCTTCCAAGGTTCCCCAAGGCTTATTGGTAGTATTGGTGTTCCCAAACAGGCGGGTAAACACTTGGTACACGACGATCTTGTGTTGTTCTTCCATAGGAGACTCTAGAGCTGTTTCGGTTTGTTTGCAGCTGAATGCCAAAAATGAGCATGCGGCCAGCGATAAAAAGAGCAATTTTTTCATAGTCTAAAGATAAAAAAATGTTGGGATTTGAATCTATGTCATCTACTGAAAGAATAACCATGTCCCTTAACTTTTCAAAAATCCCTCACATATGCTTACTATTGATAGTAACTGTTCTTAAAAAGTTGATAAAGTTTTCCTAAACTCATAACTGTTAGCAGATGCTTTGAGATGAGTAAATTAATGCTCATTTGTACACGTTAGTTTCTTTTAACCGACTGGATATTTACTTAGCCAACATCTATTCTCATTCCATTTGAAAAATGTTCAATTCCCGTCCTGTGGCATTTACCCTAACCAAATATGTGCCTTCGGGACTGAAAAAAACATTTTCATTTTTGTCAAACTTCACTTCTTCCAAAATTTCTATAGGTTCTGTCCCTACTCTAAAAAATCTATTTTTTTCAACCAACCAGATCTCCTTTTCCGTAAGAATTAGGTCTTTGATTTCTTTGACTCCTTCGAAAGTCGTCTGCACGTTCCCTTCATTGTCAGCAATGGCTACACCGTCGGTTCCGATCAAAATTAACCCATTATCAAAAGCAATTTGATTTTTCAATCTTCCTACTTCAAATTTCTTATAACTGATTGTGGAAAGAGTTTCTCCAGTTTTGGCATCATAGGTGTGAATTCCTTGTGAGGAGGCATCTACAATTTTATCCCCATCCAATACAAATGGATCAAAGTCTGTTCCCAATCTATTACTGACTTTTTCTGTTTCAAAAGCAATCTGCCCGTTCTTGGTATCTAAAGCCACGATGTAGGATCCTGACAGACCATTGGTCATCTTCAAATACAACATACCCCCTGTCAACTCCTCTTGAATGACCCGGTTGTTTTGCCTAGCTATTTTTTCTTCATGAAGAATTATTTCACCTGTATTGAAATCAATCTGCAAATATGACTTCCTGCTTCCATCCGGGTCTATGTGTCTACCGCCCTGCATACCAACTACATAGTGAATAATGTTATTTTCGTCAATTAAAGGATAAGAGCTGTTGTCGCCTAAGGTATTTCCTTCTTCACCGCCTGCCCCCAAAACGGACATGTTTCTATACATCCTTCTATGTCTTTGCATACCTTCTTTGACATCACTATCCATTTCTTCTCCTGTTGTGATATCGATCAATGTCAATCCAAAATATGGTAGAAGCAAAACATTCTCCCTGACAAATGCTGTGCTTGGGATAAAGTCACCACTGTATTTTAAACTCCAAATCAAATCCCCATTTTGGGCATTCAAAGCCTGCACTTCTGGTCTTCCCGCTATGTTTTGAAGCTCTGTCTGACTTACCCTGATTGCAATAATCAAGTCATTGTTGGGCTCGTAAAACACTTCTCCCAATCCCCCTTTTAATTCTGGTTGTTGCCACAAAACTTCACCCGAATCGATCTCTAATAACTGCAGCCCGTCCTTGCCATTTACTGCGATGGCATTTTTTTCGGGAAAATACGTGATTAGCTTATTCAACCTTTCATCGTGCCCTACATAACTGACCGGAATATTATTCTTTTTGGAAACAGTATTTATTCCCGTAACAGCAGAAAACGTCACTTCGGAAAGCGTTTCTTTATCCTGGCTTAGTCTTTGTGCGTTTGAAAAAATCTGATAAATGGATTCCACTGTTGAAATACCAATATCCAAGTCATTTTTTACCCACTTTTCTTTTCCGTTATTCAGGTCAAATGCAGTAGCTGTTGTAAAAGCTAATGTGTAATCAAACTGTAGAAAAATTTCCTCTTGCTCAAATAAAAGAAAAGCACTTCCTTCGGTCAACCCAACACCAGGGATACTTCGACCCACTTTGTTACGGTAATTGCCTTGAAGTACCTGCTGCTTACTTTGAAGGTTCCACACTTGATATTGATTCTCATTTTCAAGAATGATGTATTTTCCATCATTTGAAAAAGAAGTGTATCTTGGAGTGAAATCAGTGGAAATTACCCAGTCAGATCCATTTTGGGCGAACACTTGAGACACACTAAAGGTAAATAAGAGTCCTAAAATAAGACCATAGGAAACCGAAGTCAATGAGTTAATTTTCGGTTTTGAAAAGAGCATTTTTTTCTTTAGCGAATACATCAGAGTTATGGATAATATTTCTTGTAGTTTCATAGGATTTTTTTTAACAATTAATATTTAGTTTAAATGAGATGTTAGTGCCAAAAAATAGCTTGACAAGAGTTTCAAGTTCTAGTATATTCCTAAATTTAACATCTAATTTCCTCTTTATGAAACACTTTCATTATTTTATGCATTCAAAAGGAGAATTTTATCTTCCTATTCCATGCTATCCTAAATAAGTTAAGAAACATTTCGACTGCGTAATTTCTGAATAATAAAAAGATAGGTCTCTCAAAAAATAATGAATTTTTAAAATAGAATATGTTCTTCCTATGGGAATCAATTTTTAAGAAATGCAATATTAATGCATCTAAAAAATCTATGTTTGCCTCATACTGGACTTTTTCCCAACCCAGACCAATAACCCTGAAATTGCCATAAAGACAACAGCCAATACAAGAAAGTTTATGCCCAATTGCCCTACACTGATCGTATTCAAATCCACAAAAGGATAAGGATAGAATCCAGAGATTTGCCCGTGAATGACTGTGTATACAAAATATCCCAAGGGATAGATTAGCCAATAAGGGACTTGCTTCCATTCAACTGCTTTTTTGTCTTCGAACAACCACCAAAATATAAGCGCTAGTAAGGGATTGAGCGTGTGTAGCAACTCATCTGTGACCCGGGCCATTCCCTGAGGGTCCCAGATACTGCGTAAAACAACTTGATACACGAGACCAACTACCAAAATGTAAACAGTGATAGCGGTTAAAGTGCCTGACTTTTTCCAGATTTTTCCTCTGTTGTGAAGGTCTCCATGAATCTGAGAACTGAAGTAAAGCGCTAAAAGTGTATTGGTTAGAATTGTGAAAAAACTAAAAAAACGAATGGTAGCCGCTCCCCAAGAGAGTGGACTGGCTTCCAACATGATCCAATATTGCATAGTCACCGCAGACCAGCTGATAAACGCAAAAATGTAGGCTAGATTTTTTCTCATAATTCATGGAGTAGGCGATATACAAACACGGTCGATCGCTTCAATAAATCAGGAAACTCCTTCATGTTGATAGTTTCCTCAGGTGAATGTGCTCCTCGACCGGAAGCCCCCAGTCCATCGATGCAATCCAAGTAGTCTGCGACATAAGAAATATCTCCAGCACCTCTCGAACCCGGATCTCCCGCTTTTACCTCACCAAATCCCATATCTTGGCTGACTTTGGAAAGGATATCTACCAAAGCATAATTTCCTTCCGTGGGTGGCATGGAAGGAATGCCATCTTCGAAAGTAATACTTGCCGTAGTTCCATTGAGGTTTCTACCGACGATTTCCGTCATTTTTTCCCGAGCTTTTTCTTTTTGATCCTCACCCAAAAAGCGTAAATCACCCGTTACCAATGCTTCTCTGGCTACGATATTGGTTTTGCCTAAAGCGCTGCCTTCTCCTGTGTCCTCATTGTAAGCAACATCCGAACCGCCAATAATTTGACCTGGATTGAAGGTTAGGTACTCTTCTCCTGCTAATTCTTCGCGGAAGGTATTCAAGATTCTTGCGGCTTCGTAAATTGCTCCATAACCTACAGATTCACGAAATACGCCAGAAGAGTGTACTTGTCTTCCAGTTGTCTTTAAAGTCCACCCACTTGCACCTCTTCTGGCCACGGTTGCTATATTGAAGCCTTGGGCAGTTTCGTAACCAAGTGCATAATCATGTAGTTTAGCTCGTTCTACAAAATCCAGTCTACTGACCCAACTCGGGCTGCCAGCGTTTTCTTCATCCCCTGTAAAGTACACCGTAACAGTTCTGTCTTCTAAGAGTCCTAGTTCATGCAAGGCTTTGAGTGTCGCAAAAATCATCACATTTCCCCCTTTCATGTCATTGGCTCCTTGTCCTTTGGCGGTATGTTCATCCACATAGGTGAAAGGGTAAAATGGCATATCTTTTTCAAAAACCGTATCCAAGTGTCCGATGAAAAATAATTTCTTGCCTTTGGATCCTTTTCGAGTGGCAACAAAATGTCCTGCTCTTTTCAAGGAATCAGGCAAAGTGATCCATTCTGTTGTGAATCCTATGTTGGCAAACTCCCGCTCAAATACTTTTCCAACAGTCCGAACCCCCTCTAAATTAAATGTTCCAGAATTGATATTCACGGTTTCTTCCAGTAGAGCCAAGGTCTCTTGATAGTTTTTTTCTACTTTTTCAATCAGTCTTTCTTCAGAGGAGCTTAAGGATTGAGCATGGCTTAAATGCAAGCAAAAAATCAGGAGGAATCCAAATAGATATGTTCTCATAGTTGCGAATCTTGAGTTTGTGTACTTTTTTTGTCGGTTCAATATATCGAAATTATCAGATTCAAAGAACAAGAGCTCACTTGTAGGAGTTAAAACTGGTAAGATTCTTGATTTATTTGAATCTGAATGCGCGTTCTGTCGTAGAATTAACCATAAACCGTATGCAAAAATATATCCTCTCGCTGACTATCAGCGCACTTGTAGTCTTCTTATTGGCAGCTTGTTCCGGCAATTTGACGACTGTAATAGTCGAAACTCCTGAGTTGGAGCTTACTGCCGAAGGTCCTCTTTTTGAAGGGGCTAACTCCTCTACAGCTACTTGGGAGTTTGATGTCAATGAACTATTAGGAGAAGTACAAGGGAAAGTTTCTAAAGCTAAAGTAGCTTCCGTAGAAATCACCTTGGTGGATGGAGATGAATTACCGGCACTGGAGAAAATGGTATTTGAACTCACATCTCAAAATACATCCATGACGCGGGTTGGTTTGCATGAACGTGGATTTGAAGTTGGTTCTCCTATTTCTTTATCGATCGCCGATAAGCAGGAGAATTTAGCAAATGCCTTCAATGACGGCAGGATTACCTTCGTGGGTGATTTTGATTTGTTGGATGAGGAGTTTTGGGGAAATGTGCAGTTTTTGGTAAAGGTTACCTTCGAACTTGGAATAAAATAACAAACGATAAACACAATAAACCTATGAAAAAGTTACTTGCAGTTGTAGCATTTCTATTCAGTAGTGCTTTTGTAATGGCCCAGGATGCAGATGCATTGGTGGGGGTATGGGAGCCAGGACATGGAAAAGCCCGAGTGAAAATTGATAATATTGATGGGAAGTATTACGGAAGAATCGTATGGCTAAAAGAGCCAAACGATCCAAATACAGGTAAACCAAAGACTGATGTGAATAATCCCGATGAGAGTATGAAGAATGTGCCGTTAAGAGGTTACAGAATGTTGAAGGATTTTACCTACAAAGGAAAGGGTGTTTGGGAAGATGGAACGATCTATGATCCTGAATCTGGAAATACCTACAGTTCTGTTATCACCATGAAGGATGAAAATACTTTAGATATTCGTGGCTTCGTTGGTGTCAAAACATTCGGTAGATCAGATACTTGGAGAAAGTTGAAAATAAACTAATCTAGGTCTGTGATGAAGCTAAAAATAGTATGTATGAGTATGGCCCTGTTTCTTGCAGGGCTTGTTCCGTTGATGGCCCAAGATGATGATGACGATGATTGGGATATTTATGGTGACTTGGAATTGGTGGATGATAGCAATGTAAAGCGGTATGCAAGACCCACGATTGTTGGCTTAAGTCCTACCCGTTTTTTCAGTTTGTCATATGATAGGCAGTTAGCGTACACTATGAATCTTTCTGCTGCGCGCTTTCCAGCTAGTGGTAATTCTGGTTGGGCTGTAGATGAGGATGCTCCGGTTTCAGAAAGTGGCCGAGTGAATTTCACGGGTGGTGTTCGATTCAATTCCAACATTCCAGTTATCTCTAAAAGTAACTTGGTTTGGCAAAGTGGTTTAAACTACATGCGTGTGGGTTATAATATCTCTGATATTAATAGTCAATCGGATGCTTCGGGGCTAACTCAGACTTTGGATGAGCGCGGATTGAATAACCTCAATTGGACCAATACATTCTTTGTGCCCATCAGTGAGCAAAATTTCTTCATTATCCAAGCTGGCTTGGACATGAGCGGTGATTACTCATGGGGCTTGCAACCTTTTAATACTGTTCGCTGGAGCTTGGCGGCAGTTTATGCTAAACGTGTAAGCGAAAGCAAGCGCTGGGGATTAGGATTGGCCCGAACCTATCGTGTGGGTAATTTGAATTATGTTCCAGTAGTCATGTATGATGTTACAAGTGCCAATAGAAAGTGGGGAACAGAAATTTTGTTTCCTGCAAGAGCACATGGGCGATACAATTTTAGCAAGAATTCATTATTGCTTTTCGGATATGAATTGGAGGGGCAATCCTACCGTATCAATGATTTCTCAGTTGGGAACAATAGCTATGAAATCAGGAGAGGCGAGTTGCGACCAAGATTAGAATTCCAAAAGCAAGTTTCGGGACCATTCTGGATGCATGTGCAGGCTGGTTATCGTATGGACTGGACCTTCAATGCAGATGAGTTGGAGGGGAGTCGCGAGTTCTTTAGAGGCTTCTTCGGAACCCAGCAGTTTGGGATGGTTAATAACTTAAGCAATGCGGTTTATTTCAATATTGGGATCAGTTTTGTGACGTTATAAAAATTGGAAATAGTTGTTTGTCTTCGACAGGGCTTTCAATAGTAAAGGCCCTGTTTTTTTATACCTTAGTCCAGTTTTCAAATGTTATCCCTACTAAATCAATAAAATGCTTTTCGTTATTGGTCACTAATACCATATTATTTACAATGGCGCTTGAGCCAATGAGTAAGTCAAAATCATCGACAACTCTTCCTGTTTTTCTTAATCTGGCTTTTTCTTTTGCAAAAATATCAATGGCCTTAAAAATCGGAATGAGCTTTATAAGATTTGTGAATTCATTAATTATTTCTCGGTTTTTTGTAGGGAATTCACTTTTTTCAGCACCAAACTTTAACTCAGCAAGTGTTATTTCAGAAATATATAAATTTTCAAATCCAATTTGTCCGAACTTTTCTACCAAGTTGAACCTTCCTTTGAGGAAGTAGATACAAATATTTGTGTCTAATAAGTATTTCATTAGAGGTCTTCAACTTTTCTTGAAGTGTATCTACTTGATCTTAATTCATCAATTATTTCCTCAGCGCTTTTATCTGATTCAAATGCGCCATAAAGCTTTTTCCATGTGTCATTTCCGAGATTTTCAGGGTTCTCTGAAATAGAGGCTGAAATTTGATCAATAAGATCGAGCTTAACCTTCTTGCTCAAATTTTTGATCATCCCTATAAAGTTATCAGTGATATCTATTTCATCAGTTTCCATCGTATTTCCTTTTTTTAAATATACAAATTTTTAACGATTCAGTATTGTTTGGGGTTGAGTCTTTTACGATGAAAGATTGTTGGCCTAAATTTTTTTCGAAAAGTTTATGAAGTTGGAACTATTAGAATGCTTAAAGATTGCAATTAGCATTAGACTTCAAAAAATTCATAAAAAAGCGGGTATTGAAGTACCCGCTTTCACAATTTATCCTATTAAGTTCCCTTCCTCATCCCATTGGGCGACCGTGCCACGCTCTTCTGGTTTGAGATAGAGGTCTTTGTATTTTTCTGGGTATTCAAATCCATGCCGCTTCAACACTTCATCTGGTACGCCATCCCATACGTTGGGGATATTTCCCTTATAACCCATGTACTGAAATCCCTTTTCGGTCGTGAAATATCCTGTACAGGTGAGGTTTCGCAAGATGTTAAAGAAATTTACAGCACCAGCTAATTCAGCGGGGGCTTTATCAGGCCAAGCAATTAGCTCAATGACTTCCATGCGCTGGGATTCGGAAAGCGCTAGAAATTTCTTTCCATAGGTATCATCGCTGTAATTGTCCAGCCACATCAATCCCCCTCGCATGGGCGTTTGGAAAGGAGGGTAGTCTTTCATCATAAACTCGATGAAATCGGGGACTTCTACATCGGTAGCACTGACGCCATTTTCTCCGGCAGGCATGATGATGTCAACCAGCACATGCAGCTTCTTCCGCTCTTCATCTGTGAAAAACACTTCTGAAAGTAAGCGTTGGTCATAGGCAATTTCCTCAGCTGTTCGGGCACCTGGAGTTCCTCCTGCTATGCGTGGGCTGTAATCTTCGACTTTATCTTTTGGGCTACAATGCGTAAGTAATAGGCCTGAAGCCAAGGATCCTGCAAATAGGAGTTTTAGGTTTTCTCTTCTGTTCATGGCTCCTACAATTAGATGTTTTTCTTTTTAAATTCTTCTACGATGTAATCACATGTTCTCCAAGCTAATGCCATGATGGTCCATGTTGGATTTTTGTCAGCCTGTGAGACAAATGGCCCGGCATCCACTACGAAGAGGTTATCACAGTCGTGCGCTTGACAGTTGCTGTTCAATACGGAAGTATTGGGGTCCTTACCCATGCGGGTGGTGCCTACTTCGTGAATGATGCGCCCAGGAGTGGCAAGACCGTAGAGGGTGTCTGCACCAGGTTTTGTTCCCATCAAGATGGCTCCTGCTTCGGTGAGGATTTCTTCAAAGGTATCCTGCATGTGTTTGGCCTGCTTGATCTCTTGGTCGGTCCATTTGTAGTGGAATTTAAGAACAGGAATTCCGAATTTATCGACTACCTTATTGTCGATTTCGCAATAGTTGCTGTATTGAGGAATACTTTCTCCTCTTCCGGACATTCCTAGGGTGGTGCCATACAGGCGACGGATATCTTTTTTCAATCCTTCTCCATAGCCTCCATTGGGGCTTGGGTTTCCAAATTCATCTTTGAGGTACTTACGCATGGTGTCCATGGCGAAACCGGTTCCGTACGAAGGCATGGCCATCCCTCCCCAGTATTCAATATGGTATCCTCGAGCGAAGTCTAATTTTTTGTTGTCCAACCACCATGGAGTATAGACGTGCATTCCTCCGACGCCGTCCTCATTGTAGCGCTCTCTATCCACAAGGTCGGGTAAAATGCCCATTCTATCGGCGCCTGTGGAGTCATGAACATACCTGCCGACCATTCCGCTGCTATTTCCCACGCCATTCGGATGGGATTTGGACTTGGAATTCATCATGATTCTGGCAGTCTCGCAGGCGGATGCACCGAGTACCACGGCTCGAGCACGCAACTTGTATTCCTGCATATCCACTTTGTTGATGTAGGATACGCCGGTAGCTTTGCCATTGTCATCTGTGGTAACTGCACGTACCATGGCAAAAGTGTATAAATCCACTTTTCCTTTTTGCATGGCTGGTTTTAAAAGCACCGAACCGGAAGAAAAATCTGCATAGGCTTGACAGGCACGGTTGCACTGATTACAGAAAAAACAAACCCCACGCTCATTGTTGATAGGTCTTGTCAACATCGACAAGCGAGAAGGAATCATGGGTACATTGGATTTATTTGCTCCTTTCATTGCATAAAGCTCGTGTAGTCTCGGCTTTAAGGGTGGAAGGAAATATCCATCGGGTTCATTGTAGATCCCTTCTTTGGAACCAAAAACGCCAATCAATTTATCAACTTTATCGTAGTAGGGCTTCAGATCATCGTAGCCGATGGGCCAATCATCTCCTAAGCCATCGATACTTTTGCGTTTGAAATCGTTTGGTCCAAATCGGAGAGAAATCCTACCCCAGTGATTGGTACGGCCACCGACCATGCGTGAGCGGAACCAGTCGAATTGCGTGCCAGGGGCTCTCGTGTACGGCTCCCCCTCGATATCCCAACCTCCAATGGCTTGGTCAAAATCTCCAAAAGGCCTGACTCGCGTGCCACTGCCTCTTCGGGGAGATTCCCAAGGTGGCCTTAGCTGAGTTCGATCTTCTTCTTTGGCAGGGTCAAAATCCTGACCAGCTTCCAGCACGGCAACAGACAAGCCTGCTTCCGAGAGAATCTTGGAGGCCATGCCCCCTCCAGCACCGGAGCCCACGATGATTACATCATACGCTTCACCGGATGATTTGATTTCAAAACTCATGTTTTATAAAATTTTTATAATTCTGTCGTAAGTTGTGTAAAAAAATATTTAAATCAAAAGCAATTGACTCGAATTATTTGGCAGAAGTGTAGACTTTTTTGTGGATTCTTAGGGGAAGCTAAAGAGTCTTTTATAAAAACAGGAAGTTTCGAAAAAAAGGAAGCTTACAGCAGTCCTTTCAAATGGGTCCACACGGTGGTTGCTACAATTTTTTGACCTTCTGCGGTGGGGTGAATGCCGTCGGGAAGATTTAAATCAGGGTCTCCAGCGACTCCTTCCAAAAGGAAGGGAATCAGGTAGACTTGTTCTTCTTGCGCCACCTCTGGATAAATTTCAGCAAATCGCGCCGTGTATTCAGGCCCCATGTTTGGCGGGATCTGCATGCCGGCTAAGATTAAGACAGTTTCAGGATACTTGGAGCGTACTTTTGTCAGAATGGATTTTAAATTGCTTTTGGTTTCGGCTAAGTCAATCCCTCGTAAACCATCATTGGCACCTAGTTCCAAAACAAAGACAGCGGGTTCCTCTTCCAAAAACCAATCCAAGCGACTGAGACCACTGGCACTCGTGTCACCACTCAAACCTGCATTGACTACTTTGTATTCCAGGCCATCTTGCTCGAGCTTTCCTCCAATCAGATAGGGGAAAGTTTCATCCTCATCCAAGCCGTATCCGGCTGTCAGGCTGTTGCCGAAGAAAAGGATGGTCTTCTTTTTAGAAGAAATTTCGACCTGCTCGCTTATCGGTTCTGCGATGGGTTCACTTGGTTGCTGCCCACAGGCAGTTGACAACAATGCCAAAAGGAAGAAGTAATTCAAATTTCTCATGAGTGGATGTATTCGTTAAATTAGATTTTTTATCGTCCATCTAAACGCAATTGGTCAACCTTCGTGTCAAATAGTATTCGGATAAAGGTAACAACCATGCTCAAATAGACCAATTTTTCTGCTGAAGGGTTTGGTTTTATTGGATTTATGCACTTGAAAGGCACTTTTGATAAAAACCATTTTTCTACCTTAAAAGTTGAGAAATCGTAAAAAAGGGACGTATCGTTAAGAATTACGAGTCCTTGAGTTGTTTTTTTTTTTTTTCAATAACTTTAGTTCAAATGGTAGTTTTTCTTGAAATAACGAAGTGTTGACCGATTACTCCTATGATTTCATTGATCAAAAAAATATTGTTTGGTGCTGTTTTATTTGCTTGTTCTTGTACAGGAGAAACGGATATTACGGACACTACTAACCAATTACTTTCATTAAAAAAATCTGTCAGTTTACCCCTGGATGATAGGTCCACGTATGAGTTTTTTGTTTTTCAACAGCGGGGTGATACGCTCATTGTTTTGAATCAACCCAATCACTCTCTTGATTTTTATAGCTTATCCCACGAGGAAATGATTTACAGACTTCCCATAGAAAAGGAGGGCATCAATGGTTTGGACAGACTTTATGTTTTTCATTTTCATTCTCCTGATTCCATCTTTATTTTTTCACAAATGCTCTTAAAAAACAGTCTCATCATGGATATTTCCGGAAAAGTAGTAGACAGAATTCGACATAAGGAATTTGTGAGTGACAGGGCCGGACTGATCAATCACTATGGTTCTTCTTCTGCACCAAACATATTAATGGGATCGGAATTACATTTTTCCACCTTACCGCTTACCAATGAGGGAATTGATGATAAAGATTATCTGCATGAACACAGTTTGGATATTGCTACAGGTGATTTTAAAACTTATGATTATATTAATAGACCTTATTATTTACAATCACATAGGTGGATCAATCAATTTTTTACGCGCATTAAGTTAGGTAAGGAAGAGTGGTATTATTCCTGGAATATTTCAGATACAGTATATCATATCAAGGGACAAGATGGTAGGCTGTTATCATCCAAAGCAATCGCCATGCATGGAGGTAATCCCACTAAACCTGAACCAATAACGGCCGACTTACCTAATAAGAAATTACTACAATTGGAAATGGAGAGTTACTCCTATGGTAAGATCCTGTTGGATAAAAAGAGGGAAGTGATCCATAGATTGCGGTATTTACCTACCTCATTACCTGAAAAACCAGGCCAACAACCCAATGCTTACTTATCCAAGAACTTTGAATACTTGACATACACCTTAGAGGGAGAATTTCTGGGTAGTACCCAATTCAAAGCAGGCACTTATGATCCCCGAGTAGCTTTCTTGGGTCCTGATGGAATTTATTTGCCAAAAATTAATCCATCTTTTGCTGGTTTACGCGAGGATAATATAACCTATGATGTATATGGGTTTAAGTAGATATTGGTTCATTTTAATTTTTGTAGCTATTGGTTGTAACCACAAAAAATCCTCTAGTATCAAAGATTTGGATAAAACTCCCGCTACCCCCGAACAATTTATGGTTGTAGACCTTGATCGTTGTAAATCATGCTTTCAGCTATATGGCGATAAGTTAGCCGACTATGCTACTGATTCTTCATTTGTGGTGATTATTCTTTCCACTTCCAAAAAAAAGGCGGACATTTTTGGACAAGACAACAAGGCCAATTATTTGTGGGATAGTACCCGGTATTTTGAACATTATCTCGAAAAACAACCCGTCTATTTTAAAACCAATAAATAGCATTTATGAGACATTACATGCCCACGCAATTGTGCATCATTTTCTTGTTTGTACTGAGTTGTACTTCACCTAAATCCCCTGAAAGGGAAATGCTGGATAGCGTATCCGTTCAAAAACTGCGAACTGTTTATGATCCAGCCATCGCTTATGTGCAAGATAATTTTTTTGTGCTTCGGGATTATTCTTCAAACCTTGACATTTTCAATCAACAAGCGCTTGATACTACTATTCAACTGTTGCAACAAGTACAAACCATGCAAGGATTGGAACTCCATGGGGGGAGGGTGCTAAAAAAAGTAGCAGCATTGGATAACTCACATGTAGCCATCATGAAATACACCCCGGATTCGTTGATTATACTAGATGCTAAAAATTCTTCTATTTCTCAAAAAATTCCCTTCAAAGTCGCTTCCAATGAAAGAATGATTGATTTTGTGCCTTTAAGTAAGCATGAAGTATTTTACCTTACCTATTCGATTAAGACCCGGCAAGAATCGAAATTGTATAAGCTCAATTTAAAATCATTGCAAAGCACCTTCATTTATCAACTTGATTTGGAAGACAAAGTTGCAGATTTGCTCAAACTAGCACTTGATGAAAACCAGGATGTGCTCATCTTAAATCCTTTTTCTGCCGAATTGCTAAGAGTCGATCAGAAAAAAGGGACGGCTGTCAAAGAAAAATATAAAACACCATCTGACTTTCCTTATCATGTAATGAAGACAAGAAGCTATGTTTCACAAGTAGAGTTCTTCAATTCCGCGAATGATACTACCCAAAGGACAAGAGTGGTTGATTTTGTTATGTCCGATGGTGCACTCTTGTTGATTGTCAATCAAGGAACAGAAAGGACCTTTACCAGTCGTCACTTGCTTATGTGTTCTCTTCATGATGATGCCCAGCCAAAAATTATTCCCACAAACCAAATACCCTTAAATTTTTCTCATGACAAGCATATTTTTTTCAGCAGTGAAAAAGATAGCGTGGATCAACTTAGCATCGTGCCTATCCGAAAGATTCTTTCTGGGGGGTATGACAGGCAACAATAGGTCGATTGTGTTCCCACCATTGGAGGAATTAGGCTTAGAGCATGTCAATTGCCAAGGAACTTTCCTGTATATTTGATTGGCAAAGGGTAAACCTTTTGCAATGACATTGACGTTATTCCATTCTAAGCTCCATAAACTTTTATGAGTATCATACGCATCCAAGAGGTTTCCAAAACCTACCAAACAGGCAGTAAAAAGCTGACTGTATTGGACCAAGTGAATATAGAGATTCAGGCAGGCGAAAGTATTGCCATTGTAGGCCCATCCGGTAGCGGGAAGACAACGCTTTTGGGACTTTGTGCCGGTTTGGATTCATCGAGTACAGGGACCATTGAGCTGAATGGCAAACGACTTGATCTGCTTTCTGAGGACGAGCGCGCTTCTGTGAGGAGTGAATCCGTTGGCTTTATTTTTCAAAATTTCCAATTGCTGCCAACTCTCACCGCTTTGGAAAATGTGATGGTTCCTTTGGAATTGAAAAAGAGGAAGGATGCCCGTGTAAAAGCCATGGAACTGCTCAAACAAGTGGGACTGGCTGATCGTGCTACGCATTACCCTACCCAATTATCCGGAGGAGAGCAGCAGCGGGTTTCCATCGCACGTGCCTTTGCCAATGAGCCGGCGATTTTATTTGCAGACGAACCTACTGGTAATTTGGATACAGAAACGGGAGAACTGATTGAGCAATTGATTTTTGATCTGAACCGGGAAAAGGGAACCACGCTGGTTTTGGTGACGCACGATGTGGAGCTTGCCCAAAAAACCGACCGCATCATTTCCATCAAAGGGGGCAAAATCCAGGAGGACCGATATGTTTGATTTCCGTTGGGTACTGACCATGGCTCTACGGGATTTTCGGAAGAATTTCTCGAGGCTCTTATTATTTGTAGCGTCCATGATCGTAGGCATTGCTGCGTTGGTCGGCATTCATTCCTTTGGCGAAAACCTGAAGAAGGACATAGAAAATCAATCCAAGGAATTGGTTGGGGCGGATTTGGTGCTTAACAATAACAAACCTTTGGGTAAGCAGCCCACAGACTCACTGGCATTGGCTCAGTCCAATGAAATCAACTTTGCAAGCATGGTTGCTTTTCCTGCTACAGGTGAAAGTCGCTTGACTCAAGTACGCTTGTTGGAAGGAGATTTCCCTTTTTATGGGACTCTAGAAACTATGCCGGTGGAAGCAGAGCGCACCTTCCGTCAAGGTGGACGCAAAGCTTTGGTAGAAAAGTTGCTGATGGCCCAGTTCAATGCTACTGTTGGAGATTCCATCAAAGTAGGGGAGTTGACCTTTGTCATCGAGGGTGAATTGCAAAAAGTACCCGGCCAAACAGGCATCACGGCGACCGTTGCACCAGCGGTATATATACCCATGGAGTATGGTGAAGCCACGGGCTTGATTCAATATGGAAGCCGTCTGCGCTATCAGCGTTATTATTTGTTTGAGGAAGGGTATGATGTAGAGGCTTTGACCCAAATGTATGAAGAGGTATGGGAAGAGGATAGGGTTGATGCAGATACGGTAGAAGACCGCCGAAGACAAACGGGTCGCTCCTTTCAGAATCTTTCCAATTTCTTGAGTTTGGTAGCCTTTATTGCCCTGCTTTTGGGTAGTGTGGGTGTAGCCAGTGCGGTGAATGTTTTTGTTAAGGAAAAATTAGCTTCCGTAGCTGTTTTACGTTGTTTGGGTGTGAGTTCCGCCACTGCCATGTGGATTTACTTGGTGCAGATCATGCTGATGGGCTTATTTGGATCTGTGATGGGAGCTTTGATTGGTTCGGGTTTACAGGTCTTGCTGCCTACCGTCTTTGCCGATTTTCTACCCGTGGATGTGAGTATGAGTATTTCGTGGACTTCTATAGGTTTTGGCTTGGTTACGGGTATGTTGGTGTCGGTGCTCTTTGCCCTATTGCCGCTGCTCAAAATCAGGAGGGTTTCGCCCATGGCCACGCTGCGTCCGGAAGCCTCAGAAACAGGTTTTGGGAAAGACCCGCTGCGTTGGTTGGTGATTCTGGGGATTTTCGCATTTGTCTTTGGATTTAGTTTTCTCTTGTTGAAGGATTGGAAGGCAGCCTTAGGATTTACGGGATTTGTGGTGGTCGCTTTCTTGGCCTTATTTGCGGTAGCTTTGGGTATGATGTGGGCCATTCGTCGCTTTCTACCGATTAGCCTCCGCTACACCGTCCGTCAATCCTTAGCGAATTTGTATAGACCCAACAATCAAACGGTTTCGTTGATTGCGACGATTGGCTTGGGCACAGCCATGATCAGTACCTTATTTTTTGTTCAAAATCAACTGCTGGATGAGGCACGCTTTGCAGACAAGGAAGATCAGCCCAATATGTTGCTTTTTGATATTCAGAATCATCAGGTCGAGGAGGTAGCAGGGAGGTTAGTAGCCCGAGATTTACCCATTTTGCAGCGGGTTCCAATTGTCACGATGGGTTTGGAGTCCATCAATGGCTTGACCAAAAAAGGGAACGATACCTTGCCAGATGAGGATCGACGTGCTAGAAGTTTGTATAACCGGGAGTTTCGGGTGACTTATCGGGACACCTTGATCAATTCCGAGCGCTTGACCAAGGGACAATTGCGTCCCTTTGAAAATCCTGGGGATACGGTATTTGTGTCATTGGATGAGAGTTATGCCATGCGAACGGGTATCAAATTGGGTGATCGCTTGGTTTTTAATGTACAAGGGCGGCCATTACAAACTTATGTAGGGAGTTTCCGGGAGGTAAAGTTCAATCAGGTATCCACCAATTTTTTGGTGTTGTTCCCTGAGAAGGTATTAGAGAATGCACCCAAATTCCACGTGTTGATTACCAAGACCAAAAATGATCGGCAGTCGGCGGATGTGCAGGCGGAGATTGTGCGTGCATTTCCAAATATATCGGTGGTCAATCTGGGAGCGATTGTGGAGACCTTGGAGGAGATTTTGGGTAAAATTAGTTTTGTGATTCAGTTTATGGCTTTTTTCTCTATTCTGACGGGTATTTTGGTACTGATCAGTTCTTTGATTATCAGTAAGTATCAGCGGATGCGGGAGAGTATTCTGTTACGAACCTTGGGGGCGAGTAGCGGTACAGTGTCGGCTATCAATACCTTGGAGTATTTCTTCTTGGGTTCTTTGGCTTCGTTGAGTGGGATTTTATTGTCTTTCTTAGCGACCTTTTTATTGAGTAAGTATGTGTTTCAGTTGCCATTCCGTGCGGCGTTCACGGAGGCTTTTGTGTTGTATGCGGTGATTACCTTCTTGGTGGTCCTCCTAGGCTGGCTCAACGGCTCCAAAATCATCCAAAAACCACCGATGGAAATCCTCCGAGGCAATGGATAAGTGAGTTCCACTAAGGGGATTTTTGGGATGTCCACGAATGACACGGATTACACGAAAAAAAGGAGGAAGATTATGGGTTTAGAGGGTAGATTTAATTTATGGATAGATTTAGTTATTTGAAGTTAAGATTTCTTGGGTGTTAGAAGATTTTTATCAGTGAAGCAAATTGCTGAAAAGCATTTAGGGTAATAAAACTTAGTGTCATTTGTGTAATTAGTGGACTATTTTTTAGGTTGTCCACGAATGGCACGGATTACACGAAAAAAAGGAGGAAGATAATGGGTTTAGAGGGTAAATTTAATTTAGGGATAGATTTAGTTATTTGAAGTTAAGATTTCTATCAGTGAAGCAAATTGCTGAATAGCATTTAGGGTAATAAAACCTTCGTGCAATTAGTGAAATTAGTGGACTGTTTTTTGGGTTGTCCACGAATGGCACGAATTACACGAAAAAATATAGGAGGAAGATTATGGGTTTAGAGGATTTCTCTCGATGAATCAAATTGCTGAAAAGCATTTAGGGTAATAAAACTTAGTGTCATTCGTGTAATTAGTGGATTGTTTTTTTAAGGGATGTAAATTAGTCGTTTAAGTTGGGGGTAGGATTAGGAGGTTTTTTGGTTATTTTTTTAATTCGTTTCAAAATGGAGGTCAGCTATGAGTCTAATTTATAAATCCGAATCTTACCGCATAGTCGGTGCCGCAATGGAGGTTCACCATATTTTAGGTTGTGGATTTTCTGAAAAAGTTTATCATGAGGCTTTCAAAATTGAGCTGGAAAATGCGGGGATACCGTTTATCTCAGAGCATAAGCTACCGATTTTTTACAAAGGCATTTTGTTACCAACACACTATTATGCTGATTTTCTTTGCTTTGATGAGATTATTGTAGAAATAAAAGCTTTATCAGAATTAAATTCTGAGCATATAGCCCAACTTTTGAATTACCTCAAAGCTAGTGGTATGAAGTTAGGCATTCTAATTAACTTCGGTTCCGAGAAGCTAGAATTCAAGAGAATAGTTTTGTAGGCAGAAGTCTTCCCAATCTCGGGTAAATAATACGCATTTTTGGTTGTCCACGAATGGCACGGATTACACGAAAAAAAGGAGGAAGATAATGGGTTTAGAGGGTAGATTTAATTTAGGGATAGATTTAGTTATTTAAAGTTAAGATTTCTATCAGTGAAGCAAATTGCTGAAAAGCATTTAGGGTAATAAAACCTTCGTGCAATTAGTGAAATTAGTGGACAACTTTTTTGTGGACCAACCTAATCGAAGTCGTAGGTATAGGTGGACCGTAGGATTTCTAGTTGGACAGTGGAGTTGGTGGATTGAATGATTTTCCATTCTTCTTGGATGGTGCCGCCCCAGAAACGCATGTTTACTCGGATAGTATCCCCACTTCTAGTCCATGTTCCAGGAAAATCTGCTGTGATGACGGGAGGAGTTCCACAGAATCCATTGATGCTCCTATTGACCATACGACCGTTTGGTTGAAAAATATATCCGAAAGTGTTTTCCGGTAGCGATGATCTTGAACTTAATGTTTTACCATCCTCTTGCTGGCTTTGAACTTCCCACACACCTATAGGGAATGCCCCGAGGTCTGGGATTTCAATCCCATTTTCCATGCATCCACTCAAGATCATTAAAAAAGCGAGTGACAGTATCCATTTTTTCATAGCTGTTGGGGGTTTTTAATAGAGACGGAGACAAATCATCTAGTGTCTCAATTCAATAAATAAAATTCCTGATAACTCTTCTTTTCCCAACTAGTAATTATGGATTGATTATTTTTACTTGTACAGATTGAGTTCCTTGCGGTGGCTTTTGTACGATGAATGTATTGCTCTTGGCTGGTAGAAAATTTCCATCCTGTTTATGGTAAGGAATGGTGTCTGACAAGAGCAGTCTTTTGTCTTTGTCTAAATAATCAATGATAAATGTCATTGTTGCATAATCGATCTCAGAATTGTTCGTAACCGAAATACGTACGAGATCATTTTTCATCTCTTCTACCTTGACCTCTATACCATTACTGGTGCATGCAATAGCAGCCAATAGTAGGATTAACCATATTTTTTTCATCGGTTGATTGAAGATTAGAATTGAACAAAGATCTTACTATAAATTAACGTTTAGCTCTCGTGTAGACCTCATCACTAGCCATTTCATCATCTGCAAGGATTGTCAAGGTACTTCTATCAGCAGACAGCATAAATCGACGATTGGTGATGGCACCAGGCGTATAATTTCTTTGAACCATCTCCTCTCTTGGAACTAAAAAGGAGCTTGGAATACCTATAGGTGCATCAAGCATTTCTTCTACTCTGAAACTAATCTGATCTTGAGTGGTTCGGAATGTGCCATTCCAAATGAGTTGATATCCAAAGTTGGTGCGCTCTCCTGGATTTCGGAAAGCCCATGCCCATGAATAGGTGCCATCCCCGTTAAAAGTGTAAGCAGTTATGGAATTGGTGTTCAGGGTTTCATTAAAATGGACAATTTCCCAAGTTCCAACTAATTGAGGATTGAATGCTGGTTCTTTTTCAGCACATGCAACTAAAAAAACAAAACCAAGAAGCGTTAAAATCAATTTCATATGTTTCATAAAGTAGCAGGGCCAAGTTAAATCACTGGAAGTTAGGAAGAAAATTGGAGATTTTCGAATCGTGTTTGCAACCTTCTTAGCAGGTTCACGCTATGGCCGCAACATTGGTGTCTTATACTGAAAATACTTGATATCTTTTGAGAATAATCTTCCTTTTCACCTGCCCCAAAAATAGGGCCGATACTTGTGCTGCGCTTGTCGAAGCAGGCATATATCAATTTATATCGCGTAAGCATATTTCATTTTTTTCATCCCATTATCCTTCATCTTTCATCCTTCCCCCTTCCTTCGTCTCCTTTAACCTCCCCGCTTTTTTAAGCGCCTCATGAATGAGCCATTCAATTTGACCATTGGTACTGCGAAATTCATCTGCCGCCCACTTTTCTACAGCCTGCATCATCTTCTCGTCCAATCGTAGGGCAAATGGTTTCTTAGCTGGCATAATCCCCTCCTTTTAATTCTCTAAACTGCTCAATAACTTTCTTTATTCCCTCTGGCTTTTGGGTGCCGAGTAGAAATTTCTTATCCTTCAAGTGGACCACTAGTCCATGCTTTCCTCTGACATTGTAGGCCCACATGAAAAAGTTGTATCGGATACCCCAGCCTCCAAATTTGAAGATCGAACTATACTCAATAAGTTCTAGCTTTTGGATATCTTCTAAATTGTATTTTCTATCTCCTATGAAGGGAAAAAAGCTAAATGTTAGGCCACTTTCATCGATTCGGGTTTTTAATTGCATACTTGCAAATAAACCAAGCACAGTGCCTAAAATTACAACCAAAGGAACCAACTCCCAGCCCTCCATTGGTTGAGAGGCTATGCCATATATACTGATAGCAGATACTAAAATCAATAACCCCCAAATCCAAAGCTGAGTAAACCGCTGTGTTTCGTTGAATGTGTATCTAGCCATATGCTTACTTGATTTTTATAATCCAATTTGCGATATCCTGAATTACCTGCTCCGAAACAAAGACCTGATCAGCATAGGCCTCCATGCCGATTTTTCCATTGGATGGGCGCATCAAATGGTCCAAATTGGGATAGGAGATAGTGGTTGCCTGCGGTAAGGCTTGTTTCCATCCATGAAAGTCATCCATAGTAACCTGATAATCTTCTTCTGCTTGTAGGAGTAAGATTGGAACACTTAATGATTGCGCTGTTGCTACCTGATCGTATGCACGCAAGGACTTCCAATAAGCAGCGGGCTGCCCTAGGGGCAATTCATCGTCAGCAAGTTTATCCCCGGAGGCAAGTCTATCTAGGTTAGCAACTTTTCCCTTTAATTCATCCAGTACACGGTCCTTGGATGGATTGCCATCTAATAATTTCTCAAATTGCTCTACGATTAACACTTCCAAGGGTCTGGAATTGCCAGCCATGATGATGATGCCTGAAACTTGGCTTTTGCTGGCAATTCTTGGAGCGAACATGCCACCTAAGCTGTGGCCTAGCACGATTATTTTAGTGTATTTACCTGTTTTTTGAGCAAACTCAATCGCAGCTACCGCATCATCTACCACTTCTACATCTATCGTGATATCCAAGCCTTCTTCTTGGATTTGCCGGGCAGCAGAAAAGGTGCGTTTATCAAAGCGTAAAGTTGAGATCCCCAAACCTGCTAAACCTCTTGCCATATCCTGATGAGGTTTATTTGGGCCCACAGTGGAATGCCTATCATTGGGTCCGCTGCCACTTACGAATACCACAAGCGTGTTGGTGTTCGCCTGCTTGGGCGTTGTCAAGGTGCCGGAAATGGTGAAGGTACCGGACGCAAAAGAAATGTCCTCTTCCTCATACTTTTCAGGATAATCATAAGGGGCTTTTTTCTCCGAGTCACTAGGAGAAGTTTGTGCTTGGAAAGGTTGAAAGGCAATGCCAGTTAACTTATTTTCCTTACTAAATACGCTGATGAAAGCCAAACTCATGACTCCAAATTTGATGGGTTGAATGATTTGGATATTTTCCCCCAATTTGTTTTCTATAGGATCCACAAGTTCAGGAGCTGCTTTTCCCAGTTGGGATTCCAGTTGATTCCAGATTCCCGCAACTTGATCGGCAGGAACGGCTTTGAGGAGTTCATCGGAAGCATAGCGGGCATATAGTTCAGCTTCGCCTTTTTGCAATTCTAACAGCATTTCTCTCGCGAGTGCTTTTAGTTCTGTTTGTGCTTGCCCAACACCGCTCCATCCTACAAATAAGCAGGTGAGCAATGCGAATGTATAGTTACTTAGTTTTTTCATAACTTGTTATTTTTCCATTCATCGATTACGTGCTGTATCTCTTCTGGCTTTTGTGTACTGAATACATACTTTTTTTGAGCTGTCTGCATGATGACGATGTAGTCTGTGTAAAAGAGATAGGCCCTTATGGTACGAGAGAAACGCACACCTGGTCCACCATAATCCATTAATCCATCTGATTTCTTTACTTCTATGGATAAAATTTCTTCTGGTTTAAATTTTTTCCATCCATTGACAAAGGGAGGGCTTTGGAAAGCTAATCCATAGGAATCTACCCTTAGGATTAGCCGAATATTCATGAGTAGGGTAAATGCCGAAAGCATTATTCCAAAGACTATAAGGATTACTTGCCATCCATCATCCCCCAATTGACCAACGGCATACAAAACAATCAGTAGGAGCAATGTGGGAATCTCCAAAAGGATGATTGCCCACATGATGATTGTCCCTCTTAAATCCAGCCGTTCATTGACTACCATAGCGTCATTGATTCAAAGTACCGACATTCAGTACAGGACTAGCAGCTCTATCGGAACACAGGACCACCATCAAGTTACTGACCATGGCTGCTTTTTTCTCCTCTTCGAAGTCTACAATGCCTTTTAATTTCAGATCTTCCAATGCCATTTCTACCATTCCTACGGCGCCGTCGACGATTTTTCTTCGGGCAGCTACGATGGCCGTAGCCTGCTGTCTTTGCAACATAGCAGAAGCAATTTCTTGTGCATATGCCAAGTGTGAAATTCTCGCTTCAATAACCTTGATGCCAGCATGATGCAGACGTTCGGCAATTTCCGCTTCTAAGGAGTGATTGACATCTTCTACACCGGAACGTAAGGTTACCTCCGCATTTTCAGCTTCGAAGTCGTCATAAGGATACTTTCCAGCCATCTTTCGTACGGCAGCGTCTGTTTGAAGGTGGACAAAGTTTTCATAGTCTTCTACCTCAAAGGTAGCCTTGAAGGTATCTTGTACTTGCCAGACAACGATGGTCCCGACCATCACAGGGTTTCCGATTTTGTCGTTGACTTTTAGAGGTTTGTTTTCAAAGTTTCTCACACGGAGAGAAATCTTAGTCTTGGTCATGAACGGATTCACCCAAAAGAATCCATTGTCTTTGACAGTCCCTTTGTAGGCTCCGAACAAAATCAGAACCATAGCCTTATTGGGCTGCAAGGTGAAGAATCCTGGGAGAATCAGAATAAATCCCAAGGTACATATGATCCCCAGCAAAATCTGCTTGTTTGCGAAGGAGATTCCGATGGTGGGTAAGAGGGCTATTACGATAAAAATCATCAAATAGCCAGAGAGTGGTTTGGTTAGCTTTTCCATATTGGTATGATATTGAAATGATATCATAGCAATATACTTGTTTTTGGAAAAAAAGGTTGGGTGTGCAAACAAATTTTTTTTCTTTCGATATAAATCATATCCAATCAACATTTTTAATAGATGAAAAAAGTAAAACAATTATTTTGGTTTTTGAGAACAGATATCCGGAAGGAAATAATTAACTATTATACGTCTCGCCATCGTCAATTTGCAGATTATTTGATGGCTTTATCCGAAGATTCCCCGCCTATCATTATTCGATTTAAACTTAAAAAAGCTTATGGCTGATTGTAAGATTCCGCTTTCGAGTTTAAAGGCTAAATAGGCCAAAAAACTGATTTGTAAACTCCAATAGTCTTTTTATCAATACACAGGAATAGCACAATGTTAAAAAAGACCTTCGAGATACCTGAAATCTCAAAGGTCTTCTGTCTTTATGTAATTTGCTTTTAGGAAAGCCCCAATCATCTTTTAAAGAATAATTGGTTATCTCAAACGCGCCTAATAATATTTCGCCGCTCTTGTCTACCAAAGGTAGAAGGCTTATATCAATTTATAGGGCATACTTGTGCTGAACTAGCAGAAGTAAATATATATCATCCTTTTTTCCATAAAATTAAAATCAAGTTGATTTATTTTAAGCTAAAATTGCCTAATTTCATGAACGAGAAAATAGTTTTTTTAATATTTTCCAACCATTATACAAGATTATTATAATTAGAGCTATTAGTGCCAAAAAAATAATCGATATAACAAAGAGATAGATATAACTATCGATATAGGTTTTCACAATATTTTTCGTTTAGGGCTGAAGATAAAACCATGTTACATTACCGGAGCATGCGGCAATTTTTATCTTGATATAGTATGTTTCGAAAGTTACAAAGTGAGCTCCATTTATCCAATGATTAAATGTTGGTTAATAGTGCTTTATGGCGCATCTTTTGCCGTAATTTTTGATAGAATTCAAGCTATACGCAACATAGTGCTTTTTACCGCTCTTTTTATTGAAATTTTAAAAATTAGCTCAAGATGACTTTGCTTACTTAGCAAAAAGAACTCCACAAACCCATGGGGAACATTATAAGTATCTCGGAAATTATTTAGAAATATTTGAATTAATGCGTAGCTATTTAACCACATACAAGTTAGAAGCTCCCAAACTTTTGAAAATGCTAATCTTTAATTTTCTCTTTTCAAATGGAGATGCTCACTTTAAAAATTTTTCTATACTAGAAACATCTTTCAGAGATTATCGACTAAGCCCAGCCTATGACTTGCTCAATAGCCGTATTCATATAGAAGATCGAGAC
Source organism: Mongoliitalea daihaiensis (assembly GCF_021596945.1). Lineage (NCBI taxonomy): Bacteria > Pseudomonadati > Bacteroidota > Cytophagia > Cytophagales > Cyclobacteriaceae > Mongoliitalea > Mongoliitalea daihaiensis. The sequence continues at coordinate 416,105 of NZ_CP063779.1, read as the reverse complement.
TTTGCATTAGATGATGGTCTTTTGCCAAGAAATCTAGCCCATGGCACTATTGCTATGCAATTTGCCAAACTAGCGAAATTAGCTGAAATCAATGAAAAGACTTTCCAAAATATATCATAGCATTGATGATTTCAAAATCAGATTTAGTTGAAAAAATGGTGGCTGCTTCCTTTCTTAATGACACTACTAAAAGAAATTATTTCCAGTCGTTTCAAGGTCGCTTAAAACAATTGACTAAGGTATGAGCTATAGTTGTTATAAGGGATTTTTGTCAAACAAGTAAAAAACTTCACTTGGTATGAGGGACAAAAGCTTAGTGAAAATAGAAGACCTTATAAAATAATATTCCTAAATAGCGCCATATAGTATAGGAAAAGACCTTTGAAAAATTAGAAGTCTCAAAGGTCTTTTTCTTACATTTAAGGGGTTTTTCCAAAGGGTTACTCCATTTAAGAAGAATAGTTGGAATTCCACACGCCCCTAATCTTTCGCCGCTAGGCATATTTCTATTTATTTTGCGTAAGCATATATCCGTCTTGATTCTTGTCTCTTGTTTCTTGATTCTAGTCTCTTGATTCTTGTCTCTTGTTTCTAATCTCCTACCATACGGTAGGCAAGCTCGCCTCTTAAGTGAGCATCGCTCCATCCACTTGAAGTACTTGCCCTGAGATATATGAACTCAAGTCTGAACCTAAGAATACACAAGCATTAGCAACTTCTTCCGGTTGGCCGCCTCGCTTCATTGGAATGCCATCTCTCCAGCCTTGAACGGTTTTTTCATCCAAAACAGCAGTCATTTCTGTTTCGATAAATCCTGGAGCTACAGCATTGCAGCGGATATTTCTGGATCCTAATTCCAAAGCCACTGATTTCGTGAAACCGATGATTCCTGATTTGGAAGCGGCATAGTTGGCTTGACCTGCATTTCCTTTGATACCTACCACTGAAGTGATGTTGATTATGGAACCTGCTTTGGCTTTCATCATGGTTCTGGTAGCCGCTTTTACGGTATTGAAACAGGATTTTAAATTTACTCCAATTACTTCATCCCATGCTTCTTCGCTCATGCGCATCAATAAATTGTCACGGGTAATCCCAGCATTATTGACCAATATATCCAATGAACCAAAGTCAGCAACTACCGAGTTGACCAATTCTTCTGCCGCTTTGAAGTCGGAAGCATCTGAGCGATAGCCTTTGGCCTGTATACCAAATGCTGCCAGTTCATTTTCCAAGGCTTGGCCTTTTTCTACGCTGGAGAGGTATGTAAATGCTACATTGGCACCTTCCTGTGCATAGCGGATGGCAATGGCTCTTCCGATTCCTTTAGAAGCTCCGGTGATCAGAGCGGTTTTTCCTGATAGTAATCCCATGAGAATATTTTTTTTAAAACAATCGCCAAATATACATATTTGCCTGCCATGCCCCAAATCCTGTGAATTTGTTCCCCTTGGGCAATTGCCGTCCTTTTTGGCAGGCTTTTACGTGGAGGCTTCTTATATTTGCTAATCAGAAACAAAATAAACTCAAATAGATATGCTGAAAGGATTTTTCAATGTGCCTACTCCGCACAATGAGCCGGTCAAAAATTATGCACCGGGTTCTCCTGAGAGAAAAGAATTACAAGCGATGCTTCAAACCTTGCGTTCCCAACAAATCGATGTGCCCATGTACATCGGTTCGGAAGAAGTAAGGACCGGCAAAACCCGAACCATGTCTCCTCCTCATGACCATCAGCATATTTTGGGTCAGTTTCACGAAGGTGATGCTTCCCATGTAGAGCAGGCTATCAATGCTGCTTTGGGAGCGAAATATGCCTGGGAAAATATGGAATGGGAGCAGCGTGCAGCGATTTTCTTGAAAGCTGCCGATTTGCTTGCCGGACCTTACCGTGCCAAATTGAATGCAGCAACTATGCTCGGTCAATCCAAAAATGCCTATCAGGCAGAAATTGACTCTGCGTGTGAATTCATCGATTTTTTGCGATTCAATGTCAAGTATATGACGGAAATCTATGCACAGCAGCCTCCAGTATCTGGTAATGGCGTATGGAACCGCTTAGAACAAAGACCATTGGAAGGCTTCGTATTTGCCTTGACTCCATTCAACTTTACTGCTATTGCGGGAAATTTACCGACTTCAGCAGCCATGATGGGGAATACCATTGTATGGAAGCCTGCTTATACGCAGATTTACTCCGCTCATGTCTTGATGCAAATTTTCAAAGAAGCTGGTGTGCCGGATGGAGTTATCAACTTGGTGTATGTAGATGGACCAACTGCCGGTGATGTGATTTTTAATCATCCAGATTTTGCCGGTATTCACTTTACAGGTTCCACGGGGGTATTCCAGCACGTGTGGAAAACCATCGGTACCAATATTTACAAATACAAGTCCTATCCTAGAATTGTTGGTGAGACAGGTGGAAAAGACTTCGTCATTGCGCACAAATCATCTCATGCAAAGGCAGTTGCTGTCGCCTTGTCCAGAGGCGCTTTTGAATTCCAGGGGCAAAAATGTTCGGCAGCTTCCAGAGCCTACATTCCATCCAATATTTGGGAGGATGTGAAAACATATTTATTGGAAGATTTGGCAAGCATGAAAATGGGTGGTACGGAAGATTTTACCAACTTTATCAATGCGGTAATTGATGAAAAATCGTTTGACAAAATCGCCAAATACATCGATAATGCTAAAGCAGCTCCTGAAGTGGAAATCATTGCAGGTGGAACCTATGATAAGAGCAAAGGGTACTTTATTGCACCAACGGTCATCGTAACCAAAGATCCGATGTATGTGACCATGCAGGAAGAAATCTTCGGTCCAGTATTGACGATCTACGTGTACCATTCGGAGCATTTTGAAGAGGCTTTGGAATTGGTAGATCAAACTTCCCCATACGCTCTGACAGGTGCTGTATTTGCGCAAGATCGATATGCGTTGGAGTTGGCTACGAAGAAATTGAAAAATGCTGCCGGAAACTTCTACATCAACGATAAGCCAACCGGCGCAGTCGTAGGACAGCAGCCATTTGGTGGTGCAAGAGCTTCCGGTACCAATGACAAAGCCGGTTCTATGATCAATCTCTTAAGATGGGTATCTCCGAGAACAATTAAGGAAACCTTTGTGCCTCCAGTGGATTATAGATATCCGTTTTTGGGTGAGGATTGAGAAGCGAGAGACGAGAAGCGAGAAGCGAGAAATGAGAGTTTAGACTCAAGAAGCAAGAGTCAAGACAAATGAAATATGCTAGCGCGAAATAAAGTTGAAATATGCCTTTACTTGTGGTAGACAGGTTCGTCGATATATTGGAGGCTTGTAGACAAGAGAATTATTCTTAAAAAAAGTGTCTAGTAATTTCAGTAGGAGACAAAGATCTAATTTATAGACTTGTACCAGGAACCAAGTACGAAGTACAAAGTAGGGATTTTGGAAATAGAAGTTTGAAGATGAATAGACCTTTGAGATTTTTGGAATCTCGAAGGTCTTTTTTTGTATGCTGTATGGTAGTGGGACTTTAGGTTTTTTTATTTATGTGAATTTTAGTTTAGGCTTTAGGTGTTTTTATTAGCTTAGTTGTTCTATTGAGCATGATGGTTGGATTTAAGAGAAATTTCCAAAATCCCTAAAGATTATCAGCTATTGGTGTATGATGAAGATTGGAAGCTTTTGAAGGTATTCCAATTTTCAGTTTCAGGAGGAGGTTCATTGGAAAGTGTATTTGTCGATAATGAATTACTATACCTCAATCAATTTGAGCAAGAGTCCGAAGATGAGTATGTCTTGATTTCCTATGATTTAAGCAACTAGAATTATCTCATCTGCACCATAAAAAACTGCGTCTTTGCGCCTTCGCGTGACACCTTTCCCTTGTGCCTTAGCGCCTTTGTAGCAAAAGTCTCTCGCAGATACAGGAGATTTGGCAGATTTCACGCCGATACAGTTGATTTCTTTAGCGCTCTTTGAATTGCGCCTTTGCTTCTTTGCGTGACACCTTTTCTTTGTGCCTTAGCGCCTTTGTGGCAAAAGGATCTCACAGATACAGGCGATTTAACGGATTTCGCGAAGATATAATTGATTTCTTTAGCGCTCTTAAAACTGCGTCTTTGCGCCCCTGTCTTCCTTCAGGCAGATTTGCTTGACACCCTTTTCTTTGTGCCTTTGTGGCAATAGACTCTCATCAAAAAATCAGATAAAGACTCAAATACCTTGCAAAATTAAAATCATACTTTAAATTTGCAAGGATGATAGGGCGTTTAAAGGCATTTGCAATCAAAGAAGTGCTGGGAGAGTTTCCTGCCGTGGTAATTATTGGTCCAAGGCAAGTTGGTAAAACGACCCTTGCCCTGAAAATTGCAGAAGAGGTTGATTCCAAATCCATTTATCTTGATCTTGAAAGTCCTTCTGATTTGAAAAAATTAGAAGAGGCGGAGGAGTATTTTTCATTGAATGAGGATAAGTTAATTATTCTTGATGAGATTCAACGTACACCTGAAATTTTCAAAATTCTTAGGGGTGTTATCGACAAGAGAAGAAGAAAAGGAATAAAAGTAGGACAATTTTTAATTTTAGGTTCTGCATCCTTAGATTTAATACGACAAAGTTCGGAATCCTTAGCTGGCAGGATAGCATACGAGGAATTGTCTGTATTCAATCTCAAAGAAATTTATGGTGACAGTGTTGTAAATAACTTATGGTTGAGGGGAGGTTTTCCTGATAGTTATTTGGCAAACTCTGATTTAGCCAGTTTGCGCTGGCGGCAGAATTTCATCACCACGTATTTGGAGAGGGATATTCCACAGATTGCGAATTTTATTCCCTCCAATAGGCTTCGCAGACTTTGGACTATGCTTGCGCATCAGCAAGGTTGCCAAATCAATATGAGTCAATTAGGAGCAAGTTTGGATTTGACCTCACCAACAGTTAAGAATTATGTTGAACTATTGGAAGATTTGCTTTTAATACGAACCATCAGACCTTGGTATAGTAATTCCAAAAAGCGACTTGTAAAGACTCCGAAAGTTTACATAAGAGACTCAGGTGTCCTGCATGCCTTACTAACGATTTCAAATTTGGAAGATTTACTAAGTCATCCAGTAGTGGGGTTTAGTTGGGAAGGATTTGTGATAGAAAATTTAATTGCTGTCCTTCCACGAAATGCGGAGTTCTGGTACTATCGTACAAGTGCCGGTGCTGAGATTGACTTTGTAATAGTGTTTAAAATGGAGGTCTGGGCTATAGAAATAAAAAAAACATGGACTCCTAAGCTTAGCAAAGGCTTTATCAGTGGCTGTGATGATATTCAGGCTACCAAAAGATATTTTGTATATAGCGGAAAAGAGACCTATCCAATCGGGTCGGATACATTCGTAGTTCCCTTATCCCATATGATGGACTTGCTACAATCTCTCACAGATACAGGAGACTGAGCAGATTTGGTAAAGTCTCTCACAGATAAATCGGATTGAACAGATTTAACACAGATATAATTGATTTCTTTAGCGCTCTTTGAATTGCGACTTTGCCTTGGCGTGATTTTTTTTTAGTGCCTTAGCGCCTTTGTGGCAAAAGTATCTCACGGATAAAGGGGATTGAACAGATTTGACACAGATAAAATTACTTCTTTAGCGCCCTTAAAACCGCGTCTTTGCGTCTTTGCGTGAACCCTTTTCTTTGTGCCTTAGCGCCTTTGTGGCTACAATCTCTCACAGATACAGGCGATTTAACGGATTTCGCGAAGATATAATTGATTTCTTTAGCGCTCTTAAAACTGCGTCTTTGCGCCTTGGCGTGAACCCCCAATCCGCGTTTCCTATATCACCATAAAGAAAAACACCAAGGCCACCGCCAATACCAAAATCATCTTCTTAGCTTTTTCCTGGAGTTCTTCAGCTACTTTGCGCTGACGCATGACCATCACGGCAATGCTTAGCCCAAAGAATTGTAGTAAGATGCCTACTCCATTCAGAGGACCCATAGGCAAATTCATAAACAGAAAGTTTTTATTGATTAAAGGAATCAAGCAGATAACAATACCTGTGATACCAAATAAGAAGGAGCGCTGTAACAATAATCCGGAGTCTTTTTCTTTCCAGTTCATGGAGTGATGTGTTGTTTTCGTGACTGTAAATAACGCTCCATTTCCTGTAGCGTTAGGGTGTTGAAGGTTTTTTCTTTGGTCAGCCCACCTTTGCGTGCTACCAATACCCCATATTTCATATCCAAATACCCGTCCATCTCATGCGCATCAGGATTGATGGATAGCATCACGCCCTTTTCCAAGGCGTACTGTATCCATCTCCAATCCAAGTCCAAGCGCCAAGGGTGGGAGTTGATTTCGATGACTACACCATTGGCAGCACAAGCGTCAATGATGACCTTATGGTCGATAGGGTAGCCTTCTCTCCTCAACAATAACCTTCCAGTTGGATGTCCTAGGATGGTGGTGTAGGGATTTTCAATGGCTTTTAACAAACGTGCTGTAGCCTTTTTCTGATCCATATTCAAGGATGAATGGATAGAAGACACGATAAAGTCGAAACTAGCCAATACCTCAGTTGGGTAATCCAAACTCCCATCCAACAAAATATCACTTTCGATTCCTTTGAAGATTTTGAAAGGAGCCAACTCTTTGTTTAGTGCATCGATTTCCTGATGTTGCTGCTGCACCCGATCAATGTCCAACCCTCCTGCATAGGAAGCTGTGCGGCTGTGGTCGGAAATCCCTAGATACTCGTATCCCAAAGCCTTGCAATGCTCAGCCATTTGACGAAGGCTATGTTTGCCATCCGAATACGTAGAGTGATTATGTAGGATACCTTTCAAATCAGCAAGGGTAAGAAGTTTATCCAACTGTTCCGCTTCGGCAATATCAAACTCAAAAAAACCATCCCTTAATTCTTCAGGAATAAACGGGAGATTGACTTTTGTATAAATATCCTCCTCGGAATTAACTTCAGGATTTCCCTGAATGGTTTCTGCCAAGGTTTGGTTGTTTTCTAGTGGATAAAGTAAATGCGCCTTCGATGCCGAGCGGAGCATTTTTTCACTGATAAATCTGTTTTCTGATGAAAAATGAATGATCAAAGAAACCTCAGGAGCGATGATTTTACCTCTCCATTTGAAAGGACTGGAGTGTTTTTGGTCCTTTTCAATGTTTTCAAGACTGTCTAAGGTTTGAAGAGCGGCCTTTGGATGGTCAGTACCCACCAATAGTTCAATGGTATCGATGATCTCCATTTTTCTGGCAAAATCCCCCACAAAGGCAATTTTAGACACTCCAAGCTTCTCCTTTACTTCTTCCAAAAAGGCTTCAGCACTTAATTCAATATCTGCATAGAGCCATTTTCCCTGATTGGCAGCTTTAAATTCCAAGGCCTGAATGATGCTTTCTTGGGTTTTTTCACCAAAACCTTTGGCCTTCGCTACTTGCCCGGATTGGCAGGCTTCCATCAGTTCATGTGTGGAAGTGATGTTCAATTCATCCCACAGGATTTTTACCTTTTTGGGTCCCAAGCCCTTGATCTCCAAAATTTCTAAAATACCTTCAGGCGTTCGTTGCAGTAAGTCATCCAGCACCATGTGAGAGCCATTCTCTTGCAAGGAGGCAATTACTTCTGCAATACTTTTACCAATACCTTGGATGGATTGGAGTTCGGCTACTGATTTTCCTTCGATGGATGCATCCCCTCGATCAATGGTATTGACTGCGGATTGGTAGCTTCGGATTTTGAAACTGTTCTCATCATGCAGCTCCATAAGCTTGATGATGAGTTTGAGACGTCTAAGGATTGTTTTCTGGTCCAAAATTTCAAAAAGGTTGGTTGTATAGTAAGACAAATGTCATCAATTATTGTTTTAAAATGAAATTGATATCATGTATCTTACCTTCATTAAAAAACGATACTTATGCAGTACTGGCTCGTAAAATCTGAACCTGAGGAATATAGCTTTCAGGATTTGATGGGGAAAGAGGATGATATATGGGATGGAATCCGTAACTATCAGGCCCGTAACTTCCTGAAATCTATGCAAATGGGTGATTTGATGTTATTTTACCACAGTGGAAAAGAAAAGGCCATCGTTGGTGTCAGCAAAGTAGTGGAAGAAGCATTTCCCGATCCAAAAGACGAAGAGGGTAAAGGTTGGGTAGCTGTTCGCCTTCAAGGGGTAAAAGTATTCGAATTTCCATTTACCTTAGCCATGATTAAAGAAGATCCTGCTTGTGCCAGTCTTCCCTTGCTCAAGCAGAGCCGGTTGTCTGTCATGCCTGTAGAAAAAGAAGTTTTCGACCATATACTAGCGCAAGCCCAATGAAAAAGATTTTGCTCACATGGATCTTGATAGGTATGGCTTTGATTAGCTATGCACAAGTTACCTTTCTCAACAGGCATGAGGTAGAGGTGAAATTCATGGAGAATGATTTTATGGTCATTATGGATGGTGAGCGTGTGGTTGGATTTAGGACTCTGCCAGAGAAAGGCTTCAACCTCAAGACCAAATTGCAGTTCTTTGTTGCAAATGAGGAGTTACATTCAGAGCCAGTACATGAAGTAGCTGTCAAGGATAATTACGATTTGGTAGGTTATGACATTGATGAAGGTGTATTTTACGCATTGATGCAAAAAGGTACTACATTAAGTACGGACAAATATTTGATTGCCATTGACTTGCTGAGTAAAGAAGCCAAAGAAGTTGATCTAAGTAAGTTGTTGGGAATGGAGTTGCAGGAGTTTATTGTGTTTGATGGGAGCGTGGCTTTAATGGGCTTAATTGAAAATCGACCGGCAGTACAACTTTTTCGATTAGAGGATGGGAGCATTCTCACGTTGGAAGGAATTTATTTCAGGGATAGTAAAATTTTGCAGGTGAGAAAAGAGCCTGAACTAGGCTTGCTTGATATTTTAGTCTCCAAACGTAATCGCTTCAAAGAAAAGCAACTTACCTTATTAAGTTTTGATAACCAAGGAAATAAGATGCGGGATGTGGTGATGCAGGACTCTGAGAGCCAAGAAAATGAATTAGTTGAAGGAGTGTTGACAGAAATTCAGGATTATCAGCAGTACATGCTTGGCACCTTTGGCTTACGAAGAAGAGAAGCTTATCGAGGTCTCTATATCGCAGAGATCAATCAATTTGGTGAGTATGAGATGAAAAAGTATACCTTGGAAGACTTCCCAAATTACTATGCTTATCTTTCTGAAAAACAAGAACTGAAAAAGATCAGGACTATTGAAAAAACGATTGCAAAAGGGAAAGTACCCATCATCCGGCCGGTATTTACACTTCGGGAGATCATACCAACCCCAAACGGTTTTTTGATCTACACGGAAAATCTTACCATTAATAATCCCCGATATACTACCCGTGACGGTGTGTATTCTCCACAGGTGAATGCTAATCAGCGGATGTTTTATGACCCTAACTTTATGGGAGGGCCGTGGGGAGTTCGCAACCCGGGATTCCGAACCATGAATGCGATGACCCCGACAGAATACCGCTATCATGCGGCTTATATGATCTATATCCATCGAGATGGGAGGGTTTTATGGGATAATGCAATCAATTTATTTAACCATACCCGTATTGTACCTGGAAAGTATGGAGAAGTTCATTTTGATGGGGAAAAGCTACATTTCCTCCATTTGGATGGGGTGAAAATTTTAGCTACCTACCTCAAAGAGGGAGAAATGATTTTTCTAAATGAAGAATTCGAAATTCAATTGATTGATGAAAACTCACGGATTCGAGAGACCAAAGAAGAATCTTTAGAGCTTCGCTATTGGTATGATGATTTTTTTCTGCTTTCTGGAAAGCAAAAGGTTCGCTTTATGGATGAAAATATGAAAGAAGCTACTAAAGATGTATTCTTTCTAACCAAAATTAGAGTGGATGGAGAACTTTTTACAGGAGAGCAACAATCCAGAATGCTTCGGAATGTAAAGTAAGATCAATTTATAATTTACCGAATGATTCGGTTATCTAAGTTAAGCGAATAAGATTTGATGGTTAGGCAAGAAAATAGCTCTGCTTGTGGATTAATCACAAGATTCAGGGAAGTGAGGTCTACAATAGAAGGAATAGCAAAACCCAATCTCCCTTCCATCAAAAGTTTATTGCCAAAATGCATAGATGCCTGAGTTGCCGGGAGGCTGTTCCAACCAGTAGGTAATTCCTCAAGGGTAGGTGTGAAAATGTGTTCGCTCGGTAAATCAAATTCGATGATAGAGTAAAGGATATGTCGTTCCGATGAGAAAAGCTCCGGATCAATGGTCAATCTTTCTACTAATGCAACTGCAATATTTTCGCCTGCATACAGGGCAGGAGTACCAGGTAAATTCCATCTGCCTCCATAGCGTTTCGCCCCTTCACCACTCGTGTCGGCATAAGTTGTCAACGCAATTCTATAGGCTTTCATGAGCTTATATAGCAATACCATGCTGCAAGCGCATGATCTCAGACTTTAAGATGTCCAAGCCTTCGGATACATCTATCAAGTCCAATGGCTTGCGATTACCAATAGAAAAAAGTGGGCGCTCCATCCATCTACGGAAACCTTCTAAGCCAAAATAAGAGATGCCCATAGCATATAACTCAGCCAACTCAAAAATCTTTTCTGATTGGATGGTGTCAAATACTTCTTTGCGCTGTATGGTCTTAGCAGAAATGCCCAATGCAGCTGCTAAGGTATTGTAATCTAATCCTGCTATCGCTTTGAGGCTTTCGAAAGATTCCTTTAAAATGCAAAAATCCCCAAACAGGATTGCTTGGGGATTTGAATATAAGGCTAGGATTAATTACTTGGCGTAGCTTACTGCTCTCATTTCCCGAATGACAGTAATCTTGATTTGACCAGGATACTGCATTTCTTTTTCAATCTTTTGGGAAATATCGAAGGAAAGTTTGCTTGCTGTTTGATCATCTACATTGTCCGCATCTACCATTACACGCAATTCCCTTCCTGCTTGCATTGCGAAACACTTGTTGACTCCGTCAAAGCTGAGGGCAAGGGTTTCCAATTCTTTGAGTCGTTTGATGTAACTATCCATGATTTCCCTTCTTGCGCCTGGTCTGGAACCTGATACAGCATCACAGGCCTGTACAATAGGTGAGATCATTGTAGTCATCTCAATCTCATCGTGGTGAGCTCCAATCGCATTGCATACTTCTGGATGCTCCTTATACTTCTTTGCCAACTCCATACCCAAGATTGCATGAGGCAACTCCGCCTCTTCTGGGTAAACTTTTCCAATATCGTGAAGGAGACCTGCTCTTTTCGCCAACTTAGCATTTAAGCCCATTTCAGCCGCCATGGTGGCACACAGACGGGCCACTTCTTTGGAGTGATGCAATAGGTTTTGACCGTAAGAAGAACGGAATCTCATGCGTCCTACCATGCGAATCAATTCCGGGTGCAATCCATGAATTCCTAGTTCAATACAAGTTCTTTCCCCGATTTCCACAATCTCTTCTTCGATGTTTTTCTCGGTCTTTTGTACAACCTCTTCGATGCGTGCAGGGTGGATACGTCCATCCTGAACCAATCGGTGTAGGGAAAGTCTTGCAACCTCTCTTCTCACTGGATCAAAGCCTGAGATGATGATTGCTTCAGGAGTATCATCAACGATAATTTCTACGCCGGTAGCGGCTTCCAACGCACGTATATTTCTACCCTCTCTACCAATGATTTTACCCTTGATGTCATCGGATTCAATGTTGAATACTGAGACACAGTTCTCGATGGCATGTTCAGTCGCTGTTCGCTGAATAGTATCCAAAACAATTTTTTTAGCTTGCTTGGTAGCAGTCAGTTTTGCATTGTCTAAAATATCTTTGATGTGGGAAGAGGCTTTCGTTTGCGCTTCGTCTTTGAGCATTTCCACCAATTGTTCCTTGGCTTCGTCTCTTGTCAGATTAGCGATTTTTTCTAAATCGGCTATTCTTTGATTGGTAATTCGGTCAAGATCCTCCTTTTTCACTTGAATAGAATGTAGCTGAGCCTGAAGGTTTTCTTTTTTGGAATCCAGTTCAGCTTCTTTTCTCTTGATTTGCTCTAGCTCCTTTGAAAGTACCTGTTCCCGTTGTTTGATTTTGTTTTCGTTGGTGATGATGATATTTTTCTTTTTGTTCATCTCCTCCTCAAACTCAGATTTCAGTCTCAGGTATTTTTCTTTGGCTTCCAGGATACGGTCTTTTTTCAATGCCTCTGCATTGATTTCAGCCTCACGGACTATGCTTTTTGCTTTGTCACGTGCTTCTTCTTCAATTTTTTTACTATTATTTTTTACAAATACACTGGCTATTCCAGCTCCTATCGCCAAGCCAACGAGGCCTGCGAGGATAATAAATAATGCGGATGCTCCCATAGGTAATATATAGTTAATTACGCTACCCTGTAGAGCCTAAAAATCTACCAATTGAGGATGGTACGATAAATCATAAAAGAGATTCGAGCTGTTGATTGATGCGTTCTATATTGGATTTTATCAATTCACTGTCTTCACTGTTAAGGAGGTTTTGTTCCATGGATTCCACTACTGCGTCAAACGCCACCATGGCCAATAAGTCTTGCCTGTCATCCAAGCCAAACTCCTCGCGGTATCTTTTGATTTTATCGTTAATCAACTTGCCTGCATGTCTGATTTTGGCTTCATCTTCTGCTTTCACCTTCATCGGGTACTCACGGTCCCCAATCTTAATTCTAATCGAAAGTGTTTCCATATCACTCAGACAAATAGGCGATTATATTGTCAATTTCCTGTATATAATTATTGATCTTTTCTCTCAATTCGGCAGACTCCAAGTCTTCTACCGGTATGCTGTTTACAAGTTTAGCGATTTTAATTTGATTTTTAAAATCCTCCAAGGTACGTTCTTTCGAATCCAATTGATTTCTCAAGGAAATTAACTCGGATTGCAAGGCCTCATTGTCTTTTTGAGACTGTTGAAGTTTTTTGCCAAGCTGCTGAACGAGCTTTTCTGTACGTTGAAGGGATTCGTGAATCATGTTATTTTCGGATATATGCCCCTACTTCATTTTCAAAAGTTTGAATCAATCGGGACATTGTTTTTTCAATGACTTTATCGGTTAATGTTTGCTCGGTGTCTTGAAGGTAGAAACTCAAGGCATAGGCTTTTTTACCAGCTTCGATTTTGTCTCCTTGATACACATCAAAAGCACCCATGCGTTGAAGCAATTTTCCTCCGGCTTTCAATGCTACCTTCTTGATCTGATCGTAAGAAATTTCGCGATCGATGACCAAAGAGAGGTCTCTTCTTACTTCCGGGAATTTAGAAATTTCTTGGAATTTTTTGAGCCCACTGGCTTTTTTACCCAATAGGTCCCAATCCAATTCGGCATACCAGACTTCTTGCTTAACTTCCGCTAATCTCGCGAGCGATTCTTGTACAAGACCAGCTGTACCCAATACTTTTTCCCCTAACTTCAACTGCAATGCATAATCAAAAGGCGCGGTATGGATAATTTCAGTTGATATATTACTGATACCTAACTTTTCAACGATGAGTTCTACCGCAGCATATAGGTCGGTGAAAGTCAACTTTTTGGAAGGTTCCAGCCAGCTTTCTGCGGCTTTATCACCAGTTAAGGATAGAGCGATTTTTCTACCTTCTGCATACCCATCACTGGTTTTTGAATAAACCGTACCAAACTCGAAAACCTTCAGGTCTTTTTGTCTTCGGTTGATGTTGTGTGCCAAAACTTCTAAACCAGAAAACAATAGGTTTTGACGCATCACGCCCAAATCTTCACTCAATTTGTTGAGAATTTCTACGTTGGCAGATGGGTTTAAAAACCCCGATTTTTCTGCATAAAATGGTTTGGTCAGCGAATTGGTGATGATTTCAAAGAATCCTCTAGATGCTAAGAGTTCACTCAAGCGGAGCTGTAATTTATTAAGGTCTTTGCTCGGATGTTCAGCTAAGTAATCGGCTTGCAAGTTTTCGCTCAGCGCTACATTGTCAAATCCATAGATTCTCAGAATTTCCTCGATGACGTCGGCTTCCCGTATTACATCCACGCGGTAAGGTTTCACTTGAACAGTGATGTTTTTTTCTGTCTCACCAATGTATTGAATCTCCAAAGATTCGAGGATTTCTTTGATATGGGATTTCTCCAATTCTTTCCCGATTAATCGGGTGATATTGGCATAGCTGACCTCAATCACACGGTCTTCAACTGGCTCTGGATACACGTCTATAATTGGAGAGGAAATCTCCCCACCTGCAATTTCTTTGATGAGTAATGCCGCTCTCTTCAAGGCATAGACGGGCATATTGGGATCAGTACCTCGCTCAAAGCGGAAGGAAGCGTCTGTTTTTAAGCCATGAAATTGGGAGCCTTTTCGGATGATGTCAGGAGAGAAGTAGGCGGATTCCAAGAAGATTGAGGTAGTTTGGTCTGAGACACCGGATCCTTTTCCTCCAAAAACCCCAGCAATGCAAAGTCCTCCCTTTTCATCGCAAATCATCAATTCTTCTCCGGAAAGTTTACGTTCTTTGTCATCCAATGTGACGAATAGACTATCTTTGGCAAGTTTCTGCACAATGATTTTACCCCCATTTATTTTGTCAGCGTCGAAGGCATGCAATGGTTGACCTAAGTCGTGCAGGATAAAATTGGTAATGTCTACAATGTTATTGATTGGCTCCAAATCCAAGGCCTTTAGGTAGTTTTGTAACCATTCAGGAGATGGTCCAACTTTTACATTGGAAATACTCAGTCCTGCGTACCTCGGGCAATCCGCTGCATTGGTGACTTCTACTGGGATGATCTTAGATTCATTGTCGGGAGAAAAATCATTTACTGCATGTATACAGATTTCTCTTCCAAGCAGCGCTTTTAGGTCCCTTGCTACACCCAAGTGTGAAGCAGCATCAGCTCTGTTGGGGGTTAAGCCAATTTCTAATATATGGTCTTTTACAATGTTGAAATATTTTGCGGCAGGTGTCCCATTTGCTAGTTCAGTATCCAAAACCATGATACCCGCATGACTTTCGCCTATACCTATTTCATCTTCAGCACAAATCATTCCCTGAGAAACTTCCCCACGGATTTTCGCTTTTTTGATTTCAAAGGGTTCTCCCGATAAAGGGTATAAAGTACAGCCTTCTTTGGCTACGATTACTTTTTGCCCTTGAGCTACATTGGGAGCTCCGCATACGATAGGAACTATTTCTGAACCAATATCAACAGTTGTCAAGCTTAGCTTATCTGCATTGGGGTGTCTTTCACAGGTAAGTACTTCGCCGATCACTACTCCCTCTAGTCCTCCTTTGATCGATTCAAAAATCTCTATTCCTTCGACCTCCAAGCCACTTCCCGTTAATAAGGCCGCGATCTCCTCAGGGCTTTCTTGGATGGCAATGAAGGCTTTAAGTCTGTTATATGAAATTTTCATGTGTTCTGCTTTTCAAAATAATCTACAAATTTAAGATAAAAGCTGTAGGCAGGAAGCCTAAGTTCGAAAAAGATTGAATTGAAAGCAGGAGTAGTGTAGTGGTCTACATGCCAGAATTTAATCTTTGATATAATCCTTTTCGCCTGCTTCAATCCCAATCTCTAAAAGGTTTTCTTGGGGAGGTAAAGGACAGGCATATTCAGGATTGTAAGCACAATAAGGATTATAAGCTAAATTGAAATCTATAGTGATGCTATTTTTACCATCCTGCCGTAGATTTAAGTATCGACCTCCTCCATAAGTGCTTTCTCCGCTGGTAGCATCAGCAAAGGCAAGAAAGAAATTTCGCTTATCAGCCTCCCTAGCCGCCTGTAAGAGCAAGAGGCGCACAGCTTGACCATTTAATTGAAATTCAGCATAGGAGTGTTTCAGGTATTTTTCTACACTTCCATCGGTCATGGGGATTTCCAGCATTTTACGATCCTCTACAGGGACCATTTTAGCTCTAACTCGATAAGTGGGGTCAATAGGAAAGAAATCAAGTTCTCCCAATGTCTTTTTTTGATCTTCTGTAAGTGGAGAGTCTACATTGAATCGCAGATATTTATACTGCCTATCCCGTTCCCGTTCGATTTTTTCCAAATAAACTTCTTCATTTTCTGTCCCTGTCAGCATATAGGCAAAAGCCAAGGCTACGACAGTAAAAACCCCAAGTGCAATTATTGTTCGAGTCGTCATGTGTTACATTAATCCTTCATCGGCGAAGCTAAAATAGGCAACATCTGTGAATATCAGGTGATCGAGTACAGATACTTCTAGATTTTTGCCTACATCAACCAGTTTCTGTGTCAAACGACGATCTTGTTCGGAAGGTTTAACATTGCCTGATGGATGGTTGTGTATTAAAATCATACCATTAGCTGTGCACTCCAAGGCATATTTGAAGATGATTTTGGGGTCTGCCACTGTTCCAGTCGTACCTCCCGAGCTGATGAGCTGTTTTTTTATGACGTAATTGCTTCGATTCAAATAGAGCACGTAAAAATGCTCGATTGGTTCATCCAGTAAATCTGTTTTCATCAACTGCCAGACATCTGCAGAAGAGGATATTTTAAAGCGTTTCGATTGCTCAGTGATCAACTTCCTTCTCCTGCCCAACTCCAATGCAGCGACGATTGTGATGGCTTTAGCTTCACCTATGCCTTTAAATTTTTTGAGATCTGCGATCGATTTTTTTGCTAATTCTGAGAGATCGTAGTTGCAGTGCTTTAGCATATACTTGGCTAGGTCGACAGCGCTCAAGGATTTGGTGCCGGACCCGATGAGGATGGCCAAAAGTTCAGCATCGGATAAATGCGCTTTTCCGCGGAGTAACAACTTTTCCCTAGGACGATCATCCTCTGCTAACAGTGAGATTTTAATTGAGTTAAATGTTTCCATAGATCCAACACATGTTGTTCAAGACTGAAAAAAACTGTTGGATAAAAATAGGGAGCGGATAAAAAATAAAAAAGCCCTGACATTACTGCCAGGGCAATTTAAACGTTTAAGTTTAGTATTAACCCAATGCGTTGACCAATTTTGTCAATTTAGACTTCTTATTGGAAGCATTGTTCTTATGAATAATGTTCTTCTTAGCAAGTTTATCGATCATGGAAGTTACTGTCTTCAATAATTCCTCAGCCTCAGCTTTGTCAGTAACACTTTTCAGCCTCTTGATGAACGTACGAGTCGTTTTGTGCTGATATCTGTTTCTCAATCGCTTGGCTTCGTTTGCACGAATTCTCTTTAGCGCGGATTTATGATTTGCCATATCTTTATTTACTTAAATTCTTTTGATACACCCCAATTCTAAAGGGAGTGCAAAACTAATACAAATATTTTTAACTGCAAAGGGATTTTCAAACAAAACCTTGTTGAGTATGAAAATCATATGTGATTCTAGTATTCCCGCCGAATGACGCAAAGGTAGTATTTTTCAAGGGATTCAAACAACCTTCTATTCATAAAATTTAAAATTCACACTGTATTTCGGTCATTTTGACCGTGTGAACTTGGATTTGTAGAGGAAAAAATAGGAAGAGACTGTAAATTAGTCGTTTAAATAAACGTTTAAGATGGGGTCTTTTTATGGAATCTTTTTAGTATTCACGTAGCTTTAACCATGTTTTATTTCATGGTTTAACGTTGGTACTGCCTGTCTATGAAATCACGTTGGAAAAGAAAGTTGATACAAGTAGTGATGATAGTCCTGCTATTAGGGTGTATGGAGGACTGTCTTGCTTGGGGGTTTTTTGCACATCGTAAAATAAATAGACAGGCCGTATTTTCCTTACCTCCTGAGATGTTTGGGTTTTTTAAATATCATATCGACTTTATTACCGATAATGCGATCAACCCTGATAGGAGAAGGTATGCAGTACTTGGGGAGGCTGAGAAGCATTATATAGATGTGGAGGCATATGGAGACAGTGCTCTTTACAAGCTTCCGAGGTATTGGCATCAGGCCCTCGAAGTATATGAAGAAAGCTATTTGCGAGCCCACGGGATTGGGCCTTGGAATGTATATCATGTAAAGTTGCAATTGACTAATGCATTTTTGAAGAAAGATAAAAAAGCCATTCTTCGGCTGTCAGCTGATCTAGGGCACTATATTGCCGATATGCATGTGCCGCTACACACCACCCAGAATTACAATGGACAGTTGACCAACCAACATGGGATTCATGCGTTTTGGGAAAGTAGGATTCCAGAGTTATTGGTAGATGACTATGATTTTTTTGTAGGGCAAGCGATGTATATCGAACGACCTCAACTAGCTATATGGGCTGCTGTAGAAGGGGCTCATGCAGGATTGGATTCGGTGTTGCGGTTTGAGCAAGAGCTTACAGCCCGCTTTGATACAGATAAAAAATTTACGTACGAAGAAAGGGGAGGTATCAATACTCGTGTGCATTCTAGGCCTTTTACACTCGCGTATCATGAACTCCTGGATGGGCAAGTAGAGCGGCAAATGCGGGCAGCCATTAAGTTGGTAGCTGATTTTTGGTACACGGCATGGATTGATGCAGGCCAACCGGTGTTAGAAGATTTATTGGATATAAAGGAGCAACTTCCAGAGGAAAAATTTGACACCAAAGACCCCTTACCGGTAAGGGAACATGAAGGAGTAATGTTCTCGCGGAATGCGCTGAATTCGAGGAAAATTGATGAGGATATTGGTTGATAATTGATAATGGGATATTCTTGGAAGGAGAGATTTCTCGGGATAGATAGAGGAAATAAATGGAAATAAGGTTGAAATAGGCTTTGCGAAATAAGGAGAGGGATATTGGTTGATATTGGATATTAGGATATTGCCGGGAGGGTAGATTTTTTGGAATAGGTAGAGGGAATAAATGGAAATAAGGTTGAAATAGGCTTTGCGAAATAAGGAGAGGGATATTGGTTGATATTGGATATTAGGATATTGCCGGGAGGGTAGATTTTTTGGAATAGGTAGAGGGAAAAAATGGAAATAAGGTTGAAATAGGCTTTGCGAAATAAGGAGGGAGATATTGGTTGATAATAGATATTAAGATATTGCTGGGAGGGTAGATTTTTTGGAATAGGTAGAGGGAAAAAATGGAAATAAGGTTGAAATAGGCTTTGCGAAATAAGGAGAGGGATATTGGTTGATATTGGATATTAGGATATTGCCGGGAGGATGGATTTTTTGTAATAGGTAGAGGGAAAAAATGGAAATAAGGTTGAAATAGGCTTCGCGAAATAAGGAGAGGGATATTGATGGATATTGAATTCATGTCGATATGACGGTTAACTTAATCAACCCAATAACCAATCACTTAATTAACTGCTATCGAAATGGGGTTATAGAAATTGGAAGTATTGGGTTTATTTTTTAGCTATTGAGATACTCATCTACGGCAGCACCTAGGCGTTCGAAGGTTTGGCGGAAGGTGGATTCGTCTTCTTCTAGGAGTGTTACGCGGAATCCTCGTAGGTCTGAACAAAAAGAGGAAATAGGAACTACACAGATGTGTTTGGCCGCCAATAAGTAGTAAACAAAGCGCTTATCCAATGGCATATCAGGTTCAAGCCAGGATTCTAATTTTTCTTTTAAGGCTTTATTTTCAATCCTGAGGGTTTGGGTTGGTTTTAATGCTCCTTCTTCAAATACAATGGTGTTATAAAATGCCCCTTTGGTAGGGTTGAATTTGATGCCGGGGATTTTTCCCATGATTTCAGCCATGATACGGCTTCTGTTGCCGATTTTCTCATTTTCAGCTGCTCGATATGCAGGATATTCCGGATGCTGCATGATCTTGGGAATGGATAGTTGAGGGAGTATAGTCGAACAAACCTCAATCATTTTTGCATTTTCTAAGGTCTGACAGAGTTTAGCAAACTCTTTGGATGAATTGCGATTATAAAACTCCATCCAGCCACAGCGGGAACCCGGCCAAGGAAATTCTTTCGAAATTCCTTTCAAGGAAATAGCTGGGCGATCCCCGATTACCTCTGCCAAAGAAATAGCTTTTACACCGTTGTAGGTGATGTTTTGGTAGATTTCATCGGCTATCAAGAGGAGATTAAATTCATTGGCGATTTTCACGAAACCCCTTAAAACCTCTTCTGGATAGACCATACCTGTAGGGTTGTCAGGGTTGATTATCAAAATGCCAATCACGGAAGGGTTATACTTCACCTTATTGTAAAGGTCTTCCATATCGGGCAACCATTGATTGTCCGGATCCAGTCGGTAGGTAATGGGTGCGGTATTGGCATGTGCTGCTTCGGCCGAACTATGTGTGCTGTAGGCAGGGGAAGGGCCAATGATGCGTGCCGTCGGAATCAAAAACTGGTATAATTTGGCTATGGCATCTCCCAGTCCATTGAAAAACAGGATATCATCAGCCGTGATTTGAGCCCCATTTTTTTCATTGCTGATATTGGCTAAAAATTTTCTAGTCTCCAATACTCCCTTGGAGTCAGCATATCCGTAGGTTTTATTATCCAAGACTAATTCGGAAACAATGCCTTTCATCCAACTTGGAATGATATTATTTTTTTGAATGGGATCCCCGATATTTTCCCAGGTGATCGGATAGCCTAAGGCTTCAATTTCACGCGCCTTTTTGACAATTCCCCGGATTTCATAGGAGAGTTCTTCTGCTCCTGGACGTAAAAGTAAATTTCTCATGTGCTGGCCTACATTTCCTTAGCAAAGAAACAAAAAACAAGTAGAATTAATGAAAAAATGCTAAGGAACTACTTAATTTTTTGAGTCTTGCTTCTTTTTGAAAATCAATGCATGCCAAAAAAACAAAATAGAGCCAAGAATAAGTAAAATTGAGCTTACGAAAGAAGGTACGGTTGCCCAACCCATAAACTTTACTATCAATGTGATGCCTAAAAGGATGAAGACAACATTGTATGCCGAATTAACATATTTTCCAACCATCAGTATCTTTTTTTTACCATCACGAAAATAAAAAAAAATAGTTGAATCAGGCAACTGATTTTAATGTAATCCGACGGTTAGTTTGGATTCAGTTTATTTTTAAATGTAAAAATATTTTGACAATTTGTAAAGTTCGTTTTACATTTGGTAAAAAATAATTGACATATGATTCCGAATTTCTTGTTTCCAAATTATTTCAAATGGCTAGGCTGGATCTTATTTAGCTTGGGCGTTCTTGGTCATCTGATTTTTGGGTTTTACTACTTCTTACTCTTTTTATCTCTGGCTTTGTTAGGCTTGTTTGTAGTCGCATCTTCTAGACAGCAAGTGGAAGATGAGATGATTCAGAGTATCCGTCTTCGTTCGCTTCAAACTGCTGTATTTAGCCAAGTGCTATTCATTTTAGGATTTTCATTACTGGATGATTGGAAAGGGGAGGGCTTGGTCAATTTGCCAATTCCGGCAGTTTTAGCGGGGATACTGTTTATTGGGATTTATCTGTTGGTCTTCCATTACAAAATTTATCGCTTGGATCATGAAGAATAGCATCAAGGTAGAGCGGGCGAAAAAGAACATGACCCAACAGGAACTAGCGGAATTGATCCAAGTCAGCCGTCAGACAGTCAACTCCATAGAGGCAGGGAAGTATGTGCCTTCAACAGTACTTGCGCTCAAAATTGCCCGAATTTTTGGTCAGGCTGTGGAGACTATTTTTGAATTAGAGGATGGGGACTAAGCGAAGGTATTAAAAAAAGTAATCAACATATGAAAAAAATGAAATTAGTCGGAGTTGTAGCGATCCTGTTTTTTGGGATGGTTTCCTTTTTCTGGAAATTTGAATCGCTCAAATCAGAGGGGCCGCGACAAGAACTGGTATTGGAGGAAATCAATGAGGATTACCAAGTACGTGTCTATCGGGAAAAATTTATTACTGGGATAACTCATCAAGGGTATGCAATTGGTCCTCAGATTCTACAAAAATCAGGTGACTTAGGAGAAGTCTTTGGAGTATTGTTAGATGTGAGCAAAGTGGAACTTGCTGATACAGACAAGCGACAATACAAACTTGAAATCAATACTTCCAAGCCATTGAAACTTGTACAGCCTGAAATTGCAGCCTTTGTTTTGGATACGATGGGCTTCTCCGTAGAGAAAACTGAGCGACTAGTGCAAACAAAAAAGCTAAACGTTCAGGATTGGGAAAAAGCTACCCAAGCAAAAAAAGAAATGGGCCCTGGAGTTTTGACCTACAGGGAAGTGAAAAATAATAGAATGGAGCTTCTTGGTTACAGCTTGAATGAGCTGAAGAAAGAGTTGGAGGACTTATTTCCTGCTACTTATTTTTCTGTACCCTCTGATCAGAGCAATCAGCCTTTGTACCTTACATTTTCGGATATAAGAAAAATAGACCGTGTACTTGAAGATTTGGAATTGCAGGGGATCTCGGTGGAGCAGACAGAGGAAGAAAGGGATGTGTGGATTGTTCAAAAGAAAAATTAAAAAGCAAATTCATTCAATATCCAAAAGAGTAGGTTTTAAGGGATGTGCAAGAAGTTTAGAGCCTTAATTTAAAGCTCTTTCTCATTTTTCCTTTCTTGATAAATTTGAATCAATAAGGAAGTCATCAACAAGACCATGGCTACTGCACTTAACCAGCTTGTTCTAATAATTGCAAGTATTGCTAGCAAAGAAGCTACAATCAGCAAAACAATTCGAAATTTCAATCCCCAGCTCATTGATTGATTTAAGATAAAGACTAATTAAGTTATTTGAAATGAATTACAGAATATTCATAATATTGATATTTTACGCTTCATCAGTATTTGGTCAAAATGCATTAAATATCAAAGGTGTAAATACTATTTTAAAGTATAATGAAAATAGTGAATTTTTAGTCATTTTAGTTCATGGGTCTGGAAAACAAAATATGGCTGGCAGTTTGAGTTTTGGTTCAAGACCTGAGTGTTTTTATGTTGAGTACGCTAATAGAGAATTCAATTTATTTGATGAGATATCCGAAAACCTAGTTGAAATTGGCTTTTCAACCTTACGATATGAAAAACTAAATGTTAGAGATAAAATTAATGATGATTTTATTATCAAAGATTTTATAGAAGATTTAAATCATATAATTCAAAATGTTCAAAGTAAACCGCAATTAAAAGAGCAAAAAATAGTTCTTTTTGGATGGTCGGAAGGTGTTACAGTCGCATTGAACCAATTTAAATATGATTTAGATATTGCAGGAATGATTCTATTTGGAGGAGTTTTTATGGATCCTATAATAATGAAAGCCGATGCTTATTATGATTTATATAAAAATTGTGAAGGCAATGAAGAAAGGGCTAAATCTTATAGATATCAATTTATTCATCAAATTGAACAGGTAGGACAGAAGAATGATGAGAAGTATGAAAATAGGTTAGTATTCTATGATACTTTATATAATGAAAATAAATCCCAGATAATTGGTATTAGCAAAAAAGCTTTTTCTTACTCAAAATATTATTTTAATGACTTTAAAACACAGGTTGAAAATTCCATAGCAAGAGTTTCAAATGCTGATATTCCATTACTAATTATCCATGGTGAGAAGGATGTAAACGTAACTCTTGAGAACCATTATTTCTTAAAAAAGAAATTGAAAAACCAAAAAAACGTTAGCTTTAAAACTCTAAGTAACACAGATCATTTTTTGCGTGAGAACTTCAATCATGAAATAAACCCCTTATTTTTTGAAATGATTAGTAATTGGAAGGCAAAACTTAATTGGCAATAAGCTAGATAAGGTTTGGATTCATCTTGAACAAATCCTTTTAACCTGAGTAATTTTGACCAATCAATTAAGTATTAAAAAAGCACCCCGGTTAAATTTTCGGGGTGCTTTGCCTTTGTCTCGTCCTGAAATTACTTGACACTTTTTTCATTGTTTTTCTTTTGTCTCCAATGCTATTGCTTCTTTTTGGACGGATAAATCCCAATCCTTATAGTTTTCAATATATATTACTGTGATTTGGTGTGTTTTCTGACGTTTCATGGTAGTGGGTTAAAACCCACGTATATAAATCAGGAAATACTCATATTTACTTGGGTTAAAACCCAGGGCAATTGATGGAGTTTATTGGTTGATTCTTAATTTCTTTCTTTGGGTACAAATTTTTCTGCGTTTTTCCGTGAATTCTGCGAGCTTTGAATCGTTTTGTCTCTCGCTTCTGACTTATAGTTTCTCTTTTGCCTCTGTTGCGGAAATCCCTTCTTGGTACTTCGTACTTTATACTTGGTACTTCGAACACTCTACCTACCTCAACTTCTTATACTTAATCCTCTTCGGAGTCAGGTCGCCCAACCGCTTTTTCTTATTTTCCTCGTAATCGGAGAAGTTTCCTTCAAACCAATATACCTGAGAATCGCCTTCAAAGGCCAAGATATGTGTACAGATTCTGTCCAGGAACCACCTGTCGTGGGAGATAATCACCGCACAGCCACCAAAGTTTTCCAAGGCTTCTTCCAAGGCTCTCAAGGTGTTTACATCCAAGTCGTTGGTAGGTTCATCTAGTAATAGCAGGTTTCCCCCCTCTTTCAGGGTCATGGCCAAGTGAACTCGGTTTCGCTCACCACCAGAAAGCACACCTAGTTTCTTTTCCTGATCGGATCCTCCAAAGTTGAATTTGCTGACATAGGCTCGCGCATTCACTTCTTTATTGCCCAACTTCATCAATTCATTCCCTTCACTGATGGCTTGGTAAACCGATTTATTAGGGTCTAAGTTATCATGTTCTTGGTCTACGTAGGCCAGCTTCACAGTGTCACCTACTTCAAAATTACCTGCATCCGGTTTTTCCTGACCAGTGATTAGTTTGAATAGGGTAGATTTACCGGCGCCGTTTGGTCCAATAATTCCTACGATACCCCCTTGTGGCAAACTAAAGCTAAGATTTTCAAATAAGAGTTTATCTCCATAAGCTTTAGAAACTCCATTCACTTCAATGACCTTGGCTCCCAATCGTGGACCCGGAGGAATAAACAATTCTAATTTAGCTTCTTTCTCTTTGGATTCTTCTGACACCAATTTATCATAAGCAGACAAACGAGCCTTACCTTTAGACTGTCGGGCTTTGGGCGACATTCGAATCCATTCCAATTCACGTTCCAAGGTTTTCTGTCTTTTGGACTCTGTCTTTTCTTCCTGCTTGAGGCGTTGCTGCTTTTGATCTAGCCAAGAAGAATAGTTTCCTTTCCAAGGAATACCTTCTCCTCTATCTAGCTCCAAAATCCATCCCGCTACGTTGTCCAAAAAGTAACGGTCGTGGGTTACTGCAATAACGGTTCCTTTATATTGCTGCAAATGTTGCTCTAGCCAATGGACCGATTCAGCGTCCAAGTGGTTGGTAGGTTCATCGAGTAAGAGTACATCTGGCTCTTGTAAAAGGAGCCTACACAAGGCAACGCGTCTTTTTTCACCTCCAGAAAGGTTTTCCACAAGTGCGTCACTGGGTGGTAGACGGAGTGCGTCCATGGCTCGCTCCAACATGGTGTCCAATTCCCAAGCATTGGCAGCATCCAGTTTCTCCTGTACTTCTCCTTGTTTGGTGATCAGTTTATCCATGGCATCCGGATCATCCATCAAGGCAGGATCCATGAATTTCTCGTTGATTTCTTCAAATTCCTTGAGTAAGGCAACTGTTTCTGAAACAGCCTCCTCCACAATATCTTTGACAGTTTTGGTAGGGTCTAGCTTAGGTTCCTGCTCCAACATTCCTACGGTATATCCTGGAGACCATACGACTTCACCGATAAAGTCCTTATCAAGTCCCGCAATAACCTTCAATAAAGAGGATTTTCCAGAACCGTTGAGACCTAGGACACCGATTTTGGCACCATAGAAAAATGACAGGTAGATATCTTTTAATACTTTTTTCTGTGGGGGATAAATTTTGGATACCCCGGCCATTGAAAATATAATTTTTTCTCCGCTCATTCGTTTGAAGTTAGGTTTGCTAAAATGCAAAGATGCCAAAAAAATAGCTTTCTTAGGATAAATGCTTTTGAATTAATTAATTTGCAGAAAATTAACAATTGGCTACCACGCAACCAACCTATTAAATCATCATGGAGCATCCATACGGGTACATTAAAGATAATAAGGTTTATCTCAAAGGATTTTTGAATCAGCCGGATCGGGTGATTGGAGAAGTAAAAGAAGACGAAGGAAGTACACTGAAGTACTTTGAGGATAGGTTTGTAACCCTCCTCGAAAAAATCAATCAGTTAAAAAAGGATATTGAGGAAAATCAAAACAAGGGTTCCTTTTTGATGAAGTTATTACATCTAAAAGATTCCTTATATCAATACGATGCCTTGGGGGATTTTGTACCTTTGATTGAGGATTTGGAGAAGGTGCAAAACTTTTTGGAAGACATCATTCAAAAAAATCGGGAAAAAAATCTTGAAATAAAAAAAGGACTGATTCTAGAGGCTCAGGCACTGCAACATGATACGGATTGGAAAAATACTTCTGAGGCGTTCAAAAACCTGAAGATGCGTTGGATAAAAACTGGTCCTGTGGATAAGGAAGTAGAAGCTTCCATGGAAGAGGAGTTCAATGCTATTGTAGATTCTTTCTTCGAAAACAGGAAAACCTTTTTTGAAGGGCTAGCCTTACAGGCAGAAGAGAATATCAAAGTCTATCAAGCGCTTGTTCAGCAAGCAAGGGATGCGTTCGCTATGCAAGATCCTAAAATGTCTTTTGAGATTTCAAAAAAAATCCAGAAAGAGTGGAAGGCAGCTGGAAAGGTTCCTGCAGAAAGAAGGCAACCTTTGTGGGATGAATTTTCTAAGTTAAACAATAGAATTTTTAGCAGGTTTAAGCGTTCCATGCAAACAGAACCCGAGATGCGTCCATGGGAACTGATGAAAAAGATGGAAACCATGCTGGATGAAATAAAAAAACTGGCGCATGCTGAAACAAACCCGGCCGTTATTTCGTCTGCCAAGAAACTCCAGGCTGATTGGAAAAGATTGCCTCATCGAAAACCAAAGGATGCGAATCTGCTAATGCGCTCATTTGCGTTTTTCTCTGAAATGGTTTTCGAAAAACAATTCCTAGATAAACTTGCAAACGGCAAGTATGCAGATTTCCGTGAAAAAGATACTACAGAGCAAATCAAAATCAAGACGTCTATTCTAAAGGATCTCATTCATCGGGATGAAACTGAGTTGGCTACCATTCGGGACAATGCTGAGAATTTCCGCACAAATGAACCAGATTTTGAAATAATGTTACGTAGAAAGCTGAGTGCCTTCAAAAGAAAAGTAGATGTAAAAAATCAACTCTTGAAGGAACTTTCAAATAAATAATTGGTTATCAGTTGAAAATTTAAAACAATTTCTATTTTTGCAAGCCGTTGAGGCACAAACATTAAAATTAAAGCTATGTACTGGACACTAGAACTAGCATCTTACCTAGAAGATGCACCATGGCCTGCAACCAAAGACGAGTTGATTGATTATGCAATCCGTTCAGGTGCTCCGTTGGAGGTGGTAGAAAATCTCCAAGAACTTGAGGATGATGGCGAACCTTATGAGAACATCGAGGAAATCTGGCCTGATTATCCGACAAAAGACGATTTCTTCTTCAATGAAGACGAATATTAATATCAAAGCCTCAGTGATGAGGCTTTTTTATTGACCCTGTCGCAGGTGAAAAAGACACAATGAATTGTCTGTATGCTATTCGATGAATGCGCTTAGATTCCTAGAACCATTTTTAATTTCCCATACCCACTTTTACTAACGGGGATTTTTTCTCCTTTGCTTAATAACACAATGTAGCTGTCTTTCTCGTAGGATTCTAGCTTTAAGATTTCTGATACCTTGATCACATAAGATCGGTGTACCCTAACAAAATCTTTGGCAGACAGGGTCTTTTCGTAATAGCTAAGCGTTTTATTTTTAAGAAATTTGCCATCATTTGTGAAAATATTTACATAATCATCATTGGCTTCTAAGTATCGGATATTTCCGATTGGGATGATTTTTATTTCCCCTTTTTCTTTTAATACGATCCGACTGATTTGTTCATCCTCAGTAGCAGACTCAGAGATCTGATTTTTGAAGCTCTGTAGCTTTTGAATAGCTTGTGAAAACCGAGTTTTTGAAAAAGGTTTGAGAAGGTAATCAACTGCGGCATTATCAAAAGCTTTGACAGCATATTGTTCATAAGCTGTTGTAAAAATTACAGCTGGAGGATTTTCCAGCAGTTCCAACAACTCAAGACCATTGATTTTAGGCATTTCTATATCTAAAAAAAGCACATCGGGTTGAAATGTCTGAATGGCCTTCATGCCATCAAATCCATTATGGGCTACTGCACAGATTTCTATAAATGGATAGTCCAAAAGATACTCTTGGATTAGTGTTGTTGCGAGTGGTTCGTCGTCAATGATAATGGTTTTCAAGTGCATGGTGAGGGATTGTTAGTTCTACGTGAAAAGAGTCTTTGGTTTTGTTGATTTTCAAGAGATCTGTGCGTCCAAACAACAGCTGCAAACGTCTATTGACTGCCTCCAGCCCAAATCCACTTCCTTTGGCCTGCCCAGCTTGTGGATCAAAGGGATTTTGAATGGTAATTTGCAAATTATCATTCTTCAATCCAATTTTTAGCGAGATCATTACTTCACCTGTCACCCCATAAAGCCCATGCTTGATCGCATTTTCCAGCAATGGTTGAATCATTAATTGAGGAATCTTGATATTTCTGGCACCATCATTTATGAGGACTTGCACATCTAACCTGCTTCCAAAACGAACCTTTTCGATGTATAAAAATTTTTGAATTTGTACGAGCTCTTCTTCCATGGGGATCCATTGATTGCCATCTTTTCGGATGGTGCCTCGAAGAAAGTCTGCCAACTCGACAATCATTTCACGTGCTTGATCGGGTTGAAGTTTAACCGAGGCAGCGATGGAGTTGAGGCTGTTGAAAAGGAAATGAGGTTGAAGTTGTTGTCTCAAATGATACATTTCTGCTTCTTTGGCTAATTTCGCTGTATGAGTTTCAGTTTCTTTGATTTTTTGTTGGTCTTCTAACTTGCTCGCGATGAGAAGTAAAATGGTCCAAAATTGAAAGAATATGTAAAGATAGGTTCCTTTTAAAATGCTGCTACCCTGTAAAAAAAGAATGTAATCTACTTGCTTGGGACTCACCCACATGATAAGCCAGTAATATAGTGCTGTAAACCCAGCTGCAAAGATGAGGGGAAGTGCAATTCCTATCCATATTTGACCTTTTTGAGGGGTGTAGTAATTGAAAATGTTTCCTAATATCCAAGCACCTGTAATGGTTTGCGTCCAAAGGAAAAAAGACTCAACTGAGGCAAGGGGAAATGCTAAACCATAAAAATTCAGTAAAGCGGTTATTAGCAGAATCCAACTACTGCTGATCAGTAGGAAACTTATCCAGTAGGCCTTAATTCCTTGACGAAAGAGTTGCATATGCTAGTCATGAAAATACAACAAGCCTAGAAGATTGAGTGGATCTACTAGGCCTGCTGAAGTTACTAAAAGGATTTGATTTCGAGACCTCCAAACACTACAGATCCATAGATTTTCAAAACTTTTGTTTTGTCTACTTTTGTAGGGTTGTAGAATCGTTTGTCTTCCACGCCAGCGGCAAAGACGGTGCCGATTTGGACTTGCACATCCCAATGAGGGGGTACCAGTAATTTTACACCACCAAAAGCTACTTCTAAGTTGATGGACGCTTCTCCGTCAATATCAGCTTGGGTAAAGTCTATTTCTGTCCCTCCAAAGGTTGCCGACACTTTACCACCTTTGAAGTTTTTAGAGAAAACCCTGCGTTGAATACCGGTGAATAATGCTTGTGCATTCAAAACCTCGGCATGATCAAACCCAGTAAAATTTTGTTTTGGTTCTGTTGATTCTGATGCTTCCTGCGTTAGGGTTGCTTCGGTAGGTTCTTTTTTGCTGATACCGTAGTTTTTCATTAAGTCTTCTTGGAGACGTTGATTGTCTCTATTTTTCTTTAATATCAGGTAGAGCCCGAATAAAATCAGTCCGCCTGGGATGATAAATTGTCTGACTTCAAAAGGGAATCCAAAATACTTATTGATCAGCATGATGCCGCCAAATATCACCAAAAAGAAGCCAAAGCCATTTTGGAAGTTATGCCTAGCTAAAATTACAAGCCCTATAGCTACTAAGAGCATGGGCCATGAGATTAGCCAAAAGGGGAAAACGAATCCAATTGCCTTTAGTAAGAGTACCACCCCAACTAAAAGCACAATCAAACCTGCGGTGAGGTCAGAGTTTCCGGAGTTGAATTTTTGAGTTGCCATTGTCGTGTATTTGAATGTTTGATGAATCAAAAGTAGATGATGGCAATCAGATTTCTTTCAATGATTAGGCAATCGCATGGTTTTTCTCGGTAAGTGTTCGGATTTTCTCGGTAAACATCAGTGGGATTTTTTACCGAGTAAAAATTCAGCAAACATTAAATCTTCTTGTGTTGTCAGTTTGATGTTTTCAAGATTGCCAGGGATCAGGCTTACTTGCCATCCCTGATGCTCATACACGGTTGCGTCATCGGTAAATGCCGTGCTTTCTTGGGTTTGAAAGGCTTCTTTAATCTTATCTAATCTGAAAGTTTGTGGGGTTTGTACCAACCTAAACTCTGATCTATTTTGAAAAATTGATGCTCCTAATGGCTCTACTTTTCGGATAGAGTCTTTTAATTCTACTACTGCGATAGCACTCCCTGTCAATGCAGCTGTTTGAAAGCTTTGATGTATTACGGATGCCTCTACAAATGGTCTTACCCCATCGTGGATTGCCACGAGTCCCGCTGTCTCGGAGATAGACTGAAGTCCATTTCTGACTGATTGAAACCGGGTTTGTCCACCTGCTACCAATTGATGAGGAATCGAGAAACTATATTCTTGACATAAACTTCTCCAATAATCAAAGTCTGAGCCTGGTATGACTAATCGAAGAGAAACTTCTGGATCAAACTCATGAAATTTCTCCAGGGTATGCATCAGTACAGGTTTTTTGCCTATGGGCAGGTACTGCTTGGCTATCGGGCTTCCCATACGGGTCCCACTGCCACCCGCGACGATTAATGCATATTTTTTCATGCGTTGATGTTAAGGATTCATTCTGGAATGTTAAAAATAAGCTATGCAAATCAAATGAAGAAATCACCATGAAAAAGACCCACCAATATTGGCGGGTCTTCTTGAATATAGCGTTGATGGTGAAATTTAATTATCCATCAAATTAGAGTATGAGCATAGCATCTCCATAGGAGAAGAATCTATATTTTTCTTTAATCGCCTCTTGATAGGCTTTCATGATCAGATCATATCCGCCAAAGGCTGAAGCAGTCATCAGTAATGTGGACTCTGGCAAATGAAAGTTGGTGATCAAGGTATTAGCAATTTTAAACTCATAAGGAGGGATGATAAATTTATCTGTCCAACCACTACTTTGCTTCAAATGCGAATTGGCTGTAACTGAAGATTCAATGGTTTTTAGTGAAGTTGTACCAACAGCGACTACTCGCTTTTTATTGTCCAGCGCTTCATTGACCAAGTCTACAGTCTTACTTGGGATATCATAATTTTCCGAATCCATTTTGTGCTTGGTCAGATCTTCCACATCTACTTTTCTGAAAGTACCTAAACCAATGTGTAAAGTAATCGGGCAAACTTCTACACCTTTTAGCTCTAAGCGCTTAAGCAAATGAGGGGTAAAGTGCATACCTGCTGTTGGTGCTGCAACGGCCCCAACATGACTAGCAAATATTGTTTGATAACGTTCGCGATCTTCCGCTTCAACTTTCCGCTCAATGTACTCCTTCAATAGAGGTGTCTCCCCTAAGGTATCAATGGTTTTATAAAACTCCTCATCTGTTCCATCAAAAAGGAATCGAATGGTACGACCTCTTGATGTAGTATTATCAATTACCTCTGCTACCAAATCGGAATCCCCAAAGTACAGCTTGTTGCCTACTCGGATTTTTCGGGCAGGATCTACCAATACATCCCAAAGACGGAGATCTTGGTTAAGTTCTCGTAACAAAAACACCTCAATTTTGGCACCTGTTTTTTCTTTGTTGCCATAGAGCCTAGCTGGGAAAACCTTTGTGTCATTGATGACAAATACATCTCCCTCGCCAAAATATTCAATGATATCCTTGAAAACACGGTGCTCAATTTGACCTGTTTTTCTGTTAACTACCATCAACCTGGATTCATCACGGTTGTCAGTTGGATACAAGGAAATTAATTTTTTGGGGACGTCGAATTTAAAGTCTGATAACTTCATATAGAATGAATAGAATTTTCGCTTTTTTTTGAGTTTGAAATACTCTGTAAAAAGTGCAAAGATACAAAATAAAATTCCCGAAATCTATCTATATTGCATTTTTGTTTTAAACCAACTAATTGAAGCCGTGAACTATCTAAAATTAATGTGGGAAAGTATTCGATTTGCTATGCAAGCGCTCAAATCTAATTTGACCCGAACCATTTTGTCCTTATTGGGAGTAACCGTGGGGATTTTTGCAATTATAGCGGTATTCACTTTGGTAGATTCTTTGGAAAAAAACATCAAATCAAGTTTTAGTTTTTTAGGAACCAATGTAGTAACCGTAAACCGATTTCAATTTGTAGGAGGTCCGGATTATCCATGGTGGAAGTATTTTAGAAGACCCTATAACACCTATTCGGAATATCAGTTTTTGCGTGAAAAGTTGAAAAATGCAAGTGGTGTAGCTTTCTCTGCTGGAGCTAATGGTACCGTGCAGGCAGGGAGCAATGCTTACAGAGGGACTAATATCAATGGAGTAACTTTTTCTTACCAAGATGTATATGATATTGCATTGGAATCAGGGAGGTATTTTACAGAACAAGAAGTCAATGCCTCACGAAATGTAGCCTTGATTGGTGTTAAAGTGGCAAATACGTTGTTTCCAAATGTGGATCCTCTTGGTAAGGAATTGAAAATCAAAGGGAATAAATTTGTTGTAGTTGGCCTTTTTGAAGAGGAGGGTGAGGGATTGCTTGAAATTTCCTCCAAAGATGAAGCTGTAATGATTCCATTTGGGAGTTTTACCAAGCTGTATTATGTTGGGCAAAATGGGATAGAACCAGCCATCGCGGTGAAGGGTATAGAATCTGATATTGGAATGGTGGCGCTAGAAAATGAGCTGATTGGGCTTTTACGGGCAAAAAGAGGTTTGAAACCTACTCAGGAGGATAATTTCTCATTGAATAAATCTGAGTTTTTGTTGAATACCATAGGCTCTATTTTTGATGTGATCAGTACTGCAGGTTGGGTCATTGGAGGTTTTTCAATCCTAGTTGGAGGTTTTGGGATTGCCAATATCATGTTTGTTTCTGTAAAAGAGCGGACCAATATCATAGGGATTCAAAAATCTCTTGGTGCTAAAAATTATTTTATCCTATACCAATTCTTGTTTGAGGCAGTATTCCTCAGTATGATTGGGGGAATTGGAGGGATTTTGATCGTCTTTGGGCTATCCTTTATCCAACTCGGAAGTTTAGAACTCATTTTATCCTTCAAAAATATTATTCTAGGTTTAGGTATTTCTTCTGTAATAGGAATTGCTTCGGGCATTGTCCCTGCAACAATGGCAGCAAGATTGGATCCTGTAGAGGCTATAAGAGCAGCTTAAGCTGATGAATGCCATGCACGATATGTCTTTTGATAAATTTGGGACATAAAAAAAGCAGCTGGGAATTAACTCAGCTGCTTTTTTTTCTAGGTAATCTAAATTTTTATTCCTCCAATGCGGGCTTTGGACTTCCTCCGATTATTAATCCTGATTTTTCTTTGATTTTTCTTTCCAACTCTTCCATCAATTCCGGATTGTCCAATAAAAGATTTTTTACAGCATCTCTTCCCTGTCCTAGCTTGTTTCCTTCATAAGAGAACCAAGACCCAGCCTTTTTAACAATTTCAAACTCCACTCCCAAGTCGATGATTTCTCCTACTTTAGAAATACCAAGTCCATACATGATGTCAAACTCTACAACTTTGAATGGAGGTGCGACTTTATTTTTAACTACTTTTACTTTCGTTCTATTACCTAAAATATTGTCCGCACCTTCTTTGATTTGACCGATCCTACGGATATCTAATCGCACAGATGCATAGAATTTCAATGCATTTCCACCAGTTGTTGTCTCAGGACTTCCAAACATGACCCCGATTTTATCACGCAGCTGATTGATGAAAATGCAGGCACAGCCAGTCTTGTGAATGGCACCAGTCAATTTTCTTAGCGCTTGGGACATCAATCGGGCCTGTAAACCCATTTTGCTGTCTCCCATATCTCCTTCCAATTCCCCCTTCGGTACCAAAGCTGCCACCGAGTCAATCACAATAATGTCAATTGCACCAGAACGAATGAGGTGTTCTGCAATCTCCAAGGCCTGTTCACCATTGTCCGGTTGAGAAATTAGCAAGTTTTCAGTGTCAATCCCGAGTTTTTCGGCGTATGATTTATCAAAAGCGTGTTCTGCATCAATGAAAGCTGCCAAACCGCCTGCCTTCTGTGCTTCGGCAATGCAGTGCATTGTCAATGTTGTTTTTCCAGATGATTCAGGTCCGTATATTTCAATCACACGGCCCCTAGGGATACCACCTACTCCCAAAGCCATATCCAAGCCCAAGGATCCGGTAGAAATAACAGGTACATCCTGAACGGTATTGTCACTCAATTTCATCACCGTACCTTTTCCATACGTTTTTTCCAGCTTGTCAATGGTCAGCTGAAGTGCTTTTAGTTTTTCTGTATTGATGCTCATAGGTATGTTAACAATTCAATGATTTGGTTGATTCAAAATAAAGATTGATACTTGAACCCTCAACGATAATCTGAGAGTTTACGTAATTGTTTCGTGGATCTTTAAATTATCTGCTAATATTGGAATAAGATTTGAAATGAACTTAGCCTAGCTATGGTTTTAATGAAAAATAGTCGACTAATGTCAGTAATTGTCACGCTTTGTTTCTTGTGCTTGAGTTTTTCAAGCATGGGACAGAAAAATACTGCCTTTTTGCCAGGAGAGGAATTGACATTTAAAGTAAGCTATAGCTTTTTGAATGCTGCAGAAGCAAAAATGGTGGTAGCACCATCAATTTCTACTGTTAATAATAGGCCGACTTACAAAATGGATGTGTTTGGCTCTACTTTGGGTGTGTTCAAGCTGTTTAAAGTCAATGACAATTGGGGGAGTTACATTGATACTGCTAAAATGATTCCTCATCGTTCGTACAGACATATTGAAGAAGGGAGTTATCGCAAGCACGAACAGGTATATTTCGATCATCTCCAGAAAAATGCGCATGTGAAGCTTTTTGATCGAGAAAATAAGGAAGTAGTGAGTACAAAAGACTATGCTGTTCCTACCAATGTACAGGACATTGTGAGTGGATTTTATTATTTGAGAACAATGGATTTGAGTAAACTCAAAAAAGGAGAGACAATTTTATTGACAGGATTTTTTGATAAGGAGATCTATAATTTGAAAATGGTATTTCAAGGAAAAGAAAAGGTAGATACGCCCATTGGTACTTTTAATACATTCAAACTATCCCCTATCATTCCTAAAAACAAGCTTTTTAGAGGAGAGCAGCCGGTGACAGTGTGGGTTTCAGATGATCAAAATAAAATACCGTTAAAAATCAAAGCTAAATTAATGGTTGGTTCATTGGATATGGAGTTGATGGAGGTAAAGGGTTTGCGTAATAATTAGGCTACCATTTCTTAACATTTTGGTAACATCTACATATTTAATAAAAATTTTATGTTGTGTTTTTGACCTAAGTAGGTTAATTCTATTTTTATCACAAGTCTTTTTTTACCTTAGCAATATATTAGCGAGACATCAAACGCTATTTCTACATGAGCGATAAACCAAAAGTAAAAGTTCTCGTCGTCGATGATGAGCCGGATATTGTCGATTTATTGACATATAATCTCAAAAAAGAAGGCTATGAAGTAGAGTCTGCAGAGGATGGGATGAAGGCCGTCAAGCTGGCGAATAAGTTTGTTCCAGACGTGATCCTATTGGACATCATGATGCCTCAACAGGATGGTGTCGAAACTTGTAGGCAGATGCGGGAGATTCCCGAATTAAAAAATACATTTATCATCTTTTTAACTGCTCGTTCTGAAGAATACTCCGAGGTAGCTGCCTTTGATGTGGGTGCAGATGATTATATCACCAAGCCTATCAAGCCGCGTGCCCTCATGAGTAGGATTGCCGCTTTATTCCGTAGAGAATCCAAAAAAGAGCAGGAATTTACCCAAATCAAAATCAAGGATTTGATCATTGACCGCACGAGTTACACCATCGATCAGCGGGGCACGACCATCACACTTCCAAAGAAAGAATTCGAATTGTTGTATTTTTTAGCCAAAAACCCTAATATAGTGTTTAGTAGAGATGATCTGTTGCAGAATATCTGGGGAGCAGATGTGTTTGTTTTGGCTCGTACCGTGGATGTGCACATTAGAAAAGTTCGTGAGAAGATTGGCGAAGATTATATCACTACTGTTAAAGGAGTAGGTTATAAATTCGAATTGAATTAAGTATATGTTTACAACATCCCGTGGGATATCCTTCGTTTTGGGATTAGCGATTTCAGCCCTGACCGTTGCGTTTATTTCATTACTAGATACTGCCACCCCTACCTTGCTACTGGTAGCGGGTGGTATTTCTTTTTCAGTATCTTATATCTTAATGAATGTCACGTTGGAGTTTTTGATATTTAAAGAAATTAGCAATATCTATTCAGTTTTGGAAAAGATCCAGAAAAAGGATTACTCCATTGCACAAGACAAATTTGATGGTCTTTCTATTTCTCCATTAAAGCGCATCAACAAAACTATCAACTCCTACGCACAAGCGAAAAATCAGGAGATAGAAACGCTCAAAAAAAATGCAGAGTTTAGGAAAGATTTTATTGCAGATATTTCTCACGAACTGAAAACTCCAATTTTTGCGGCATTAGGATACATTCATACCCTCCTAGATGGAGCGGTGGAAGATAAGTCGGTACGATTGAAATTTTTGAAACGAGCGGCTAAGAGTTTAAATGCACTGGATAAACTCGTTCACGACTTGTTGACGCTCAATCAAATGGAGAGTGGGGTTGTGAAATTTAATTTAGAAACCTTCGACTTAAAAGAGTTGCTACATGAGGTCATCGAAGAGTTGGAGCAAAAAGCAGATAAGCGGGATATGTTGATCCGTTTCTTTTACGACAAAGAAAAGCAGTATCATACCAAGGCGGATAAGGACAAAATATTTCGGGTGTGTCAAAATCTGATTTCCAATGCGATCAAATATAACCACGACGGAGGAGAGGTTGAAGTCAATCTAAAGGCTCATAAAAACCATATCTCTGTGGAGGTGAAAGATAATGGAAAGGGAATTCCTCCTGAAGATATCAAACGGATTTTTGAGCGTTTTTATCGAGTGGAAAAAAGTAGAAACCGAGAAGCTGGAGGGACTGGCTTAGGTTTGGCGATTGTCAAGCATATCCTAGAAGGCCATAAGAGCAAGATTTCCGTTAGTAGTACAGTGGGGAAAGGATCCTTATTTAGCTTTGAATTACCGTTGGAGAGATTAGACTTGCCTGCTGCAAGCAGGAGCGAGAGATTAGATGCGAGAGATTAGATATTAGAAACAAGAAACAAGACTCGGATGACTGTACCATCTACTAAGTACCAAGAACCAAGTATGGTCCACTAATCACCGCTAACTATTAACTACTCACTGTTCACTATTCACTACATCCCCCTATGACCAACCATTCCTTTCAACCCAGTCTTCGAACCGTGCAGGTGATGCGGTACGTGATGCCTTTGAGGGAGGGGGGATCGCTACCTGCCTTGGCAGATGCTGATGATGGTTTTAGCTATGTGCTCAAATTCAAAGGTGCCGGTCAACGTGAAAAAGCGCTGATTGCTGAATTGCTGGGAGGTGAGATAGCCAGAGTCTTGGGTTTAAAGGTGCCTGAGTTGGTGTTTGCCAATCTGGATGAAGCTTTTGGGAGATCTGAGGGAGATGAGGAAATACAGGATTTGCTGAAAGGTAGTCAAGGGTTGAATTTGGCTCTTCATTTTTTGTCCAAGGCGCTGACTTATGACCCTGGGGCTACTGCAATAGATTCAGTTTTGGCTTCTAAAATTGTATGGTTAGACGCATTTATTACCAATGTGGACCGCAGCTTCCGTAATACCAATATGCTTTGGTGGAATAGAGAATTGTGGCTGATCGATCATGGAGCCTCTTTTCTTTTTCATCATTCTTGGGACAATTGGGAAAAGCAGGCTTTGAGTGCATTTCCTATGATCAAAGATCATGTATTGCTGCCTAAAGCTTCGCATCTTTCAGAAGTCGACCAAGAAATAAAGGGCTTGATTACAGAAGAGAAGATAGATCAATTGGTATCCCTCATACCGGATGAATGGATTCTGGCATCTAGGGATGTAGAATCAGCCGAAGAGGGGAAGGCGGTTTACGCTGGGTTTTTGAAAACCCGTCTGAAAAATTCTGAAAACTTTATCCAAGGAGCCGAAGATGCAAGGAAAGCACTTATATGAATATGCTATCCTCCGCATAGTACCTAGGGTAGAGCGTGAGGAGTTTGTCAATGTGGGCGTCTTGATCTGCTGTAAGCGAAAGGACTTTCTAGCCTGTAAGGTTAATCCGGACTTAACTAAAGTGCTTGCCTTGGATTCTGCGGCTGATTTAGAAGTTTTAAAAGGGTATTTGGAGTCTTTGGCTGGCATATGCAAAGGAACAAATACGAGCAGTCCCATTGCCCAGCACGATGCACCGGCCCGTTTCCGATGGTTGACTGCAAACAGAAGCTCCATGATCCAAACCTCCCGCCCTCATGGAGGATTTACGGAGGATTTGGAACAGACGTTGGAAGAGTTGTATATGGGTTTTGTGGAATGAGTAGGAGAAGCGGGTTTAGAAGCGAGAGATTAGATGCGAGAAGCGAGAGATTAGACTTAAGAAACAAGAATCAAGAATCAAGAGCCAAGAAGCAAGAATCAAGAAACAAGAGCTAACATATAAATTACTGATAATGAGAAACTTTTTCAAAGTTCACCAGATGTTGAGAGCATCATACCTCTTTTAATGCTCCATAACTTCTGAATGGTTTTCCTACCATTGTGACATTAGTAGTTGAATGAGGTTTTTTTGAAACCATTAAGGTATTAAGGGGATTAAGTCTTTTTCGAGGTTTCTTTTAAAGCTCCTTAATTTGTTAATGGTTTCGCTACCATTGTGACATTAGTAGTTGAATGAGGTTTTTTATAACCATTAAGGTATTAAGGGGATTAAGTCTTTTTCGAGGTTTCTTTTAAAGCTCCTTAATTTCTTAATGGTTTTCCTACCATTGGGAAATTAGTAGTTAAATGAGGAATTTTTGAAACCATTAAGGTATTAAGGGAATTAAGCCTTTTTCGAGGTTTCTTTTAAAGCTCCTTAATTTGTTAATGGTTTCGCTACCATTGTGACATTAGTAGTTGAATGAGGTTTTTTATAACCATTAAGGTATTAAGGGAATTAAGCCTTTTTCAAGTTTTCTCTTAATGCTCCTCAATTTCTTAATGGTTTTCCTACCATTGTGACATTAGTAGTTGAATGAGATTTTTTATAACCATTAAGGTATTAAGTGAATTAAGCCTTTTTCAAGTTTTCTCTTAATGCTCCTCAATTTCTTAATGGTTTTCCTACCATTGTGACATTAGTAGTTGAATGAGATTTTTTATAACCATTAAGGTATTAAGTGAATTAAGCCTTTTTCAAGTTTTCTCTTAATGCTCCTCAATTTCTTAATGGTTTTCCTACCATTGTGACATTAGTAGTTAAATGAGGAATTTTTGAAACCATTCGGTCTTCGGTCAATGACCTGTCAACCTATTTCATGAGGGGACAACGAAACCGTTGACTGTCGACCGACGACTGTGGACTTCCCACTACGAATCACTCAATGAACCAATCACTAATTTTTCACTTACCATATTTCTTCAACTCAATTTATTTCCCTACATTTGCGCCCTTATTGGGAAAGGACTGCATGAAAAAAATTGATTTTAAGGACTTGATTCTGTTTGAAAACGAGGATTACCTTGTCATCAATAAGCCTCCCTATTTATCGACATTGGAAGATCGGCATGAAGCCCAGAATATTCTGGAACTTGCCAGAGGTTACACCCCAGATGCCCAGGTGTGTCACCGACTGGATAAGGAGACTTCGGGATGCCTTGTGATCGCCAAACACCAGGATGCTTATCGGAACATCGCTATCCAGTTTGAGGACCGAAAAGTCAATAAAATTTACCATGCAGTAGTGGATGGGATTCATGAGTTCAGCAATGAATTGGTGGACCGCAATATTCACGCAACCAATAAAGGCATCGCCAAGATAACCAAAGAAGGCAAGCCTGCACAGACGGTTTTCAATACCCTCAAGACTTACTTTGCTCATTCTTTGATCGAATGTAAGCCTATCACCGGAAGATTGCATCAGATCAGGGTTCATTTGGCCCATCTGAAAGCTCCGATTTGTGGGGATGATACCTATGGAGGGAAGCCACTTTATTTGTCTGCCTTAAAACGGCGATTTAACCTTAAAAAAGGCACGGATGAACTGCCCATTATGCAGCGGGTTTCCCTGCATGCCTATGCCATCGGGTTTAAAGGATTGAAGGAAGAGCCAATTTCAATAGAAGCTCCTTATCCTAAAGACTTTGACGTGGTGGTCAAACAGCTGGAGAAAAACAGCTAACGTAAAGAAAATGTGGGCAATAATGTTGTTTCTTTTGCATGTAAAAGAAATTACTTCTATCTTTGTGTCCCTTTTTGGGGGTGGAATATATTTAACAAGCTAATAATTAAACATTTACACAGTGGATACATTAAGCTACAAGACCAAATCGGCAAATGCTGCTACTGTAGACAAACAATGGGTGGTAGTGGATGCCCAGTCTGCAGTTTTAGGTAGATTTTCGAGTGAGGTTGCCAAAATCCTAAGGGGTAAGCATAAACCAAGCTTTACTCCTCACGTGGACTGCGGAGACAACGTGATTGTCATCAATGCAGACAAGGTTAGGTTGACTGGTAGAAAGATGGACGAGAAAGTTTACGTTCGTCATACCGGCTACCCAGGTGGACAGCGCATTTCTACACCAAAATTATTGAAAGCTAAATCAGCTTCAATTTTGGTGGAAAAGGCAGTCAGAGGTATGTTGCCAAAGAACAGACTTGGCAGACAGATGTACAGAAACCTATTTGTTTACAATGGTCCTGAGCATCCTCATGCTGCACAGCAACCTAAAGAAGTCAAATTTTAACCTTAGCAGTTCATGGAAATTATCAACACAATCGGTAGAAGAAAGACATCCGTCGCTAGAATCTACATGAAGCCGGGCAAAGGTGAGATCGTTGTCAACAATAAGTCGATCGAAACGTATTTCCCGTTTGATTTGCATCAGATCGTAGTGAAGCAGCCTCTTGCACTTGTTGGTGTAGAAGGTACTTACGATGTGACTATCAATGTAGACGGTGGTGGTATCAAAGGTCAAGCAGAAGCGGCTCGTATGGCAATCGCTAGAGCACTTTGCGAATTTGACGCTGA
Source organism: Mongoliitalea daihaiensis (assembly GCF_021596945.1). Lineage (NCBI taxonomy): Bacteria > Pseudomonadati > Bacteroidota > Cytophagia > Cytophagales > Cyclobacteriaceae > Mongoliitalea > Mongoliitalea daihaiensis. The sequence goes on along the minus strand of NZ_CP063779.1, from coordinate 374,507 downwards.
GCACAGACCTCCGTTGAAAAAAGAAGGTTTCCTTACCCGTGACCCTAGAATGGTTGAGCGTAAGAAGCCAGGAAGAAGAAAAGCGAGAAGAAGATTCCAGTTCTCCAAGCGTTAATTGGGAGTTTTCTCACAACCTTATACAGCAAAATATACTTTATTAATGGCACAAATAGAATATAAAGACTTACTGGATGCTGGTGTTCACTTTGGACACTTGACGAGAAAGTGGGATCCAAGAATGGCTCCGTATATCTTCATGGAGAAGAACGGTATCCATATCATTGACCTAAACAAAACGCTTGTTTGCCTCGAAGAAGCATCCAATGCAATCAAGCAAATCGTACGTTCTGGCAAAAAAGTGATGTTCGTTGCTACTAAAAAGCAAGCGAAAGACCTTATTGCAGAAGAAGCAAGACGATTAAACATGCCTTACGTAACTGAAAGATGGTTAGGTGGTATGTTGACAAACTTCGCTACTATCCGCAAGTCCTTGAAGAAGATGTCTACCATCGACAAAATGATGAAAGACGAGTCTTATACAAATCTTGCGAAGAAAGAGCGATTGATGATCACAAGACAAAGAGAGAAATTGGAATCTGTACTTGGCGGTATCGCTGATCTGACAAGACTTCCTGCTGCTTTGTTTGTAGTAGACATCAAGAGAGAGCATATTGCTATCTCTGAAGCACAAAAGCTTGGTATCCCTGTTTTCGCGTTGGTAGATACCAACTCTAACCCTAATGAGGTAGAGTTTCCAATCCCTGCCAATGACGATGCATACAAATCAATCTCCTTGTTGGTAAAAGCCATCGGAACAGCGATCGAAGAAGGTCTTTCTGAGCGTAAGAGAGACAAAGAAGATGCTAAACTTTCTGAAGAGGAAGAAGCAAAGAGAGCTGTGGATGCTGACACACAAGAGTAATTCCACTTTGATTTACTAAATACAAAAGATTGAACATGCGGTTTCGGCCTGTGTTCAATTTTTTGTTTTTAATTGACTAAGACCTGGCAGTTTGCCGCGGCGGACTGCCAGGTCTTCCCTAACATAGAAAAAAGTTTAATCTCATAAATTGACTAAAACAATGGCTATTACTGCACAGGAAGTAAACAAATTGAGACAAATGACCGGAGCTGGTATGATGGACTGTAAAAAAGCCCTCACCGAAGCTGAAGGTGATTTCGAAAAAGCTATCGATATCCTTAGAAAAAAAGGTCAGAAAGTATCTGCTTCAAGAGCTGACAGAGAGACCAAAGAAGGTACTATTGTGACGCACGTAAGTGCTGACGGAGCTACTGGAACGTTGCTTTCATTGACTTGCGAGACTGATTTCGTTGCTAAGAATGAAGATTTCGTTGCTTTTGCAAATACGTTATTGGACCTAGCTGTTGCTAACAAAGCAACTTCTGTAGAGCAAATTCTTGCATTGCCGTTCGAAAATATCACTACAGCTGAAAAAATCATTGAAATGACCGGTAAAATCGGTGAGAAAATCGAGATCTCTCATTACGAGGTAGTTTCTGGTGAAGCAGTTGTTCCTTATATCCACTCTAATGGTAAATTAGGAGTATTGGTTTCTTTAGTTAACACCAACGGTGCTGCTGTAGAAGAAGCTGGTAAAGATGTAGCGATGCAGATTGCTGCGATGAACCCTGTAGCTGTTGACAAAGACGGCGTAGATGCTTCTGTAGTAGAAAGAGAAATCGAAGTAGGTAAAGAGCAAGCTAGACAAGAAGGTAAGGCTGAGGAGATGTTGGAGAAAATCGCTTTGGGTAAATTGAATAAGTTCTACAAAGAAAATACGTTGTTGAGCCAGCAATTCGTAAAAGATAACTCATTATCTATTGCTCAGTATCTTGACAAAGTAAGCAAAGGAATGACCGTAGCTGCTTTCAAAAGAGTGTCAATTGGATAATTTAGATCTAAGGTCTTAAATTTTAGAAATATGAAAAAGCCGACTTCGAAAGGAGTTGGCTTTTTTGTTGTCCACAAATGACACAAATGAACACGAAGGGTTTTTGAATAGTAATAGTATATACTATCATTTTTTTAGCTGTGGAATAATCAGAAGATTCTGTACAGTATTGATATGCTGCTGATTTTATCCCGTGAATCGTATCTTTCATGGTCAAGTCGTAAGCCGAAGCGATCACTAATTGCGCTGTTGCTATACGTTAGTGAGAACACCGGTCCATAACTCAGTTCATAAGAATAATTGGCGTTTATAAACTTCCCGTTTACATGAGCACCGCCGGTTAGCTGATTACCATACATCAATGATAATCCAAGTCCAATTGTGAAATGGTTACTTTTATAATCAAGAGTCCTTGCAATCCAACTGTTAAGTCTAACGGCTCCTTCTTGGTACCAAAATAAGGGGTTATTTGTTTCAGCTTTTGACAAGATCCGATCATAGCCAAGCTCATTGATCATCAGCCATTTGGAATGGTTAAAGATGCTTGCCTGATGATTGACAAAAACACCAAGTCCATATCCAGAGGGAGAATTTACCCTGCTTCCGTCGTACCAATGGTTTTTTAAGTCAATATTCTAATTTTGCTCTTTAGTTTGGGCATAGCCAGACATACTTAGAAGTGTAAGTATCCCGATCAGTATTGATCTGTTGACAAGCTCATTTATCCTCATAATCCATAACTTAAATGGTCCTCTTGTCCATTTTCTTGACAAGAACTAATAGCTACTAAGCCTAAAAGTAGGATAGATAGATACTTTTTCATAATTAGTAATGGTTTATTTTTTCATTTATAAAAGATCATATAAAAAATTAAAAATAAATTAATGATTAAATTGTCTTTGAAAAATGCAATTTAACAAAGATTCATTGTGAAAATAATCAACTACAAGTTTCTGTGAGGTGATTTTTGTTGCACTTTTTTAGGATGGATTTTTTTCTATTGTCTGTAAATTTAGATGATGCAATCCTTGCAGGTTTTCAAAACCTGCCAGGATTTTGTGCTCTAAACACCAAGAACAATCGAAGCTTCTATATCAAGTTTTCTGCTGATTTCTCGGGCGATTTTGAGGGTTGGTTGGTTTTTGCCGTTTAGATATTCACTGATTCTTGATTTCCAAAAAGGTCTATATCAATCGATTTCCTATGACCAAGTTGTAATGCGAGATTTGTGCCTCCTACAAGATAATAACTTTCGAAAAATGAATTAATCATTAATTCATTTAGGATTTCCAAAAGTCGCTGGTTGACGGTTTCTGTGTGTAACATCTGAAATCCTTTCTGTTTAATGAAAAATAAACTGCTAAAAATGAAATAGATATGTCGTCCAATGATCGAATGTTGACGACTTCCTTCTTTATCTTCTCTTCTCCATATAGGTCAAGTAATTTTTTCCAATCATCTAAATTCCCGTATTGAACAACTCTAGTAATTAGCCAAACCTTAGATTTTTGGAAATCTATATCTTCTACAATTACATCCCAAAATAAATGGGGAGAAAATTCCTTAGGGTCAAACATCTTCAGTTTAGTGTTTTTCATTCTTCTAATTTCAAATTAAGAATAATTTTCCAATTCACATGTTTTTATGAATCAAGTCTTCAGACTTGCGAAAACGTTCTTATGAAAGAGAATCTTTTCACGCCAACAGCGCAAGGGAACAATGCCACGTCCATAGCAGTCAATTTCATCCTTCCTCCTTCCTACGCCTCTAGCCTCTTCCAGCTTACCTCATCAATTCCTCAATCTCCTCGGCCTCAATCGGGATATTGCGCATCAAATCAAAGTAACCATTTTCTTGGATGACGATGTTATTTTCTAGACGGATGCCCATTCCCTCTTCAGGGATATAGATGCCAGGTTCTACCGTGAACACCATGCCTGCGGTGATGGGCTCATGCATAGTACCTACATCATGCACATCCAAGCCTAAATGGTGGGATGTGCCGTGCATAAAGTATTTTTTGTATGCAGGCCATTTTGGATCTTGGTTTTTGATATCTGTCTGATCGATCAAGCCCAAACTCACCAACTCAGACTGCATAATCAAACCCACTTCTTTGTGGTAATCCTGAATATTCACACCGGGTCTTAAGATATCCATGGCTGCACTTTGTACACGCAAGACAGAATCATAAACCGCTCGCTGCCTTTTGGTGAATCTGCCATTGACAGGGATGGTCCTTGACATATCTGCATTGTAATTGCCGTATTCAGCACCTACATCAAATAGGATCAAGTCTCCATCTTTGCAGATTTCTTTGTTTTCGATGTAATGGAGAACACAAGCATTTGGACCAGAAGCGATGATAGGTTCGTAAGCAAACCCTTTGCTGCGATTACGGATAAATTCATGAATAAATTCCGCCTCGATTTCATACTCGGTTACCCCAGGCTTCACAAACTTGAGAATTCTTCTGAATCCTTTTTCCGTAATATCGCAGGCTATCTGCATTTGATCAATTTCTTCCTGTTCTTTTACAGCTCTCAGCTGATGCATCAATGGGGCTACTCGGTGATAGTTGTGCAAGGGATACCGCTCTTTGCAGGTTTTGATAAATCGTGCATCTCTGCTCTCCACTTGTATATCTGCGCGTAAATGTTCATTGGTATTCAGAAAAATATGCGCGCTCAATGTAACCAATGTGTTAAAAACCTGATCAAAATTTGCTACCCATTGAATATTCTGAATTCCCGACGCCTGTTCGGCTTCTTCTTTAGTATATTTATGTCCTTCCCAAACCGCAATATGATCATTGGTTTCCCTTAAAAACAAGATTTCTCGCATTTCGGGATTTGGGAAATCGGGACAAATCACCAAAACTGACTCTTCTTGATCTATTCCAGACAAGTAAAAAATATCATTGTTCTGCCTGAATTTCATCGTACCATCAGCATTGGTAGGCATGATATCATTGGAGTGGAATACAGCGACCGCCTTAGAAGGAAGTTTGCTGATTAATTTCTGACGGTTTTTGATGTAAAGTTCTTTTGGGAGAGGGGTGTATTTCATGGTTTAGAGATATTTTTTTAATTGTACAAAGTATTAAGTACCAAGTACCAAGTATGAATTTAGATTTAGAATCAAGAATCAAGAGCCAAGAATCAAGACTCGGGGCAGGTATAGGAGATGGGAATTTCTTTCTGTTATTGCTGTAATTTAACTAATCACTCTTCAAGTGCTATATTTTAGATTTTGTAAGCACTTAATCAACTAATCACTTAATCAACTTTTAACTGCTCACTGGCTTCGACTTCGCTCAGCCCCCGTGGTAGTTGCTCACTGTTCACTGTCAACTGTTCACTGTTCACTGTCAACTGCTCACTCTTTTCTTCTCTCCAACAAATATAATCTATTCTATTAAATCCCCTTCTCATGCCAGTAATTCTATTCCTGTGTTGTAATCCCGAAAACACTTTTATTTTTGTAATTGAATCAGTTGCGTCGTGGAATTGTTTGAAGCGAAGGATAGGAATGATTCATTACAATTGAAAAAACGTTTACATGCAGTATAATCTCAAGGAATTGCCCAATGGCATCCGCATCGTGCACCAAGAAGTCACCCATACGCGGATGGTACATTGTGGTTTTATAGTGAATATTGGGAGTAGGGATGAGTCTACAGAAGAAGAAGGCTTGGCACATTTTTGGGAACATATGGCTTTCAAAGGCACCAAAAAGCGCAAGGCGTTTCATATTCTTAATCGCTTGGAGTCTTTGGGAGGAGAATTGAATGCCTACACCACGAAAGAGAAAATCTGCTTTTACGCTACAACACTCAAGGAACATTTTAGCAAAGCTGCGGAACTGCTATGTGATATTACCTTTAATTCTACTTTTCCACAAAAACAAATAGAAAAGGAGCGTCAGGTAATCCTGGAGGAAATGTCCATGTACCGGGATTCACCAGATGACTCTATACAAGATGACTTTGACGCCTTGGTCTTTGAAGGGCATGCCTTGGGCAGAAATATCCTAGGTCGAGAGGAAACGGTGGCCAAGTTTCAACAACAAGATTTTTTTGATTTTATAGCAACCCGCTTGGACACAACACAACTCGTGTTTTCAGTCGTTGGAAATATTTCTTTTTCAAAGGTGTTAGCAAAGGTAGAAGGGTTTTTGACCAGTATACCTACCAAAAGGAGCTTGTACATCCGAAGCCCCTTTCAAACCTATTCGCCCTCCAATAAACTGGTTGAAAAGGAAATTACCCAAGCTCATTGTGCGATTGGTCAGCCAGCCTATTCTTTGTATGATCCCAGACGATTTAAATTGTATCTCTTAAACAATATTTTGGGAGGTCCTAGCATGAATAGTAGATTAAACCTAGCCTTGCGGGAAAAGTATGGCTATGTGTACAGTGTAGAGTCAACCTATCAAGCCTATTCGGATACAGGTTTTGTTGGGGTGTTTTTTGGGACGGAACAGAATACGGTCAATCGGGCAAGAAAATTGGTTTTGAAGGAGATGGAAAAGCTCCGTAGCAAAAAATTAGGCACGATGCAGTTGCATATGGCCAAAGAACAAGCCATTGGTCAAATGGCCATGGCAGAGGAGAACTATGCGGCCTTGATGCTCGTATTTGGTAAAAATTTGATAGATAAGGGAAGAATTGACTCTTTGGACACTATCTTTGGGCAGATTAAGTCTGCCACCGCAGAGGAACTTATGGATATAGCGAATGAAGTTTATCATCCTAATCAATTAAGTTTTTTACAATATCTACCAGCCTAACTATGGAATTTATCGACGAGCGCTTATTAGCTTATTGTGAACATCATACAAGCCAAGAAGATGATTTACTAAGGCATATAACACGAGACACCCATGCAAAGGTCTTGATGCCCCGTATGTTGTCCGGACATCTACAGGGTAAAGTTTTAGAATTATGGGTTAAGATGTTACAACCCAAGGTGATCTTAGAAATTGGTACCTATACTGGGTACTCTGGTATATGCATGGCCCGCGGACTCCAAGAGGACGGGAAGTTAATCACCTTAGATATCAACGATGAGCTGGAAACTATGGTGAGAGGTTTTTTTAAACTATCTGGTTTGGAGCATAAAATAGATTACCGATTGGGCAATGCACTGGAAGTCATTCCTACATTGGAAGACCGGTTTGATATGGTATTTATCGATGCTGATAAAGCAAATTATATTCCCTACTACAATCTGATAATCGACCGTGTCAATCCAGGTGGCATCATTTTGGCTGACAATGTGTTGTGGTCTGGCAAGGTATTGGTGACACCTGGTCAAAAAATAGATAAGGACACACAGGCATTGTTGGATTATAACCGTATGGTGGAGGAAGACTCTCGGGTAGAAAATGTATTGTTGCCGATAAGAGATGGTTTGATGATGGCTAGGAAGTTATGAGAAATAGACTACAAATAATATTTTTTATTAATCTACTATTGTATTTAGCACCTCTTGGTTATGCGCAACAAATACCGCAAGTGCCAAGGGAAATTGTATTTGCTGATTTGAGAATTTTGATTAACGAACAAGCCAGAAGAGAAATACAACTAGATGTAGATGCATTGTATAGAAATCCCACCTTTTTCCGGGTAAAAGCAGAGCGTGTTGCGTTATATATGCCTATTGTAGAGCGTGAGTTGAAAAATGCAGGCGTACCCGAGGATTTTAAATATTTGGTCATTCAAGAATCGAGTCTTATTCCGGATGCAGTTTCTACTTCCAATGCGGTTGGTTTTTGGCAGTTTAAGCAAGGAACTGCCGAGGAGGTTTTTTTACGGGTGGATGCGCAAGTGGATGAGCGAAAGAATATTGCTTCTTCGACGAAAGGGGCTGCTTTGTATGTGAAAAAGCACAATAACCAATTTGACAATTGGATGTGCGCGCTTGTATCCTATCAAATGGGTCTTGGAGGAGCTAAAGCTTATTTTGGAAATCAGTATAACGGAAAAAAAGTGGTTGAAATCGATCGAAACTCTCATTGGTATTTCAAAAAGTTTTTGGCCCATAAAATTGCTTTTGAAGGAAGATGGCAGATGTTTGCCAGTTCGGATGGTTTTTTGGAAGAAGCCAGAATTCAGGGGCCAGTTACGTTAAAAGCATTGGCCCCAAGATTAGGAGTTACGGAAGATCATTTGAAAGAATATAATAAATGGGCTTCTAAAGGTACAGTTCCCGGAGACAAGCCTTATTCCGTTTTTTATATAAAGCAAGGTTCAGCCACAGTAACCCCAGCAGTCAGGAGAAATACCACTCCCACTTCTGAAAGCACTGCCTCGGTCACCACAGTTGTGAGTTCTTCTCAAGAATTTCCAAAAATTTCAGGAAATCAGCAGCAGGCTACCAAACCTAATCAGATTAAGGTAAATGATCTGGATGGGATTCAAGCTGCTGCATCCATGCCTCAAGAGGCTTTGGCAAGGCAGGTTGGCCTGAAAGAGCGAAAACTCAGGAAAATCAATGACTTAGAAAAAGGGGAAAAAATCCAAGAGGGGCAATATTATTACACCGAGCCAAAACGAGGAAGTGCGGAGGCAAAGGAACATATTGTCAAACCAGGAGAAACCTTTTGGTCGATCTCTCAGATGTATGGGATGAAGGTTGCTACCCTCAAGGCAAAAAATAGAATGCGGGAGGATAATTCTTTAAGGCCGGGGATGATTTTATATTTGCAGGACCACCGTAAGCGCAATGAAGATATTCGATTCGTTTCGGCAACAGAATTAAAACGTTTGATGGGAGAGGAAGAACTTGTAAAATCAATGCCACAGGGAGGGAATGCCATCCAATCCTCCGCTCCAAGAAATGAAACCCCTGCTCCAGCTCTAAGAAAAACCGTCACACATACCGTAGCGACAGGAGAGACACTGTTTCGTTTAAGCCAGCGCTATGCTGTAAGTGTGGAAGATATCAAGAAATGGAATAACTTGCGGGATAATACCATTCGTGTTGGTCAAAAACTCACTATTTATCAATAAATCATCGGAATACTTTCATGAGACGTATTTTTATCGGCTTCCTTTTGTTTTTGGGTACGTTCTCTTTTCGCGGAATGGCTCAAGTTGATGATTTATTGAAAGCTGATACATTATTAATCAGCGGAGATACAATCATCATGATTGGAGACTCCATCATCATTAAAGAAAAAGTACGACCCATTTATTGGAAAAAAGGTGGAAACTTTAATTTGAGTATCCAACAGGTAAGTTTATCCAATTGGAATGCTGGGGGGGCAAGTAATTTAGCATTAAATACCGGTACCGCTCTGTTTGCCAACTATAAAAAAGATGCCATTATTTGGGATACCAACTTGACCGTTAATGCAGGTTTCAATAGGATTTCTGACCGTCGATTTCCTACTCGAAAAACGAATGATAACTTTATCTTTATTTCCAAGTATGGACGTGAGCTAACACCTCGGTGGTACCTTTCTACTCAGATAGATGCCCGAACACAATTATTGCCAGGATTTCGTTTTTTCAGGCCGCCAGGAGCAGAGGAAGATGCCCGGACACGTTTGTCTGATTTCTTAGCGCCGGCCTATGTGCAGTCTTCTACGGGTTTAAACTATCGGAAACAATATGAGAAAAACAATCGCTTATCTTTAATTGCTTCTCCTTTTACCGGTCGTTTTACCATTGTTATGGATGACTCCTTGAGTACAGCGGGGGCCTTCGGGGTGATTCCGGGAGAACGGGTTTTAGCGGAGGCGGGATTGTCTTTTAGTTCTCAAACCGATTTTGAAATATTTGAAAATATTCGTTGGAGAGCTGATTTAAATCTTTTTACCAACTTTGAACGCTTGGGTAACTTTGTTGTTAATGTCAATTCTGTCATTTCCATGCGGGTTAATAAGTATATCACCACGCGAATTGAGACTATCTTAATCTATGATGAGCGGGTATTTATTCAGCAGGAATCAGGCCCTCCCCGTCAAGCTATACAGCTTCAGAATATGATTAATTTTGGGATTGGAATAGACTTTTAGAAGTCCGTTTCCAGTCCAAATCGTTTTTGCAATTCCCCCAACGCTGGTGATTTTTGAAGAAGGAACCTTAGTTTGTCAGTATTGGTGTACAAGCGTTGAGCATTGCTTTCTTCATCTTCCTCTACCAGTGCTGCGGCTAAAGCAATGCTGTAGTTGTTTAACTTTCTTCGAAGAATACCAAGGAGCTCTGGTTTGAGTTTATGAAAGATTTCTTCCTGAATCTCCCCATTTAATTGAAAAATGATTCGTTCGCCTTCAAGTTTAATATCCTGTTTTAATACAGTGATTTCAAGATTTTTATGATTGGATTTGAAGTCTTCAATAATTTCGGAAAGAACAAATTTGAGTTTGGGTAAGTCAAAGGTTTCCGCTAGCGCAGGGACCTCTTTGGTTTCTGCCAACACCTCAGATGACGAATGCTTGTGAACAGGTGAAGTTGTTTGTGGTTTTTCCTTGGCATTGGCTTGTGCCTCTGCCATACTTTTTGGTAGAGCAATAGTTTTTTGAACGACCGTTTTCTTGACGGTCATTTGGCTGGATGGTTTTACTACGACTGTTGTAGGTTCAGGACTCGACTCCTCCTCACTCAGACTTTTTTTTTTGACTGATCAGCTGCTGTAGCCATTGAAATGGCATGTGGTAATTTGGCCATTTTCATTAATGCCAATTCTACATGTAACCGCTGGTTTTTACTGCCTTTGTAGTGAATATCACACTGATTGCTGATATTGAGTGCACTTAGCAAAAAGGACATGGTGGCGGTCTGAGATTGCTCTAAATATCGTTTTTTGATATTTTCGGATACTTGGATCAGTTGAATCGTAGACTCATCCTTACAGACTAATAAATCGCGTAAATGCTCAGACAAGCCTACAATAAAATTATGGCCATCAAATCCTTTCTTTAAAATTTCATCAAAAATCAACAAAACCTGAGCGATACTTTCTTCCAATAAGGCGTCTACCACTTTAAAGTAGTAGTCATAATCCAAGATGTGAAGATTGCTGATAGTCTCTTGGTAGGTTAATTTATTACCTGCTGAATAAGTAACTATCAAATCAAAAATAGATAAAGCATCTCTCAAGGCACCATCTGCTTTGGTTGCAATCAATCGCAAGGCCTCTTCTTCTGCTTCAATTTTTTCCTCTCCAGAAATATAACGGAGATGTTCTGCCATATCATTGATCTGAATTCGATTAAAATCGAAAATCTGACAACGGGACAGAATTGTTGGGATGATTTTATGTTTTTCTGTTGTAGCAAGTATAAAAATCGCATAGCTAGGTGGTTCCTCCAATGTTTTTAAGAAAGCATTGAAGGCGGCAGTAGAAAGCATGTGTACCTCATCTATGATATAGACTTTATAAAGTCCTTGTTGCGGAGCGTATCGAACCTGATCTACCAAATTACGGATATCATCCACGGAGTTATTAGAGGCTGCATCCAATTCATGGATATTGAAGGAGGCATTGTTGTTGAAAGCCTTGCAGGAGTCACATTCATTGCATGCTTCATAGTCAGCTGTTCTCTTTTGGCAATTAATAGTTTTTGCCAAAATACGGGCACAAGTAGTCTTCCCCACTCCTCGAGGACCGCAAAAGAGGAAGGCTTGGGCCAAGTGATTGTTTTTTATAGCATTTTTTAGTGTGGTAGTGATATGGCTTTGCCCTACGACACTTTTAAAATTGGAAGGCCTATACTTTCTAGCTGAAACAACAAAATTTTCCATCCCTGCAAGATATAAAATTATTGCAAGTTGCTGGAAGCTTTGGACTGCAATAATGTTTATTTTTTTTCTAAATCGCTCAAATCAACTCTTTTAAAAATCGAGAGAAATTCCTGTTCGAAAAGCGAAAATGAAAGGAGTAATAGGTACAATTGGCTTGTCTTCATACGAAAACTCGAAAGAATTGGTGAATGAAAGGATATCCGTGATTTTTGTATTCAAATTAATATTTCCAGATAACCGGTTTCTGAGTGTGCGGATGTCTGAATCATAGCCGGTTTGGAAGTAAATGACCGTATTTAAATCAACAAAATCATTGATGCTTTGTCGTAAGGATAGGTAATTGGCACTTTTGATAAAACTCACACGTACAAACTCTTCTTCAAGTGGGTTTTCCCAAGTTTCCCACTCCTTTAAAGCTCCAATGCCTACAATCAGCGTGCTTTTGGTTGAATTGATTACTTTTTGCCTCCAACTTCCCCCTACAATCCATCGAGGGGCCAGTCCTCTGAAATTATCAAAGGAGTATTGGGTATAAGCTTCCAAATGGGATTTTCTATCCCGATTGAATACGACTCGGCCATGTAGCAATCCGAAATTTAGAAAATCCGAATCGTTGATTTTCAAATAATCAAATTTAGACACGAAGACAAACGCATGTTTACCTGGCTGGTACATAGAGTTGAAGTCCCAGTTGTAACCAAATAAATTAACTGGAGACTCGGCTGATGCACTTCTATTGTAAATGTTTAAACCTCCGGTTGCTTTGGCAATAAAATTTTTTGTACTATCCCGTTGGAGCCTGTAGCGCTCGATATTGAGGATCTGGGCATCAGTAAAGTGTGGAAGCAGAGAGCTAACAATTAAAATCAGAAATGGGACTAAGGTAGTTTTTGTTGAAAATTGCAAAACGTGAATGGTATTTAGTTGAAAAGCTTGTTGAATGAAAATCTAATCCGTAGCTTCGGATTTGTACGGTACAAGACTTCAAAATTACAAATTTTAGACCAATGTTCCTTTTTTCATTCCTCCTAGATGTTGTAAAGCGGCTTTATTTGGGCTATAGAAATGTTAAATACAAGCTCTTGGGGATTGAATTATCCTTTGAGCAAAAGGATTTCTTACGTAAGTTTTTCCCCTATTACGCAGGCCTTTCTCCTGAACATCAAAAGGAATTTGAAGAGCGTGTATTCTTGTTTTTAGAAGAAAAAAAAATTATTCCAAGAGGAAGTCTCCAAGAAGTACCCCTCAAAGTCAAACTTTTAATTGCTGCGACTGCGGTGAAGGTTTCCTTTGGCTTTCGGGATTTTAGGTTTGAGTACTTTGATAAAATTCTAGTTTATCCAGACTCCTATTACTCGGCTATTAATCAACGCTATCATTTTGGCGAAGTCAATCCCAAATTGAGAATTATTGTGCTCAGTTTAGTCAATTTTCTGGAGGGAGTCGCTGACCCTATTTCGGGAAGGAATTTGGGGATCCATGAGATTGCCCATGCATTGAAACTGGAAAACCAGATTCATTTCAACAATGGAAGCGTAGTCTTTAACCCGACCCGCTGGAAAGCCTATACCGAACACGCCTATGCCCAAATGGACAAGATAGCAAGGGGTGAACAACACACCATTTTTCGAGCCTATGCTGGAACTAATAAACATGAGTTTTTTGCGGTTGCCCTTGAGTTGTTCTTTGAGAAATCAGCAGAACTAAAAGCATACAATCCGGAGTTGTATCAGTCTTTGGTGTATTTGCTGAAGCAGGATCCAATGGTGTTGGTGAGGGGAGATGGAAGATGAAGTGAACAGTGAGCAATGAGTAGTGAACAGTGTGAAATCTCGCAGAATACACGGAATGCGCTGAAAAATTCACATTGAAAAATTTGAGCCAATGAGTGAAATTAAGAATCAACCTGTTAACCCAATCAATTGACTCGGGTTTTTTACCCTTGGAAATATAAGTATGTTAACTGCCGCGAACGTGGCGTTGATACGTTGCGCTCGTGGCGCGAGAGATGCCCTTCCAGAAGAACCTATTCGCAAGTCTGTAGACTTGAACCAAATTTGTCTATCTGTTCCGTAAAATTGTAAATTTCTAAGAGCGGTATTTGAACTGATGGAATTTCTCTTCAATTTCAAGGCATTAAACCACCCTTATCATGAATCGATTGCTTGTTTTATCACTGTTAGCATTTCTACACACTCCTTTGCTTTTTGCGCAGAAGATTGAGCCTGTATACACTCAGAAAGTTGAAGCACTTGTAAAGGATACCCGTGTCCAAGAGGCCTTTGCCTATATCCATGAGATTGATGCGCAGACAATAGCCGATATGATTACCTTGACGGAGATTGAATCCCCTTCTTTTCATGAGGCGGCCAAAGGGAAAGTGTTTATGGAGATGTTGCGTCAAGCAGGCGCAGATGAGGTGTGGACCGATGAAGTTGGAAATGTGATTGCGTTGAGAAAAGGGACCAACTCGACCAAAACCATTTTGGTGGAGGGACATTTGGATACGGTTTTTCCATTTGGCACGGATGTGATCGTCAAGCAAAAAGGAGATACGCTATTTGCTCCAGGAATTTCTGATGCAAACCGTGCTTTGGCTGTGGTGGTGGCTTTGCTCAAGACCATGCATGAGAAAAATATTAGAACTACTCACGATATTTGGTTTGGTGGTACCGTCGGGGAAGAAGGACTAGGAGATTTGTTGGGAATGAAACATTTATTTAGAGAGGGAGCGCATCCCTTGGCTGCACATATTGCCATCGATGGTGGCGCGGTGGAGGATATTGTGAATGCAGGAATTGGCTCCATTCGTTACAAAGTCACCTTTAAAGGACCTGGAGGACATTCTTATGGCGCCTTTGGTATTGGAAATCCTCATAATGCCTTGGCGAAAGCAGTGGCAGCATTTGTTCCTCAAGCCGATACTTTTACCAAGTCTGGTCCAAAAACCACTTACAGTGTCTCGGTTTTAGGGGGAGGTACTTCAGTCAATTCAATTCCTTACGAATCGTGGATGTTGGTTGATATGCGCTCCGAAAGTCAGGAACGCTTGCAAGGAATCAATCAGCTGTTTTTACAAGCCATGGAAGAAGGGCTGAAACAAGAAAATGATATCATCCGCAGAGGAACTCCCTTAACGCTCGAAGTAGAAAAAGTGGGCGACAGGCCATCCGGGACTGCTGATCCGAGCACCGAACTTATCCAACAGGTCATGGCAGCAGCTAAATTCCTTTCTGGAAATGATCCCATACTCAGTGCAGGTTCTACTAATGCCAATATTGCATTTTCCAAGGGTATTCCCGCTGTAACCATTGGTCGAGGAGGAATCGGAGGAGGCGTGCATAGTTTGGATGAATTTTGGATTAACAAAGATGGATACTTGGCGATTCAGCATGCCTTGGTGTTGATGTTGATGCAGGGGGGATTCTAGGAGGCTCGCTGAAGGTACGGAATTCGCGGAAAAATTTGGAAGGATGAAGCGAGTAAGCTCGCAGAATTCACAAAAGACGCAGAAAAATTTGTACCATAAGAGATAAATTGAGATTCAGCTACTTAGCTCCATCAATTGCCCCGGGTTTTAACCCGAGAAAAAATGAGTATCTTCTGATTCATATACGTGGGTTTTAACCTACTACGGACAATCAGTTAAGATTTTTTAGTTTTTGTTTTTTTGATGTTGCGGGTAACTATTTTTAAAGGTAACTTTAATAACTTTAGTGCGTATCAATTGGGAAGTCAGGTTTGTTAATGGCTGATAGTTAGTTGGATTCGTTCATTTCTTTTACCTTTAATTGGATGTAGATGAAGAAACATGTTACTCTCATGATGTTGTTTTTTTTGGCTTTTGTATTGGCTGCAAATGCTCAGTCAATCATAAAAGCTATGCGCTTGTCGAATTCCTTGGATGATTTGTGGGAGAAGGGAAAGATTGAGAAGGCGGTTAAGAATTCTATAGACCTGTATGCTATTGACAAGGATATGTTTGCCGATAGAATTCATGCTGATTTAGCACAAAAGATTAAGAAACAGAACAATCAAGTTGGATTGAATTATCTGGAGCAATTATATGCATTGGATGATGTAGAGGTCAATCAACTTATTGAACCTATGTTGTTTTGGAGCAGAGTTTTACCCACAAGAGATGCTGAGGAATTAGCCAGCATACAGCTGGAGTTGATCCAAATGCAACAGGAATATCAACCAGATATTTCCCGTTTTGAGTTATATGTGCTCCTTATTTTGCAAGACCTGATTAAAAAAGAGGCAATTGATCAAGCTACAACCCAAACTATTTTAGAGAAAAACATCCAGCGATTGACGGCTGATCCTTGGATTTACGAAGTCACAACCGATCGTAAAAAGGGGGAAAACCGTGCATGGAAACGCTATATGATTGCGAGTAGTTATGCGACTTTATTTTCTCATGTAGAGCAACGTGCTGATTATCTTGCTAAAGCCGGGGATTACAGCCCAGATTTAAACGATCAAGCCTATCGTGGAGCCTATTTTTATGACGCTTTATTACTTACAGGCAATACCAAAGAAATTGGGTATAAAGCCAAGTATCAGGAATTTTTATTAGCCAATGATCAAGAAAAAGTAACTTTAGAGATGCTTGCCGAATTAACCTTCTCAGCGCCTACGGATGCCAATATGGCTTCATTGAGAGTATTCTACGACAACTCAGGTAATGAGGAGTCTTTTGCTCAGTATTGGGAGAATTATATTCACAGCAAGGGGAGGCCTATTCCAAGAGTCCGTATCCCGTTTGAAACAGAAGTGTTGGATTTTGCCAAGACATCGGATTCTTGGACCTATGTGTATGTGTGGGGTACCTGGTGCGGTCCTTGTGTCAAGGATTTACCGAATCTTCAAGCATTTTATGCTAATAATTTAGAAGCAACAAATGAAAAGTTGAAAATTTATACACTTTCATTTGGGTCAAGAAATCTGCAAGGTTTCATGAAGAAAAATGGCTATGACTTCCCTGTCAGTGAGATTACACATGATATGACCGAGGTGTTAAGTATCCAAGGTTACCCCACCAAGATACTGATTTCTCCAGAAGGGAATTATGTGATTATTCCATTTGGATTTGATTGGCAAAGTTATCTGAGGAATTATGTGTTGTTGTGAGTAGTGGGTGCTAGTGCTGCCCTTTCAGGGCAGAGTAGTGCATTGGTTACTTTTAGCCATGGGTCAAGACCCGTGGTTATTGTTGTGTTGCCCTTTCAGGGCAGGGTGAATTTGTTACTCAAGGTTCATTTTGAGAAAAGTTTCTATTATTTGAATTATGGGCTTCTCATTTTCGACGAAAGTTGGAGGAGCGATTGAGTAAAAGGGTATTTTAATCAATGTTATTCATGGGGTAGAACCCTTGGAAAGGGTTCTACAATAGTAACCATGGGTTTTCAAAACCCGTGGTTCTGGAGAATGTGCAGTATTGGCCAAGCCTGAAGGGCTTGTACTAGCTCTTTGAGTTTGGTGAAGATTTTCAAATAGGTGGCTGGAGATAGTGCTGCCCCTTCAGGGCAGACCAAGTGAGACTTTCGTTTGATCCACGGGTCGCGACCCGTGGTTATTGTTGTGTTGCCCTTTCAGGGCAGGGAGAAGCTGGAATTCCTTTATTTTTCTTAGTTAAGTTTCAATTTAGGTTGAATTATTGATTTTTGAATTTCGATGAAAATTAAGGGGCCAAAGAGAACGTTCAAAGTTTCTCTTAGTTTGTTAATGCATGACTAAGAACCCTTGGAAAGGGTTTTACAATAGTAACCATGGGTTTTTAAAACCCGTTGTTCTGGAGAATGTGCAGTATTGGCCAAGCCTGAAGGGCTTGTACTAGGTCTCTGTGTGCGGTGAAGATCTTTAGATAGGTTGATGGAGATAGTGCTGCCCTTTCAGGGCAGACCAAGTGAGACTTTCGCTTGATCCACGGGTCGCGACCCATGGTTATTGTTGTGTTGCCCTTTCAGGGCAGGGTGAATTTGTTACTCAAGGTTCATTTTGAGAAAAGTTTCTATTATTTGAATTATGGGCTTCTCATTTTCGACGAAAGTTGGAGGAGCGATTGAGTAAAAGGGTGTTTTAATCAAAGTTATTTATGGGGTAGAACCCTTGGAAAGGGTTTTACAATAGTAACCATGGGTTTTCAAAACCCGTGGTTCTGGAGAATGTGCAGTATTGGCCAAGCCTGTAGGGCTTGTACTAGCTCTTTGAGTTTGGTAAAAACTTTTAAATAGGTGGGTGTAGATAGTGCTGCCCCTTCAGGGCAGACCAAGTGAGACTTTCGCTTGATCCACGGGTCGCGACCCGTGGTTATTGTTGTGTTGCCCTTTCAGGGCAGGGAGAAGCTGGAATTCCTTTATTTTTCTTAGTTAAGTTTCAATTTAGGTTGAATTATTGATTTTTGAATTTCGATGAAAATTAAGGGGCCAAAAAGAAAGTTCAAGGTTGCTCTAAATTTATCAATTCAGGACTAAGAACCCTTGGAAAGGGTTTTACAATAGTAACCATGGGTTTTCAAAACCCGTGGTTCTGGAGAATGTGCAGTATAGGCCAAGCCTGTAGGGCTTGTACTAGCTCTTTGAGTTTGGTGAAGATTTTCAATTAGGTGGGGGGAGATAGTGCTGCCCTTTCAGGGCAGACCAAGTGAGACTTTCGCTTGATCCACGGGTCGCGACCCGTGGTTATTGTTGTGTTGCCCTTTCAGGGCAGGGAGAAGCTTTGAAGAAATTGCAGCTTTTCATGGCAGGGTAATGTATTGGTTACTTTTAGCCATGGGTCAAGACTCATGGTTACTGTTGTGTTGCCCTTTCAGGGCGGGGAGAAGCTGGAATTCCTTTATTTTTCTTAGTTAAGTTTCAATTTAGGTTGAATTATTGATTTTTGAATTTCTAGGAAAATTAAGGAGTCCAAAGAGAACGTTCAAAGTTTCTCTTAGTTTGTTAATGCATGACTAAGAACCCTTGGAAAGGGTTTTACAATAGTAACCATGGGTTTTTAAAACCCGTGGTTCTGGAGAATGTGCGGTATAGGCCAAGCCTGTAGGGCTTGTACTAGGTCTCTGTGTGCGGTGAAGATCTTTAGATAGGTTGGTGGAGATAGTGCTGCCCTTTCAGGGCAGACCAAGTGAGACTTTCGCTTGATCCACGGGTCGCGACCCGTGGTTACTGTTGTGTTGCCCTTTCAGGGCAGGGAGAAGCTTTGAAGAAATTGCAGCTTTTCATGGCAGGGTAATGTATTGGTTACTTTTAGCCATGGGTTGATATATGTGGTTACTGTTATGTTGCCTTTTGCCCTTTCAGGGCAAGAGGTGCTTACCTTAACTCATATTGAGTATGTTTTATGACACTTAATGAAATTAAGTACTTAAGTTCAGTTAGTTTTTTGGGGCTCAATAGCCTTTAGTTTATTTTAGATAAAAAAATCGACTTATGAGCTCCTATCGACAAAACTTCTATCATATAATCATTGGAACAAAGTCCAATGAACGTGTAATTCCAGACAAATATTGTCTAGACTTATACAAGTATATCTGGGGATTTACGAAAAATAAAAACTGTAAACTTTACCAAATCAATGGTACAGAAGATCATATTCATATTTTAACAGATATTCACCCTAGTATATGTTTAGCTGATTTTATAAAAGGGTTAAAAAGAGCAGCAGGCGATTGGCTAAAAGAGCATCCAGAAGTTAGAAACTTCAAAGGGTGGCGGAGTGGATATGGTAGTTTTACTGTAAGCTTTAAGGAGAAATCAGCTGTTATTCAATATATAAAAAATCAAAAGATACATCATCGAAAGGAGTCCTTTTATGATGAATACAAGAGATTATTAGATGAGCATGGAGTTTCATTTGATGAAAAGTATATGTTGTGTGATTGAATGTACTATCTGTTTTTAGTGCTGCCCTTTCAGGGCAGTCCAAGTGAGACTTTCGCTTGATCCATGGGTCGAGACCCGTGGTTACTGTTGTGTTGCCCTTTCAGGGCAGGGAGAATTTGTTACTCAAGGTTCATTTTGAGAAAAGTTTCTATTATTTGAATTATGGGCTTCTCATTTTCGACGAAAGTTGGAGGAGCGATTGAGTAAAAGGGTATTTTAATCAAAGTCATTTATGGGGAAGAACCCTTGGAAAGGGTTTTACAATAGTAACCATGGGTTTTCAAAACCCGTGGTTCTGGAAAATGTGCGGTATAGGCCAAGCCTGTAGGGCTTGTACTAGCTCTCTGTGTGCGGTGAAGATCTTTATATAGGTTGGTGGAGATAGTGCTGCCCCTTCAGGGCAGACCAAGTGAGACTTTCGCTTGTTCCACGGGTCGCGACCCGTGGTTATTGTTGTGTTGCCCTTTCAGGGCAGGGTGTAGCTTTGGAAAAATTGCAGCTTTTCAGGGCTGGGTAGTGTATTGGTTACTTTTAGCCACGGGTCGAGAACCGTGGTTACTGTTGTGATGCCCTTTCAGGGCAGGGAGAAGCTGGAATTCCTTTATTTTTCTTAGTTAAGTTTCAATTCAGGTTGAATTATTGATTTTTGAATTTCTAGGAAAATTAAGGAGTCCAAAGAGAACGTTCAAGGTTTCTCTTAGTTTGTTAATTCATGACTAAGAACCCTTGGAAAGGGTTTTACAATAGTAACCATGGGTTTTCAAAACCCGTGGTTCTGGAGAATGTGCAGTATTGGCCAAGCCTGTAGGGCTTGTACTAGCTCTCTGTGTGCGGTGAAGATCTTTAGATAGGTTGGTGGAGATAGTGCTTCCCTTTCAGGGCAGGAGGAGGAAGGGTTAACTCATAGTGAGTATGTTGTATTACCCTTTCAGGGCAGGGAGAAGCTTTGGAGAAATTGCAGTCTTTTCAGGGTAGGGTTTTGTACTTAATTTAGTATCGGAGTGACCTTGCTTTCTTCGGAGCCTAGGATTAGTAGCAATACAAAGGATCGGCTTATGGACTACAAGTTCGTTTTAACTATTTCTGGTAATTTTAATTTTTTTTGGAGTTTTCTAAAACTCAACGAGGTAATCTATCGTCTATCAACCAATTTTAAAAACACGATTTGTGTTTTTTTAGGTAATCGATAGTGTTGTATGTATGATAAAACTAATTGGAATACTTGTTTGCGTCTTGTTGGCTTCTACTCAAGTAGTTTGGGGTCAGACTTTTAAACAAATTGCCAAAACCTCTGCTGCTGTAGAGCGAGCTTGGGAAAAAGGACAAACTGAAAAGGCCGTAAAAAAATCCGAGGGGCTATATGGGCAACGTGAGAGCTTTTTCTACAGTACCACGCATGACAGATTAGTTAGGTTGATCCAACAAGATGAAAATCGGTATTGGTGGGATTATTTGGAAGCACTATGGGGAAAGGTAGATCCCAATCAACAAGAAGCACTTGAACCGCTTTATTTATGGGGAAGGGCTGTTGCAGCACAAGACCAAGAAGAATATGCCTTGATCAGGGAAGATTTGCTCAGGTTACAGAAAGAGAATTTTCATGAATACGGGAAGTTGGAACGCTACGCTCAATTGACACTTCAGGAGTTAGTAAAGAATAATGCTGCATCTGAGGATTTCAAAAAACAAGTTGTAGCCAACAATATTGCTCGGCTAGAAGCATATCCCTATCTAGTGGAAATACCAGAAGATCACTTGGAATACAGAACGCGGGCTTCCAATCGATTTCTACTTGCCTATGCATATGATTATCTGTTTTCATATATAGAGGAAAAAGAGGAATACCTAAGGAATGCAGCTGAATTTAGCCTAGATGAGTTCGATTTACTCAATAGCTATAGTGCCTATCATGATGGCTTGCTATTAACAGGATTCAATGGGGTTCCTGTAGGTTTTAGGAGTAAGTATCAAGCCTATTTGGTAGAAAACAGCGATGATACAGCTCCCATCGAATTGTTAGCTGAATTTGTGTTCATGCAACCAACGGATGCTAATCTTAAAGCATTGAAAGAACGTTTTGCCAACCAACATGGGGAAGAGGCATCATTTGAAACGTTTTGGAGGGAGTTTATCACTAGCAAAGCTACAGACCTCCCCTCAGTAAGTATACCTTTTGAAAGTGAAGTATTGGACTTGGCTACACCAAAAGATCATTGGACCTATGTATATGTATGGGGGACTTGGTGTGCTCCATGTGTGAAAGATCTACCAAATTTTCAGCCCTTCTATGCCGACAACTTGCTCAACTCCACAAGCAATTTGAAAATATATACGCTTTCCTATATGTCCCGGAACTTGGGAGGATTCATGAAAAAAAATGGATATACATTTCCTGTAAGTGAAATCTCCAATGAATTGAAGGAGACCTTGGGCATCTCAAAATACCCTACTAAAATGCTGATTACCCCCGAAGGTAAATTTATAGAATTGCCGATGGACTTGGATTGGCAGACTTCTTTGAGGAATTATGTGTTGCTTTAAGTAGTGAGTGCTCGTGCTGCCCTTTCAGGGCAGATTTTATGTAGTGGCTATTGCCACGGGTCGAGACCCGTGGTTATTGTTGTGCTGCCCTTTCAGGGCAGGAGGTGGATGGATTAACTCATAGTGAGTTTGTTGTATTGCCCTTTCAGGGTAGGGTGAATCTTTGTAGAAATTGCAGTCTTTTCAGGGCAGGGTTTTTATACTTAGTTTAGTATTGAAGAGACCTTGCTTTCTGATTAACGGTAATAATTAGGATCTGCCAATGGACTATATATCCCTGGTAGCTTTTCGCTGAAATATCATGGTTATCATTGCCTTTATCGGCAATAACATCAAACAAATTTTTTATATTTGAAAAGTTTTTTGCCGATAACGGCAAAAAACATCCATATGAACTATATTTCAGTCAATGAGTTTGCCAAGCTGAATAAGCTATCCCCAAGAACGGTAAGGCATTATTGTGCCAATGGGAAGATTAAAGGAGCCTTTTTGACAGGGAAAACATGGAATATTCCCGAAGATTCAAAAATCACGCTTACAAAAAAGAAAAGTACCAATACCTTACTGGATATCTTGAGGGAGCAAAAAGAAATGAAGTTGAAAGGGGGGATTTATCACAAGGTACAGGTAGAATTGACATATAACTCAAATAGGATAGAAGGCAGTAAACTTACACAAGACCAAACACGGTTTATTTTTGAAACCAATACTATTGGTGCTTTTTCAGAAAGTATCAATGTGGACGATATCATTGAAACAACAAATCATTTTAGATGCATTGATTTAATGATTGATAAGGCACACATAAAGTTATCAGAGTCATTTATTAAGCAGCTCCACTTTTTTCTAAAAACAGGCACTTCGGATAGTTCCAAGAATTGGTTCAATGTAGGGGAATACAAACTACTTCCCAACGAAGTTGGAGGCAACGAAACCTGTCCTCCAAAGGAGGTTGCGTCTAGGATGAATGAGTTACTTCAGTCTTATCATAGAAATCCCAAAAAAACACTTGAAGACATCATCGGCTTTCACTATGAGTTTGAAATGATACACCCTTTTCAGGACGGGAATGGCAGAGTTGGGAGATTGATTATGTTCAAGGAGTGTTTGGCTAACCAAGTTGTTCCTTTCATTATCGATGAGAACCTTAAGTTTTTTTATTATCGAGGACTACAAGAGTGGCCCCAAATCAAAGAATTCCTAAGGGATACTTGTTTGACGGCTCAGGATAATTTTAAAGCGATACTGAATTATTTCGAAATCCGATATGAGTAAGGTTTCTCACAGAAGGCGCAGAATTCACGGAAAAATGGACGGATAAGATCCTTGCGTCGGCTCTCCTTGTTTTGCCTTTTTAGGGCAGGGTTGGTGTTTATTGTAGGAACTAATAGCTTTTCTTCCCTTCTACCCACGGTAGACCGGTTTTTCCCAATTGAACACTTCTCCTCCAATGCCGGGGCTAAAAGCCACAGTTATTGCTTGGCGTACTCTTTTATAAACGGTCTGAATTTCAGGTAATAACATTCATGTCATTAGTGGTTTAAAACCCAATGACGGCATTTAACCAACTGTTTACTAATCACTAATCACTTAATCACTGCCTACTGCTGACTAACCACAGTTCACTGCTCACTGCTCATTCTATCACAGTTCCTCTTCCCTTTCCAACATCAATATCGAATGCTGTGGGACGATGTAGTACTTTTCCCCTTCGTACATGACCTCATAACTTCCATTGAGAAGAAAGAGAGCCAGATCCCCTTCTTTGGCTTGTAGCGGGATATACTTGATACTTTCCTCCCGGTCTTTCCAAGGTTCATCGTCTTCCATAGGCGAAGGAATGGGATATCCAGGACCTGTTTTGATGATGTAGCCTTGCTGAACTTTTTCCTTTTCTTGTACGCCCGGAGGTAAGTACAAACCAGAGGAAGTTCGCTCATCTGATTTTCTTATCTTAATCAACACCCGGTCACCGACGATGATGAGTTTTTTTAATTTATTGTCAGAAGTTAGTTTCATTGGTAGTGTTGTTAACGATACGGTTTTTTAGAAACAAGAATCAAGAAACAAGAATCAAGAAACAAGAAACAAGAGGGCTGGCGGAAAGGATGAATTTGTTGGTTTTTCACGCCACGGGCGCAATGGATTCACGCAACGGTAGATACCTTATCCGGTCCTGAAAATACTAAGAATAATCTTCTTATTCACACGCTACTAACATATCGCCGCAAGGCATATATCCATTTATTTCGCGCCAGCATATATCATTCTCTAACCCTCAAAATTTCTCGACCTAAATGTCCTGTCTCTTGTTTCTTACATCTTGGCTCTCAAAAAAAAGGCATCCATAGTCTCGCTACAGATGCCGTTTTTTTGTTGGTTTAGTTTTGAATTATTTTTTGTCTTCGGATACTTCTTCGTAGTCTACATCAGAAACTCCGTCACCAGCATTACCTGAGCTTGCACCTGCATCAGGTCCTGGCTGAGCGCCTGCACCTTGAGTGACATTGTAGATTTCCTGAGAAGCAGCTTCCCAAGCTTTGTTTAAGTTTTCCATAGCAGAATCAATACCAGCTAAATCCTGGGACTGATGGGCTGATTTCAAGGCTTCTAAAGCAGAAGAGATGTTGGCTTTGTTGCCATCTGACAACTTGTCGCCATACTCTTTCAATTGCTTTTCTGTCTGGAATACCAAACTGTCAGCTTGGTTCAACTTCTCGATTTTCTCTTTTTCAGCTTTGTCAGTAGCGGCATTGGCTTCTGCTTCACGCTTCATACGCTCGATATCATCCTGAGATAGACCAGAAGAAGCTTCGATTTTGATCTTCTGCTCTTTGCCTGTTCCCTTGTCTTTCGCAGACACATTCAAGATACCGTTGGCATCGATGTCGAAGGTAACTTCGATTTGAGGTACACCTCTTGGCGCTGGTGGGATATCAGAAAGCTGGAATCTTCCGATGCTTCTGTTATCTTTTGCCAATGGACGCTCACCTTGCAATACGTGGATATCTACGGCTGGCTGATTGTCAGCAGCAGTGGAGAATACTTCAGATTTTTTAGTAGGAATGGTAGTGTTTGCTTCGATTAGTTTGGTGAATACACCTCCCATGGTTTCGATACCTAAGGACAATGGAGTCACATCTAATAACAATACATCTTTCACTTCACCTGTTAATACACCTCCTTGAATTGCAGCACCGATGGCTACAACTTCATCTGGGTTTACACCCTTCGATGGCTTTTTGCCGAAGAATTTCTCAACTTCCTCTTGGATTTTAGGGATTCTTGTAGAACCACCTACCAAGATAACTTCGTCGATTTCAGAAGCAGAAAGACCTGCATCACGAAGCGCTTTCTTACAAGGCTCCATCGATCTTCTTACCAAGTCCTCAGAAAGAGATTCAAATTTTGCTCTGGAAAGCGTTCTTACCAAGTGCTTAGGGCCTGTCTGCGTAGCGGTGATGTATGGAAGGTTGATTTCTGTAGAAGCAGAGCTTGATAATTCAATTTTTGCTTTTTCAGAAGCCTCTTTCAAACGCTGTAATGCCATTGGATCCAATCTCAAGTCGATTTGCTCTTCTGACTTGAATTCCTCAGCCAACCAGTTCATGATCACTTGGTCAAAGTCATCACCACCTAGGTGTACGTCACCATTGGTAGATTTTACTTCGAATACACCGTCACCCAATTCCAAGATAGAAATATCGAATGTACCACCACCAAGGTCATACACAGCGATTTTCATGTCCTGATTTTTCTTGTCCATCCCGTAAGCCAAGGCTGCTGCTGTAGGCTCATTGATGATTCTTTTTACTTCCAAGCCAGCGATCTGACCAGCTTCTTTGGTAGCCTGTCTTTCTGCGTCGTTGAAGTAAGCAGGTACGGTGATGACAGCTTCTGTAACTGTTTGGCCTAGGAAATCTTCTGCGGTAGACTTCATTTTCTGAAGGATCATGGCAGAAAGCTCCTGAGGCGTGTACGAACGGTCACCGATTTTTACCGCTACCGTGTCGTTAGATCCTTGCTCTACTTTGTAAGAAGCGTGTTTTTTCTCTTCAGAAACTTCAGAGAACTTCTTACCCATGAATCTTTTAACAGAGGAGATGGTGTTAGCAGGGTTGGTGATAGCCTGACGCTTCGCAGGGTCCCCCACTTTTCTTTCACCGTTTCCATTGTCTAAGAAAGCGACTATGGATGGAGTGGTTCTTCTACCTTCTGAGTTTTGGATTACTACAGGTTCGTTACCTTCCATTACGGCAACGCAGGAGTTGGTAGTACCCAAGTCAATACCTATGATTTTTCCCATGATATATATATGTCTTAATTGATTACAAATTGTTTACACTGCCTCTGAATCAATGCATGTGCCAAGGAGATTTTGAGGAAAAATCACGTCAGATTGGCAGAAAGCGATGACAGAATCTATCAAAAGTTATGACAACAGGTAAGAAAATGGGATATATTCTGACAGGAGGATTTGTGTTTCAGTACTCAAATACTAGGATGCCGGGTTCTCGATCGGTAGAAGTACCGTAGATTTTCCTTTGTTGTTCGTCAATCGTAATATTCAAAACCGATTGGTCTAGAATAAAGCGGCTAAGAGGTTTGCCATCAAAGTCAAGGGCGAAAATTTTTTTCACCATTTAGAGTCTTGGTTTTTGGAAATCTTCGATTTTGAATTTAGGTATTTCGCTAGTATCCTGTTTTGGACAAAAAAATAAAAGCCATTGCTGCCATCAGTACTGCTGAGAAAATGAACTTCTTCATTTGAAATAAATTTTAATTAGGAGAAAAACTGGCCGGTAGGATTTCAATCGAAATTCTTTCAATAAATTATTATTGTTTGCAAACTAATAAACTAAACTTTTTCGGAAAAGATGAAAAATTTTGATGGGAGGGATACTTTGCGATTCAAAAGATTCCGTTACGGAAATGTGTACCTTTGTACCTCACAATCACTATCCATATGAAATTACAGGATATCTATATTTACCCCATCAAGTCCTTGGGAGGCATTCGATTGGAGGAAGCAGTGTTGGAGGAGCGGGGATTTCGCTATGATAGGCGATGGATGTTGGTGGACAAAGCGGGCATGTTTATCACCCAGCGGACGCACCCAATCTTGGCACTGCTGCAAGTGGAGATTGTAGCGGATGGACTTATGGTATTTCATAAGCAGCATCCCGAGAAGTGCATAATAGTTCCGTTTGAACCGGTGTCCCAGCATAGGATTCAGGTGACAATCTGGGAGGATACAGTGGAAGGACAAGTTGTCCAAGAGGAAGTAAGTGCTTGGTTTCAACAAATCTTGGGATTGGACTGTGAGTTGGTATGTATGCCGCTTAGTACGCAGCGGAAATTGAAGGAGAAATATGCTGTGAATGGAGAGTCCGTTAGTTTTGCCGATGGCATGCCTTACTTGATCATCGGGCAGGAGTCTTTGAATGACTTGAATAGTAGGCTTGAAAAACCTGTTCCTATGGACCGCTTCCGTCCAAACCTGGTCTTTAGCGGAGGAACTCCTTTTGTGGAGGATGCCTGGAAAGAAATCAAAATAGGAGAGGCGATATTTAAAGTAACCAAGCCTTGTGCCCGCTGCGTCTTGACGACTGTTGATCAGGCCACTGCCGAAAAAGGCAAAGAGCCCTTAAAGACGCTTGCAACCTATCGAACCTTCCATAACAATGTCATGTTTGGCCAAAATATGTTGTTACTTGAGGGGGAAAAGGTTAGGGTAGGGGATGCATTAAAAGTAGTACAATAAAAAATAGCCGCTCAATAGAACTGAGCGGCTAATAATTCAAGTTTTACAACGCTTAATTTTTCATCAATCGTTGCGTCATTACAAGATAGCCGATTTTGACTTGTACAAGGTATACACCCGTAGCCATGCCATCTAAGTTTAAGGTTCTAATAAAGGTTTCCTCTTCAAAAGTGGTTTCATTGATCAAGATCCTTCCAGTAATATCATAAACCGTTATAGTTACCGACGCGCTTCCATCCAATTGGACTTTTGCATTGGTCTCATGAGTTGCTGGATTAGGATAGAGCAAGAATTCATTGAGAGCTATTTCACGGAGGAATGTCACTTCCCTGTCGATACTTTGTCCAGCTCGATCAGTACTAATAATTCTAGTGGTTATTTTCTGAGGAGCTATATCTGTACCTGTCCAAATTAGTTGATTTCCTTCGATGGCTAGGTTTAAATTTTCTTCCAAGTGATAGGTATGAATATCATCTGCTGGATCTATAGTACTGATCGTTGCAAGGATGTCACCGCTCCTAATTTCGGATGGAATACTTAAGGTGCTTAACTCAATCGATTCTGCTAAAGGTTTTGCCTGGATTTCTATCTTTACATTCACCGGATTTTCTAATTGACTGCCTTCGGATTCATCAAGATTCACCTGAAGGGTGTGAATTCCTGCTTGGAATGGGTTGAATCCTTTCCCTTGAACAGTTAAATCAGGGGTGCCTCCAAACCATTCTTCTCTCTTCTGATCGATAATTTCCTTGATGGTTTCCAAACTTGTATTCCAAGGAACTGAAATGGTTTCAGGCTCAGTATCCAATCTAAATGTGATGTTACAATTTCCAATAAATGAACCTGGGTTGTTTCTTAGGAATGCATCTACAGCATTTACATTGACACATAATGTAATTCTTCTACTAAAGTTCCCTCCTGGCAAATGACAAACTTGTACTCTGTTATTACCTCCTCTATCGCAGGAAGTTTCTATAGAAATTACAGAAATCTGTTCTTCTGCTACACAACCTGCATCACTTGTCACTACTACTTTGTAAGTACGATTAAAATCACCTTCAGCTTGTACAGTGAGTGTATTGGTTTGCGCTATGCTGATAAATGCACTGTTCTCATCTAATTTCACAAACCACTCGAAGGTAAGTCCAGTATAACTGCTTGGGATATTAATCGCCTGCAAGACTGTTGAAGCTGGTACTGCAAGTCGTGCCGGTGCATTGGCGTAGATCAGTACATTGCCATTTTGATTTCTTGCAACTGTGGAACTGATGTTTGTCGAAATTGGAATTAGTGGTTGAAGGACAGTGATTTCTGCTGAACCTTCACTAGAGTTTCCAGCAAGGTCAGTTACTTTAACGGTTACTGTGATTGGTTCCGTATTTTCGCAAGTAAAGGCAGTTTGGCTGATCTCAAATATAAGGTCTTCAAAAGCTGAACAATTATCTGTTGTTCCATTATCAATATCTGAGATGGTGATACTGGCATTCCCCGAGTTATCCAATTGAACACTGATGTTTTTAAGTATCAAAGTAGGAGGAGTAGCATCGAAAATCTCAAACAAAACGCCTGCTGTAAGAATGACCGTATAGTTGTTTCCAGCACTTAAATTACTATTAATGATTTCATAAGTGCCACAGGATTCACCTGGTTCTCTTCCGAGTTGTCCTGTAAGAATGGAGTTATCTTCACCTACAACGAAACCAATTGCTTCAAATGCCAACTCAGGGTCTTCTGATCCTTGCGCTTTTCTTTGTCCCTCGAAAGGAGTAATAAATAAGTCTCTCGGGGTAATCACCCCATCTGTGCTGATAAAATCAACAGGGGTTAGGTAGTTCCCTGCATCTGCACCAGAGATTACATAGCTTACCGTGACCGTTTTACCTGTACCTGCGTTAGGATTATCAAATGTTCCCGTTGCATTTATGTCTATCACATCGTTAGGTACTTTGTTTTCCAAGATGCCTATTAAGATATCAGCAGATGTAGTGCCGTCATAAACTTTAGGGCTAATGCTTGGCGGAGTAATGGTCAGCTGCCTTGGAGTAATCACCCCATCTGTACTGATAAAATCAACAGGTGTTAGGTAGTTCCCTGCATCTGCACCAGAGATTACATAGCTTACCGTGACTGTTTTACCTGTACCTGCGTTAGGATTATCAAATGTTCCTGTTGCATTTACGTCTATTGCATCGTTAGGTACTTTGTTTTCCAAGATGCCTATTAAGATATCAGCAGATGTATTGCCGTCATAAACTTTAGGGCTAATGCTTGGCGGAGTAATGGTCAGCTGCCTTGGAGTAATCACCCCATCTGTACTGATAAAATCAACAGGGGTTAGGTAGTTACCTGCATCTGCACCAGAGATTACATAGCTTACCGTGACCGTTTTACCTGTACCTGCGTTAGGATTATCAAATGTTCCCGTTGCATTTACGTCTATCACATCGTTAGGTACTTTGTTTTCCAAGATGCCTATTAAGATATCAGCAGATGTATTGCCGTCATAAACTTTAGGGCTAATGCTTGGCGGAGTAATGGTCAGCTGCCTTGGAGTAATCACCCCATCTGTGCTGGTAAAATCAACCGGGGTAATATAGTTTCCTGCATCTGCTCCGGAGATTACATAGCTTACGGAGACCGTTTTTCCTGTACCTGCGTCAGGATTATCAAATGTTCCCGTTGCGTTTACGTCTACCACGTCGCTTGCTACTTTGTTTTCCAAGGTACCTATTGTGATATCGGCAGATGTATTGCCGTCATAGACTTTAGGGCTAATGATTGGCGGGGGAATGGTCAGTTGTCTTTGGAGGACAGGTAGTGATAACGTTGTGCTGGCAGGTTCAAAAGATGAATTTCCTTCAACAGATACAGTAATCGTCACCGGAGTTGCCGTAGCTCTATTGGCATTGAGTCCAGTTCCATCAGAGTTAACTGATATGAATGGATTGCTCTCAACGGAATAAGTCACTGGAAGACCAGAAGTAGTAGTAGCAGTAAAGCTAACATCTCTATCTCCATAGATTAAAACTGTTGGTGGCGTGATAGTGATGGTTTGTGGTTGAAGGTTTAGCTCTAGTTCAAAGGCGCCCATGTCAATGATTCCTCCTACTACTCTAGGATTGGCGTCAAAATCCAGTGGTTCAGCTGTCCCCCCAGGGAATATACTTAAGTCTGTTGAAGGATTTCCTGCATCACGTAAAGGAGAAGTTGGTTGTAGGCGTAAGTCTCCTGAAGAAAGACTTACAAACTGTGGGTTGATGTTTTGATTTCCCGTACCAGTTGGACCATTTTCCACAGCTGAGAAGGTGACTGTACCATTGGGACCCACAATACCTCCAGATGGGTTGCCCCAAATAATGGAATTGGTGATAGAAGATGCCGAATTGTCATCATTCGCAATGGTACCAAAGTTTGTTGCACCTGACGAAATAGGCTGATTATTGGGTCCTAGAACTTGGTTTCTACCAAACGTGGTATTTGTGATTTGTGGATTAGAACCATTGACATTGAGAATTGCTGCACCCAATGGCCCACCTGTGGAGGAAACTGTATTTGAGAAAAATAGCGTGTTCACTATTCTTGGGGAAGAACCATCGTTGAAAATTGCTCCCCCACCAAGGAAATCTTGGGTTGCTGCGCTATTTATCCTACCGTTAGGACTTATAAGCCTAACTGCTGGAGCAATAGGTTCACCTCGACCTGCACCTGGACCTATAGGAACACTCGATGCATTGGTTGTAACGGTGAATGTAGCCGTATTTCTTGTTACTCCATCAGCGCAATTTGTAGTGATAAAGTAACTATAGGTGGTTGAAGATACTAAATTCTCAAGATTGATAGAACTCAGAGATTGATCTACTTGGAATTGAAGAAATTCTGTGTCAGATGAAGCCCTAATGTTAAAAGTATATGAAAGCGCAGCAGGGCTAGGGCTCCAAAAGACTGAAAGCGTATTTGCGCTTACTGTTCTTGTTACATTGGTGACCGCTGTACATTCTACTATAGGGGGGGCAACTGCTATAACATGGTTTTCAGCGAAAAAAGTATTGGTGATTCTGGGGGATGCATTGTTATTGTAAATTGCGCCTCCTTTCTGGTTTGCCTGATTATTTTCAAACAAACAACTGATAATTTCAAGGTTGGACGAATTATTGAATATAGCCCCACCCAAGTCTTCTAGTCCATTTGTAAATGTTAAATTTCTTAGTGATACTGTGGGATTTCCTGTAATGTTGAAAATTCTTGAATTGCCTCCCCCATTGATCGTCACTTCGTTGGCCCCACTGATGGTGAGGTTTTTATTGAGAATTATCTCAGTTGTAGATAGGGTTACGGTGGTTACTCCTGAAAAAGTAATCATACTACCAGCGGGAGCATCTGCTACTACCTGACGAAGACTTCCCGCTCCAGAATTATTTCCATTGGTAACCACCAATGAAGGTGAACTTGTAGGGGGATTAGTTGGGTTTTCAATGGGATCGAGTGAAGGGGGGATAAATGGGGGTCGCAACCGTTGTGAATATGCCTGTGTAGTAAGTGCTAATAAAAAGAGCAAGATCACCAACTGTTTGAACGGCTCGTAAAATGATTTTAGAAAGAGATTCATGTTTTAAGTAGTTGTTTTGTCAAATGAAATAAGTTCAGGTTTCAAGTATTGCATAAGGAAAGCATTTAAGAATTATCAAAAAGGCAAATGCATTATTGATTAATTCACTTATAATGATGGGCTCAATTTGGATGATATAATTGTGGATTCAGTCAAAAGTCAGCAGACAAAAAGCGGACAACCGTAGTTTATAGCTTAAAAAACGCATTTGAATAGCCTAAATTACATGTTTTGAAAAAATGAAATGACTAAGGCAAAGCCAAGATTAAATGCGATTCTCCAAACAGAAAATTAAGGGACCTTTCAATTGATGTTTAGAAGGAATTCTTCTAAATTGATTTCAGACTCCAGTTCAAGCCTCTGTTTCAATCGCAAACGGGTACGTTGGGCACTTCCAGTAGAAATACCCAAAATCATGGCCATTTCTTTTGCAGAGAGTTGCATGCGTATGAGTACAGCAATGCGGAGTTCGGCTAGGGTAATATCTGGCTTCTCCCGTTTCAGACGGTTAATGAAGCCTGGGTAGACTTTTTCAAAAAGCAATCTAAACTGATTCCAGTCCTCATTAGTCAATATTCGGGAAGATCTGAGTGCGATTAAACTTTTATGCTGCTCTTCTGAATTGTTTTTTTCAAGGAGCTGATTTTCCAGTTTTTCCAAAAGGGTACCCTTTTCTAACAATTGCTTAGTGAAAGTATTCAATTGATTTTTCATGGAATCTACTTCTTTTTCCAAGACTTGCTTTTCAAGTGCTGCAATGTGGTTTTTGTATCGGAATCGTGCTTTTTGCCATACAAAATAGATAAGCCCGCCTATGCAAAAGAAAATAAGAAGGAATATGAGCATGTTCCTTTGTTGTCTTCCTTTTTGTTCTGCGATTTCAAGAAAGGCTAATTTATAGGTATTTTGTTCGTTTTTTATCAAAGATTCTGTAATCTCCAAATCACTCAACACAGCTAAGCTATTGATAGAGTCATTAAGAGCTGAATATTTTGAATAATAAAAAAATGTACTGTCTGCATTTCCCATTTGTTGATAGATTTCAGACATTACCAGGTATATATCCTTGCGGTAATTTTCCATTTGAATAGTTTTTCTGGGAATAGCTTTAAGTAGTTGGTGGGACGAATTGAGTAACATGATTCCACTATCCAATTTACTTTCTCTCAGCGCAATCTTACCTGACCACAAGAGAGAGTTTGCAGCAATTTCAGGTACTTTTTCTAAAAGGTTCAGGCGGCTCTTTGTTAGGTATTCCTTGGAAGCGGCTAGGTCATTGGTCAAAAAGCTCAATTCACCCAGAAAATGGAAATTAATATTTTCCCAATCTTTTTGATTGGTTGATTTAGTAGACTCAATTGATTTTTTGAAGTAAAATTTTGCTGAATCCAATAATCCAAGTCGCTGAAAATTCTGCCCTATGGTATTCAAGATCCTGTGATCTAATGGGATAGATTCCGTTTTGATTGAAAGGCCTTTTTTGGAATATGTTATTGATTGTTCGTAATCCTTCGAATGAAAAAGGACTTCCCCTAAATTGGTGTAATCCCATTGCACAATACTTTCAAAGCTTATAATTTCCAGTAATTTGACGCCATTTAAAATGTAGCTAGCAGCCAAATCGTATTTTTGATGCTCAAACATTAACCTACCAAAAGAAATATAAGCTCTAGCTAATAGAAAATCATCTTGACTTAAATACGCATAGTTCAGTAGGTCGTCAAGCGTATATGTCAAACTTGGGAAATGATTTGGATGATATTTGCGATGAATCAACATCGCCTTTATTCTAGAAAATTTTACCAAAAGGTTAAAATCTTTGGGGTTTATAGACGCTTTGATATCCTCAAATAGTTGGTAAAAAGATGCTGAATCCAGTTTTTTAGCATTTTCAAAAAAATCAAAATTATTCAGGTCTTTTTCTGAAAAGGGTTTATTGAAAAGAGCTTCCCATTTTTTTGAGGGATATTTTTCATCTTCTCTAGTGTTAGGATTTAAAGCACTAATTGCTTGTAACTCTCCTGTTTCTGGATTTTGCTCAAGCCTTGATTTATTTCCTTCTTGAGCGCGAGCAGGAATTGTCAACATACACCATCCGAGAACCAATATACATTTGATTGTAAATTCACTTAGGAGCTTTTTAGTGTACATGTGTTCATTAAAGAAAAATGAACCGTTGATTTTTGTCATTACAAATAAAAATTTTATTAAAAAACATCATTGACCCTCT
The DNA here is from genome assembly GCF_021596945.1 of Mongoliitalea daihaiensis. Classification (NCBI taxonomy): domain Bacteria; kingdom Pseudomonadati; phylum Bacteroidota; class Cytophagia; order Cytophagales; family Cyclobacteriaceae; genus Mongoliitalea; species Mongoliitalea daihaiensis. The sequence continues at coordinate 339,813 of NZ_CP063779.1, read as the reverse complement.
TTAAATATAGGAAAAAAATTAATCTTCTGAAAAATCCGAACTTGAATATCTTTCTCTTTTGTCATTTGGAAGGATTTTTTTAAAACTCATAGACGTAGGATATAGTGTCAGCTTGTTCGGGTTCATTTTTAGCAAAAAAAGCCCATCAAGCTGAATCAGAGGGCTTTTACTTATGAATATGTTGCCTTTCAAAAACTGAAACCAGTTGCCAGTCTATAAAAGGATTCATTGCCTTCATAGAAGTCTTTACCAAAGGTGAATCGCACGAATGCTCCACCCTTTGGATTTTTGAATTGGATATAGGGACCCAACCACTCAAGTTCGGTAGAAGGCGCGGCAATATTGGAACCTCCTGTGTTGATAAGTTTTTCGTAATGAGCTCCGAAGGATAAAAATTCAGATGCTTTGAAACCAAAATTGGCTAAATAGTGCAGGTAAGAAAGGGTGGTGCCTCCCATAGGCGCTTCGTTTCGCAAGGGTGCGTAGTACCAGATAGCGGCTTCTCCTTCGGTTTTTGCCTTTTTAAGTGTGACAGTGAAATTAGGAACGATACCATCACCCAAAATACCCGATCCGTCAGCCCCTTTGGAAAGCAAGCTACCTCCCAGAATACCAATTTGAGGGCTTACATAGATGCCCTCAGCAGGTTCAAAACCCACCCCTACACCAAATTCTGTCCAGTTACCCCATGCAGCACCTTCACCACCTGCCCATAGGATTCCGTAGAATGTAAAGTCCAGTTTGCTGTTGAGTTTGTAAGCTCCCGAGAAATAGGGATAGAATCCCCAGAATTGGTCTGAAAACAATTGCACATCCATACTGAACCGATCTTCTTCTTGAGCAAATGCTTGCTGAAATGCAGTTGTGAAGTAGCAAATACATACTAAGCGGGTCGCCAGTGTGATTTTTGTAAATGTGTTTTTCATTAGGTCTAGTTAAGCGTTTAAGGGGTAATTAATTGTTGAAATCGATGAGATTTCGGGATGCAAAAGTATGATTGAATCAACACAATGCACAATAATTTGTTTTTACTGGCAAAAAAAAGCCCACTGAAATAAATCAGCAGGCTTTAAGTATAGGTTGTTTAGTTGATTAGAAACTGAATCCTGTTGTTAGTTTAAAGAAAGAGTCATTTCCGGCTACCAAATCAGTTCCGAAAGAGAATCTGGCAAAAGCACCACCTTTAGGATTACTAAATTGTACGTATGGACCTAACCACTGGTACAGATCAGTTGAAGTTGCTATTTCAGAACCTCCAGTATTGATCAAGTGCTCATAATGTGCGCCTAAAGAAAAGAACTCTGTGGCTTTGAATCCAAAATTTGCCCAATAATGTAAGTATGAAAGCGTAGTACCGCCTGTAGGAGCCTCATTTCTTAAAGGAGCATAGAAACCTGCGTAGAATTCGCCTTCAGTTTTAGCTTTGTCCAAACCGATTGTCAAATTAGGAACAATACCGTCTCCAAAGATGCCAGGGCTACCAGGTACTGCACCCTTTGACAGCAAAGTTCCTCCTAAAATACCAATTTGTGGACTAACACTGATGCCTTCTGCTGGCTCAAAGCCTACACCGACACCAAACTCAGTCCAGTTTCCCCAGCCTCCGCCAGTACCACCAGACCATAAAATACCATAAAAGGTGAAGTCCAACGTGCTGCTAAGGCTGTATGAACCTGAGAAGAAGGGATAAAATCCAAAGAATTGGTCAGAATTGAGCGTGACATCCATGTTGAATCTACTTTCTTCCTGAGCTGATGCTTGTTGGAAACTCATTCCCAAAAAGCAAACGAACGTAAGCGCGACTGCCGCCGTGATTTTTGTAATCTTGTTTTGCATAAGTTTAATAGGTTGTGTGAAAATTGGTTAAAATTGCCCCCAATAAATCAAAAATTTGTGTGATTTATTGATTTCTTGGTGTTAAAATTAATCATCAAAATCAAAAATGCAACAAAATATTATTTCGAATGTAAAAAAATTAACTGAAAGTGTGTTTTATTGAGAAAAATGCAAAAACCACGAAAGTCCATTGAATGGGCTGGAATAGGCGATTTTTTAGCTTCCAAATGTTATGGATGGGATGATGGTTGTGGGCAAAATTTTTTTTCGAAAAAAATAAAAAAGAGCGCTTTTGGCGCTCTCTTGTTAAAAGTTTTGGATAGTTTCTATAAAGACCTTGACCTTATCTGGGCTAATATCCGGATAAACTCCATGTCCTAAGTTGGCAATATGACGTGTGCCTTTGAACTGTTCCATCATCAATCGAGTAGCGGCAGCTACTTCTTTGTCGCTTCCGTATAATGCTGCAGGATCAAGATTTCCCTGGAGCGTTTTATCCGGGCCGATCATTGCTCTGGACTCTGCAATACCCATGTTCCAATCGAGACCAATGGTTTGGCAATCTAACTTGCCCATGGCTTCTCTTGCGAAGAATGCTCCTTTGGCAAATACTGTCTTAGGAACAGATTGGATAGCATCGCAGATTTGGGAAATATACTTTAAAGAAAACTCTTCGTAATGATTAGGAGGGAGGATACCTGCCCAGCTATCAAACAACTGAACTAAATCCGCCCCTGCTTCTATCTGAGCTTTGAGGTAATTAATAGTGCTATCTGTAATCATTTGGAGCAACTGATGGGAGAATTCCGGTTGCGTGTACAGCATCGCTCTCGCTTTAGAAAACGTCTTGCTTCCTGACCCTTCGATCATGTAAGCGAAAATTGTCCATGGAGCACCGGCAAAGCCTATCAAAGGGACTCTTCCATTCAATGCTTTTTTAGTGATTTTGATGGCTTCTATGACGTAGCTTAAATCATCCACTCCATCAGCAATCCGTAACTTCTTTAAATCCGCAGCTGATTTTACGGTTTCTGGAAACCATGGTCCTCTTTTTTCTACCATTTCATAGGGTAAGCCCATGGCTTCGGGAATCACCAGAATATCGGAAAAAATGATAGCTGCATCTACACCTAGAATATCCACCGGTTGAATGGTGACTTCCGCTGCTAATTCTGGAGTTTGTGCCAATTCGATAAATCCACTGACAGATTCTCGTACTGCTCGGTATTCAGGCAATATTCTTCCAGCCTGTCTCATCAACCAAACCGGCGTTCGTTCTACCGGTTGACCGAGGGCTGCTCGTATCAATAAGTCGTTTTTCAGTTGCATGTCGCAAAGATAGTTCAGTAAAATAGTTTTTGGCATATACGGTAAAAGAAAAGTCCTGGGTTTGCCAGGACTTTTCTTTTTTGGTAGCTGTAAAAGATGATTATCTCAGTTTGACAACATCCTCTTCCGTTTTTCCAATGAATTCCATTACCGCGTTATAATCTGTTAGATCTAGCCGTGCATTTGCAAAATCTGCTGGAATGATGACAATTCGAAATATTTGATTTCTTGAAAAATCTGTTGGTACTTGACCCAAAGGAAAGTTTGCTTCCAAGAAAAAGCTGAAATCAAATCGGGAGAAGTCAAAATTATATAACAGAACCCCATTCTGTAAAAAGACTGTTTGAGGCAGCGGTCTCCAAATATCCACTCCATTGTCAATTTGCCACAAAATGAAAGAGGCAATTTTATCAGATGGCTCAATTGGTCGGGTGAACTCAAATACTTCTCTAAATTGATTAGAAGAAGTGAAGTTTACATTCTCAACTTCGAATACTTCGGCAACGATATTTATTCCAGGAGCTCCTTGGGCACCTTGCGGTCCTTGTGGGCCAGGGATTCCGGGAGGTCCCATAGGGCCTGAACACGATTGAATTCCTGCAAATCCACCTAGGACAAACAGAATAGCTAGTATTTTTTTCATATGGTTCGCTTTTTGGTAGTTAATGAATGAAAACGACTCTTCGCAAGTTTTTGTTGCTTAAAATTTTACACTACCAAATTCATTCCAAATTTTATTTCTTATTTTACTGGAGCCATAACTTCCACATGCTCAGGACTAATGATTTTATCAATAAAAATATCTTCTAGCTCAAGGTTATTCTCCTGGGCAAAAGCCCTTATTTTTTTCTTCACTTTTTCCGGACCTGGCATTACAAAGCGATTTCCTTGAATACTTGCAACCACGAATTTTTTATTGGTGAAATTTAATTGATCCCATGACCCCAAAAATGCAGGAAGGTCTTGGTTCACTCCTACATATACTTCCATGGTATCTAACTTCCCAGCAGGTTCCACTAGATAGATGGTATGAAGTAAAGCTTCTGGATTGGCTTCCTGGATTTTTTGAATTTCTTTGAAAGCCAATGTTAAGCGCTTATCCTGCGGTGTGCCGCGGTAATAAGTACCGGAAAGAGTAAAATCCAAAGTTCTGACTTCAATTTCTACTGGATTAAACCCTCCTAATTGATAAAAACCTACCAATCCGGCGCTGACAAGAAATAAAACAGCAAATATGAGTAGCTTTTTTTTCATCAGTATGTTTTCATTGATTAAAACAGGTATCGAACGCCAATACCCCCTTGAAGGCGTAAGTGTCCAAATCTGTCTAAGACTTCCATAAACAAACCTATTTCCGCAAATATACTGATTGGTAAGTCATTGAAGAAATATTCAGCACCTCCAAAAGCCTCTGCGCCGAAATCAATGTTAGTTCGGTCATCTCTGAACACAGCCGCTGATATGCTTGGATCTGTATAAGCATAACTCACTCCGATTGAGCGTAATTGTGCACCTGCACCTGCATAGGCCAGTAAATAGCCTTCTCCGATATTCAAGTCATCTGTAATGTCTTCATGGAGCATTCCTCTCAAGCTTAAAGAAAAACCACTGTTGGCTGCATGAGAGGCATAAAATGCATTGGGAGTTGTAGGCCTGCGGTCAAAGGCTCTTCTGTAATAACTAGAAGAATTAGGACTCCCTCTTCCGATCATGGCCTCTATCGCAAACTGATCATCTAAGAATTTTTTGTAGGTAATGGTCAAGGGCTCACCTAAGCGTAACCCAACGCCATCTTCTTGCGCAAAACTTAAAAAGGGGATAGTTAAAATGGCCAACAAAAGGATCTTTTTCATAAAGTATATTGGTTTAGTTTCAATCAGTAGATGTACAGGTACAAAATTAATGTACGTTTCTAAATCGCCATAGATTTTAGCTGCATTTGGTGCAATTGTGCATAATAGCCTCCTTGCTGAAGTAGTGATTCGTGGGTACCAACTTCCTTGATTTCACCTTGATGCAAAACAATAATTTTATGCGCTTTTTGAATGGTTGAAAGTCTATGCGCAATGACAATGGAAGTTCGTCCTTTCATCATAGTATCTATAGCATTTTGAATCATTTCTTCAGTTTCAGTATCCACGGAAGAAGTGGCTTCATCCAAGATGATGATCTCAGGATTATATACCATGGCTCGTACAAAGGAGATTAATTGACGCTGTCCAACAGAAAGGGTAGCCCCTCGCTCCATGACATTGTAATCCAATCCGCCAGGCAATCGCTCAATGAATTTTTTTGCACCCACGAGTTCAGCGGCCTTCATGACATCTTCTCGGGAGATATCAGGATTACCCAACGTAATATTGTAATAGATGGTGTCAGAAAATAAAAATACGTCCTGAAGCACGACACCTATATGCTTCCGTAGCGTGTTTAACTCGAACTCACGGATATCTTTCGTATCAATTTTAATTGATCCTTTGTTGATTTCATAAAATCGGCTGATCAAATTAATGATACTCGATTTACCAGCACCTGTTGCACCTACAAGCGCTACGGTTTCCCCGTGCTTGACCTCAAAATTGATGTTTTTTAATACCCACTCTTCGTCATTGTAAGCAAACCACACATGCTCTACCTGAATATCTCCTTTGATTTTTTCGGGCTTATGGATTCCTTCATTGGGGATTTGCTCTTCACTTTCTAGCAGTTTGAAGATTCTTGATGAACTTACTACCCCAAGCTGGAGCGTATTGTATCGATCGGCAATCATTCGGATGGGTCGGAAAAACAGCTGCAGGTACATGATGAAAGAAATCAATACACCGACTTTGATATCTGCATCAAATACACCGGTGGCACCGTACCAAACTACGAGGCCTATGCCAATTGCTTGTATGATTTCTGCCACTGGAAAATAAATAGAATAATACAATACAGACTTTACGTGGGCTTTTCTATGCTCTCTGTTGATTTCTTTAAATTTCTCATATTCCCGCTGCTCCCGATTGAATATCTGTACGATGTTCATTCCCGTGATATGCTCTTGCAAAAATGAATTGAGGTTGGAGACAGCATTCCGAACCTCATTGAAAGCAACTTTGATTTTTTCTTTGAAAATGTAGGTGGAAATAATTAAGAGGGGAAGAGTACACAATGATACCAGCGTAAGTCTCCAGTCTATGTAAAACATGACTGCTAGAATAGTAATCAACTGAAGTAGATCCCCAATGATAGCCGCTAAACCCTCCGAAAAAACATCAGCCAGTGTTTCGATGTCTGAAATATTTCTTGTGACCAGACGTCCAATTGGTGTGTTATCAAAAAATTTCAAGCGCATTTTTAACAAATGCCTATAGAGTTTGATTCGAATGTCTTTGATAATCACTTGCCCGATCCAGCCGGAAAGGTAGGTGTGTGCAAACTGAACAATCGCTTGTAAAATCAAAAGGCCTATCAATAAGTAAATGATTCGAACCAATCCTCCACTATCCCCTACGGCCACATAATCATCAATGGCAACTTGTATAAAATAAGGTCTTGTAGGTGCTAAAACTGCCAGGCCTATGGTCAGGAATACCAATATATAAAACTGCGTTTTGTACGGATGTACAAAGCGATATAGCTTTTTTAAAACGTCGGTGTCTATGATCTCACCACTTTTGACATTCTCTTTTTCGAGGCTCAAAACTGTTATTGTTAAATGAAAATGGACTCAGGGTATTGCACCCTGCAAAGATATAAGCCTTGGGCAGGTGCCGCAGCCTTGGCTTTTTTCCTGTTTTTTGCTTCAATAATATTTCTGAATTCTTCCAGACTGACTTTACCAGTCCCAACTTCTACCAAGGTCCCTACAATTGCACGGACCATCCCTCTCAAAAACCTATTAGCTGATATGTTAAATAACAATTCGTACCCATTTTGTTCCCATTTGGCTTCAAATAGTTGACATAAAAAAGTATGAACATCTGTATGTACCTTACTAAAGGATTCAAAATCTTTGTATTCCTTTAAAATCGTAGCTGCAGCATTCATTTTTTCTACGTCCAAGGCTTTGTAATACAGCCAATGAGAATCCTTGTAAAAAGGATTTTTTTCTAGGGTTATTTTATAAATGTAGCTCCTGGATATTGCATGGAAGCGGGCATGTGCATCCTTTTTTACAAGACGCAGGTCATGAATAGCGATGGTGGGAGGAAGGATACCATTGATCTTTTTGAGAAATTCTAATTTATCCAATAAGATGGGGCTATCAAACTGTGCAAATTGTTGCGTAGCATGGACTCCTGTATCCGTTCTCCCACTACCCATGATGCTGATGTCTCTTTTCAGTAATGTGCTGAGGCCTTTTTCTAAGACCTCCTGTACTGTCAAAGCATTGTTTTGAAGCTGCCATCCGTGGTAATGCTTACCATCATATGACAATTCAATAAAGTATCGATGCATTTCCTCCATAACTGTGGACAAAGATACTATTCCTAAGCGATTTTGTTATAAGAGAATAGTTTTCCTTCCAAGTGAGAAGTGTTCTTTGATAATTTTTTTGTGATTATCCGCAAATAAGCCAGAGTCAACATAATATCCGAACTATTGCGGATAATGGACCACAGTCAACTGTCCACTGTCAACAGATGCTTGAAAGCATAATGAATCTATTCATTTGTTTAGCTACTGGAATAAAAGCGGATAATCATAATTTTTTTAATTCAGAATCTTTATGTACCGTGGATGGTAGGTAACTTGCTCATTAAAGTATAAGGGGTTTTACACTTTCAAACACCTCCAGTAAAGAGTTTGAAAGCAATTAAACTACTGCCAGGATTGCGGATATTCATATTATCCTTTTTCTTTGTCAAAATTTTACTTCATCATGATACAAAGAATTCAAACAGTTTTCCTGTTTTTGGTAGCAATTTCCATGATTTTGGTTGTTGTATTTCCATTATGGCAACAGGTTAACATTGCTCAAACGGAATTAGCATCCATGGATGCGTGGAAGTTTACTGTTAAGGTAATAGAAACAGAAGAACAACTGCAGACGAAGAGTACATTTTACATTGGTATTTTGGCTTTGATAGTTGCTGGATTAGCCATTTTCAGTGCACTACAATTTAAAAATAGAAGCAAGCAAATGTTGCTCAATATGATTAATTCTTTGTTGATGGCGGTGATGCTGGGACTAGTCGTGTATACAACTTACTCGTTTAATACTGAGTTTAACCCGCAAGCAAATGGCGCGTTTGTTTTAGGTTTTTGGGCAATTATCGGGGGGATGATTATGAACTTATTAGCCAATCGATTTATCAGGAAAGATGAAATGCTTGTTCGATCTGTGGATCGAATCCGATAAAATCAACTTCCAAGCCGGCGATAAACGTCGGCTTTTTTTATCTTAGAGAAAATTATTGACCATGAATATCGAAACCATAGCCATCCATGCAGGAAATATCGTGACAGATAGCCATCAGCCTGCCGTCATGCCGATTACCTTATCCACCACTTTTCTGCATCAAGAGGAATCCTTGATATATTCAAGAGCCAATAATCCCAACAGGATGGCTCTGGAACAGGTATTGAGGCAACTTGAGTATGGGAAAGATGCTGCTGCTTTTTCTTCAGGGAATGCCGCAGGAATGGCTGTGTTTCAATCATTGGAACCGGGTTCACATGTGATTGCTCCAGATGACATGTACCATGGATTGAGAAATCAGCTGATTCATTTATTCAGAGGGGTATTATCTGTATCCTTTGTGGATATGGCAAATCTTGATGCGGTGGCAGCTGCATTTAGGCAAGAAACAGCATTGGTATGGATAGAAACCCCTTCCAACCCTCTCTTAAAGATTGCATCTATTCAGAGCATTGCCCAACTGGCAAAGGGACATGCATGCAGAGTTGTATGTGACAATACCTTTGCTACGCCGGTTTTTCAAAATCCCTTGACCTTGGGGGCCGATATCGTTATGCACTCCACGACCAAGTATTTGGGAGGGCATTCGGATATTTTGGGAGGTGCATTAGTGACAAAAGAGCAGGATGAATTTTGGACCAAAGTCCGAATGGTTCAGCATACAGGCGGGGCTGTTCCATCTCCTTTTGATTGCTATTATTTATGTAGAAGTATCAAAACTTTACCCTATCGAATGAAAGGCCATGCCGCCAATGGGCGAGCAATTGCTGCATTTCTTGATCAACACCCCCAAGTTGAACAAGTGTATTTTCCGGGCTTGGCCTCGCATGTAGGAAATGATATTGCTGCTGCTCAAATGAAGGACTTTGGTGGGATGCTGTCATTTTTGATTTCTGGCGACGCAAGTACTGCAGATAATTTTATTTCCAAGTTACGCTACTTTACCAATGCTACCAGCTTGGGCGGAGTAGAAAGTCTAATTGAACGCAGGGCTGCTTCGGAAGGTCCTGATACGCAAACACCAGAGAACTTAATACGTGTATCTGTGGGATTGGAATCTTTAGAGGATTTGATTAAAGATTTGAGTCAAGCCTTTTAACTCAAAAAGGCCCAAAAAGGGCCTTTTTACTCGATACTTAATTGGGTTGATTGTTAATTGGGTGACTACAAGCAACTTTCTTTCATAAAGTATTTCTATGCAAATAAATACAGAATATTGAATTACAAAAATTTAAATTGACTTTTTTTAAAATTTACAGGCTTTTTTTGATGTATGGTGTGTCGGTTAGATGGATTTATCCCGCCCAGCCTTCTCTGTCCAAACTTCTATATTGAATAGCTTCTGCCAAATGCTCTACTTTAATAGCTTCTGAGCCTGCCAAATCAGCAATTGTCCGAGACACTTTTAGTATCCTATCATAAGCTCTAGCTGAAAGCCCCAAACGTTCCATAGCTGTCTTGAGGAGTACTTTCCCTGCCTCATTGATTTGACATACTTCTTTGACCATGTGTGAGGGCATCATGGCATTACAGAAAATTTCTGGATTTTCCTTGAACCGCTCTTGCTGAATTTCCCGACCCTTTACTACACGCTCGCGGATGTTGTTGCTCGCTTCTGTTTTGCGCGTGGAGGTCATTTCATCAAATTTTACCGGTGTCACCTCTACGTGTAAGTCAATCCGATCCAACAATGGACCGCTTACTTTGTTGAGGTAACGCTGTACAATGCCAGGTCCGCAAACACATTCTTTTTCAGGGTGGTTGTAGTAGCCGCAGGGGCAGGGGTTCATGCTTGCTATCAGCATAAAGTTGGCGGGGTAATCTACCGACACCTTGGCTCGGGAGATGGTTACTTTTCGTTCTTCCAGAGGTTGACGCATGACCTCTAGTACCGTGCGTTTGAATTCAGGCAATTCATCCAAAAACAAGACTCCATTATGTGATAGGGATATTTCACCTGGCTGGGGATTTCCTCCCCCTCCAACCAAAGCGACGTCACTAATCGTATGATGAGGACTTCTAAAGGGCCTTTGCGCGATCAAAGATGCATGCTTTCCCAACTTTCCTGCCACAGAATGAATTTTGGTGGTTTCCAATGCCTCTTGTAAGGAAAGTGGGGGTAAGATGGAAGGTAATCGCTTAGCCAACATGGTTTTACCAGCTCCAGGAGGCCCAATCATAATCACGTTATGCCCACCCGCTGCTGCTATTTCCATGGCTCGCTTGATGTTTTCTTGACCCTGTACATCAGCAAAGTCAAATTCATATCGTTCGAGCGAATTGTAAAAAATATCTCTGGTATCAGTGACTAATGGAGTGATCTCTAATTGCCCTTCCAGAAAATCGATGGCTTCCCGCAAATTTTGTACACCGATAATATCCAAATTATTCACAATGGAAGCTTCAGATGCATTTTCCTCTGGCAAGATAAAGCCTTTAAAACCACGTTTCCTTGCTTCAATGGCTATAGGAAGTACCCCTTTGACAGGTCTCAAAATCCCATCCAAGGAAAGCTCACCCATGATGACATACTGTTCCAATTCAGGAAAGGTAACTTGTTCGGAAGCTTTTAAAATCCCGAGCGCTATGGGCAAATCGTAGGAAGAACCTTCCTTTCGGATATCAGCGGGGGCTAAATTGACTACCATCTTTTGTCTTGGCATTCGATACCCAAAATACTTCAAGGCGGATTCCACCCGCTGTTGACTCTCCTTGACGGCACTATCGGGGAGGCCAACCATAAAAAAACCTGTTCCCTGCCCCACATTCACCTCTATAGTGATGAGTTTGGCATCTACACCTGATACAGCACTTCCAAAAGTTTTTGCGACCATAGCTTTTGAATTGATTGAATAAAAAAGGAATCCCTTCGGATTCCCCTAAAATTAATCAAATGCGATTTATTTTTATAGTTTATTTGAAATTTTGTCGAGGCTTAATTCCTGTATTTTCCTTTTCTCCCTCTTTTTCCTCCAGTTTTCGTTCAATGTTTTTCAACTTTACTCCTTGTTCTAAGTCATACAATTTCGCTTTCAGCTCATTCTTTTCAGCTTCTTTTTTGGATAATTCACTTTCAGTTGAGTTCTGGACAAGCACTGAAGTACCCCAAGCCCCCAAAAATAAAATACTAATAAAGAGTATGAAATTTACTACAAGACCGCTACTGATTTCTTCGATTCCTAAGATACCCTTGGTTGTATTGAAGCTTAGGAAAAATACCAAACTGATCCCTAATAATAAGGCAGTCAGCAGGTGCATAATTTTATTAAATTGTTTCATAAAGCAATTGTTTGGGCGTTTGTATTCCGTAAGTTACTAAACTGATTGGATATTCGAAAGTTGCTGGTATAGTCCTTCTGTTTGTGATAATTGTTCATGGGTGCCTCGTTGGACAATCCGTCCCTGTTGAATCACTAAAATCTCATCTGCATGTTGGATCGTGCTCAATCGATGCGCAATAACTAAGGTAGTTCGATTGGCCATAAGTTTGGTCAATGCCTCCTGGACTAATTTTTCTGAATTAGAATCCAAAGCGGACGTGGCTTCATCCAAGATTAATATGGGTGGGTTTTTTAATACCGCCCGTGCAATACTCAATCGCTGCCGTTGACCGCCGGAGAGTTTGCTGCCCCGTTCACCGATGTTGGTCTCGTAGCCATTTTCTAAGTGCACAATAAACTCATGTGCATTGGCAATTTGTGCAGCTTCTATGACTTTTTCTCGAGAGATCCCCTCAAGGCCAAATGCAATGTTGTTGAACACGGTGTCATTGAATAAAATAGATTCTTGGGTAACTATTCCCATTAGTTTCCTGAGATAGTCAATGTCAATTTGCTGTAAGGGAACACCATCTAGCGTTATCGTTCCATTACTTGGGTCATAGAATCGTGGTACTAAATCTGCTATGGTAGATTTTCCCCCTCCCGAAGGACCTACCAAGGCAATGGTTTTTCCTTTGCTCAACGTAAAATTGATGTCGGAAAGGACTTCCTCTTTTTCGTATTTGAAGCTTACTTTTTGGAATTGTAAAGACTCATGGAAGTCGGTAATTATTTGTGGACTTTTGCTATTTTGAATAGCACTTGGGGTATCTACCACTTCAAAAATCCGAACAGCTGAAGCCAATCCTCGCTGAATGCTAGACGCAGCTTTGGAGATTTCCTTGGCAGGATTCAATACCTGGGTGAAGATGATAATGTAGGTGATAAAATCGGAAGCATTCAGTTCAGAAGTATTGGATAGTACCAAACTACCCCCATACACCAATATCCCGGCTACCACAGATACTCCCAAAAATTGGGAAATAGGGGAGGCCAATTCGTTTTTCTTAGCCATGGAAACATTGACATCGGAGTAGAAACTAGTTTCCTTATCAAATTTTCCTTGAATATATTTCTGGGCACCAAAGGCTTTGATGACCCGCATACCACCGATGGTCTCATCGAGAATATTGACAATCCTACCGAGGGACTCTTGACTTTCGATGGCTTTTTTGCGAAGTCGCTTGGTAATACCTCCAATGATGGCTCCCGAGATCGGGATGACTAAGATGGTAAAGATGGTCAGTTTGACCGACATCATAAAAAGTACAGAGAAGTAAAGAATGATGGTAGCTGGCTCTTTGAATACCACTTTCAATGACTGCACAATCATATTCTCTACCTCTTGAATGTCATTGGTGATTTTGGACATCAAATCTCCCTTACGTTCGTTGGAGAAAAAGCCAATATGCATCTGCGTAACTTGGGTGAAAATGCCCATCCGCATTTTTTTGATGACCTCCGCCCTGACTTCCGCCAAGACTACCCCTGACAAATAGGTGAAAAGATTAGATAAGAAAACCGATATCACAATGATGATACAGACGTACACCAAGGTTCCAAACTTGCCTGAAGTTTCGGCAGTTTGTAAAAAATGGTAGTTGAATAGGTGGATAAAGTAGTCCAGGGATAAACTAAAACTAGGTTTGTCCAAAAACCGCTCCATGGATGCAGGTTCCACTTGTTCAAAAATCACATCAAAGAGTGGCTTGAGCAAAGTGAAATTCAACAAGCCAAATATGATGGCGAGCAGGGTGTAGACTATGTAAATGGGGAAATATCTTCTGTAAGGCTTAGCATAGGATAAAATCCTGAGGTAAGTATTCATACCAATCAATAGGGGTTAGGCTCGCAAGTTACAAATTTTCTGCAAGCTTACTGTTCCAGCTATTTTCAGAAGAGGTAGTCTTTGCGAACCATGTTGATGCGCAGGGCGAGATTGGTGAAATTGGTTGTAGTGGGGGCGTCCAAATCTTGTGCTGTCTGTCTGCGGTAGGTATGGCTGAAATCCAAGAAGATGTTTTGCTTCCACATATAGGAAGCTGTAAATTGGGCCATGAGGACCTGATTTTCTATTCCCTGACCGATCCGGTGCCCAAAAAGACCTATTCCGGTATTGGTGTTGAGTCTGTTTTTGAGGAGGTCTTTCCCGAAATTCACATCCGAACTTGGGTCATCTCCAAAAAACTGATACATTCCGGTCAGGTTAGTTTGTAGTCTTGGAATGGGCTGATAGCGGAGGATACCAATGGCTTCCCTAAAATTAGCTCCCAAGGGATGGGTCAAAGGAGTGCGATAGTTGGTGAAGGACTGGAAATCAAATTTTTCCTGATAGGTGTATGGACGTGCTTGGTTGTATTCCAGTTGCAGGTCTAGATTATTAATTTTAAAGGCATTGATATACTTATAGCCTGCCTGTAAGCCGTATTTATTTCGTGAAGACTGTCGTCCATCGATGCCAAAAAACTCTCCGAATACAAATTCATCCAAGGCAAATTGCCCATATAGCTGCATGCCTTTAGCAAAATTCCATTTGGCGTCTGTACCCAGCATGATTTTATCAGGCGAACCCAGTTGATGCTCAACCCAGCGATAGAAGATGATGGGATTAAGGTAATTGACACTGAATTGGTTCATCATCACGGACTCAAAGATTCCAATATTCAAACGCTTGCCGATATTGGCGCCTAAACGGTGCATAGCAAACCATTTTTGTGGGTACCGGTCGTCCGTAGGTCTTCCTGCAAAGTCGTAAGTGACATCCGCCGTCATCTGTCCCCAAACATTGGTCAGATTCAGTTTCCAGATATTGGTATTCAGCTTTACAAACATATAAGGATTAGAAAAATCTGATAGGATCATGGATCGGAATCCTTCTCCTACAAAATTTCGGTCATGACCGATTTGTGCCTGTATATGCTTACTGACGTCGAAACTAATATGGCCCATGGCAGAGAAGAACCCGTAGCCTTCCTGATTGTAGCGTTTCCAAAAACCCTCTCCCGGGACAGCACCACTATGTTCGATATAGTCTTTGACCCAAGAGGGGAAAATCACCTGATTGGTGGTCATGTGTGCATAAAAGGCGATTTTCCGGTCAATGCTTCCCCTAAACTCCAATCCTCGGCTGTTTCGTAAGCGGAAGTTATCAAATCCAGGTTCTCTGCCAGCAGCTAAGTGGATAACAGGATTCACATGGATGTCAAAAACATCATCCCGGTAATGATAAAAATCAGATGGCTTTCGGTAAAAATTCTTAAGCAGGGGAGTTTGGGAGTCTGCTGTTTCTTGTGCGACAAATTCCCAGTTATCGTTGGCAAGGTATGCGAGATTGAATCTGTCGGCGGCAGTTTGGATGCTAGGGGATTTGCTGAGAGAGTCCAGGTAAATCCCTACATGATCTCTGCGGTAAGGCTTAAATCCTGTATGGAAGGTAGGGTTGTTGGGTCCATCCAATAGTTCATAACGCTCTACTAGATGGTAGTAATCTCGATTAAAGGGAATGTAAGCTCCTTGGCCAAACACTTGGGTTTGCGTGAAAAGGGCTAGTACCCAAACAAGCAATGATAATTTTTTCATGAATGCTACGCTCTCTGCTTGTAAAGCTAAGAAAAGAATGGGGAAATGTTGAATTCTGATTGTTTGGAAAAAATTTCTAGCTTAGGACATCCGGAATTAAATGGTTTTTGGAACAGACCAATTATTTAGAATATTGGGTTAGGCCAAGCTCATGAGAGCACTGGCAATCGTCGAGCGCATCTTTCCGAGACCGCTTATCTTTCAGTGATGAATTGTTTGAAAGATTGAAATGGTAAAGAAAAAGGTTGTTACAATCAAATTATGTACATAAATTTGTACTAAATAAAATACATAATCATGCTAATAACGACTGTCTCAGATTTCCGAAAGGATATGAAGGCTTACTTGGATAGAGTAGCAAAGAACTTTGAAACTTTGATTATAAATCGAGGTAAAGATTCAGGGATTGTAGTCATGTCATTGGAAGAGTACAATTCACTTATGGCTACTAATCACGAATTATCATCTCGAAAGAATGAATTAAGGTTAGATTCTGCGATTGAAAAATTGAAAAAAGGAGAAACTTTCAGTAATGACTTAATTGAAGTTAAATGAAGTATATTTTTGTCGATGAGTCTTGGGAAGATTATTTGTACTGGCAAAAAACCGACAAGAATAAGCTCAAGAAGATCAATGAACTTTTAAAAGATATTGCTAGAAATCCTTTTGATGGGCTTGGAAAACCTGAGCCTTTGAAACATAAATATGCCGGATTTTGGTCAAGACGGATTGATAGTGAACATAGACTTATTTATCAATATCGAGAGGGAGAGATTTTGATTGCTAAATGCAGGTTTCATTATGACTAGAAAAAATTACTTTACCAAAAACTTACAACACAGAGTAAATTTTAAGAATTTTTTTTGCTAAAAACCTTCTCGTACTCCCTTAATAGAAGGCTTTACTTCTATATCGGGAATGATGCCTACTCGTGGAGTTTCTGTAGTAAATTTTAAAATGCCCCTATATCCAACTCTAGAAAATCCTTGATTTCGGATAACTTGATCAATCTATCAACTTTAATGTTTTTCCAAGTTTCTTTAAAGACCTCCTCCTCTTCATTTTCAAAGGTGTTCTCTCTTTCCAGTTTCTTTTTTGTCATAAAATTGATGCTAATTTCTTTGGCTACCACAGGTCCAAAGCGGTCAGTCTGATCATAGCCGATCAGCTCAAAGTCTCTATTCTGGTATCTAAAGGTAAACTTCTGTGATCCATACCTTCCATGGCTAAAATTGATAGACAAATTCCCTTTTCCAACGGTCACATATAAATCAGGGGCAACATATACTCCCCCATCTTCGCTGTCGGAAGGAAAGCATGTATTGTTCTCTAAAACCACTTCATAGGTTTGCTCTTTCTGGAATAGAATTAGGATGCCTCTTGGATTTCGGTTGAGTGTGCCGCGGTACTCATCTTCGATAAAGAGTTCTTCATCGGAACCTTGGATGATCCATACTCGATCGTCTAGTCCATCTTTGTTCAGGTCTCCTTTGATTTCCTCTAGCAGGACGTAGCCATGAGATAAAAAATCAGTGTAGTTTTCTGATGGTATGACCTGTCCGTATGTGGAGGTGGTCAATACAAAAAGAAGTAGGCTAAGAATGACTTTCATGTTGGTAAATTAATCAAAACCCAAAGATAAGAGGCAAGCCAAACACTACAAAAGCTATCCAAATAAGGTAGTATGGGAGATATTTCACCAAGACCCATCCCACATTGGGAGCTTGGGTAGTGTCCCAAAAGGCAATCCATAGATTTCTCGTGACCAATAGCAGATGTGTGAGCATGAGGAGATTACTTCCCAATACAGCGATTCTATTAGGCGTCCAGCCAAATTCCAGAATTCGGAGACTAATGGCATGCAGGGCCAGTCCGTTGATGATCAGGGTTACTGAAGCCAGGGCAACTAAAGTGAAGAGTTGGAGTTTGCCTGAGGAGTTTTTACTACTTTCTCCGATAGAAAATACGATCAATGCCATCACTCCGATCAAGAGGATGTTGAACAGCAACAAAAATTCACGATCGGTATAGATGCTTTTGGTAGAAAATACCATGGAAATCAGGTAGATGACTAATATTGCAAGGACTAAAGGGCTGAATATCTTGGCAACTATCGGCGATACTTTATTGACCAAACTTGGATTGTGACCTAAGATCAGGGTAGCTAGCAAAGGGATAGAGGGAAGTGCTACAAGTACGATGTTTTGAAAGAAAAAATTCCCGATAGAAAGCCCTATCAATTCGAACAAACCAATTGTGATGCCGGTGGTAAGACCTCCTGCAAGCAACAATACCGTACAAAGGATAACCATATCGCCATTAAGTCTTACATAGTCCAGTCTTTTGTTGAGGTTCCATGGTTCATTTCCAGTAAAACTCCAGCCCAGTAATCCCCAGATCAGCAAAGGAAGATGCAAAGATGCCAAGAGGATCGTGTCCGTCTCTGTGTCCCAAGACCAAGCATTGATGTAAAGGACGGCTAAACCCATAATGCCACTTATCCAAATTGCTGTTCCTTGTTTGAGTTGGTTTTTCCAAGCAAAGAAGGCAATCAGTGCACCCATGGCCAAAAAAGCGCCATTTCTTCCGAAGTAGATGTCTTCCTGTATAGAAAACCAAGAGGGGAGTTTCATTCCAACCCCCAAGATGATAGCGCCTACTAAGAGAAACCAACGCTCCGATGAAGTTCCCCAAGAAATAGATTCAGAATCAGTCTGAAGACGTGCTTGCCAAAATGCCGCCATGGGACTGTCTGTAAGTTCTTCTCGAAGCTGGAAGAATGAGTCTTTGAAACTAGCTGGATTGCTGCGGTAGAGTTTTTCCAAGTTGGCAGGTTCGCCGATGTTGGAGAGGATTTGGTCTTTCATAGCTGGGGAAGGAATTTAGTGCGTTTTGGTAATTGAATAGCTGTCTAGGCATTGGGAAAGTGGATTTCCACTGTATGAATGCATTGGCAGAATTCTATTCCTGTTAGGTTTTCTTTTTCAATTATATTGGAGCACTTCTGTATTAAATTTTTTTTCATGGAAAGAAGTGTGCTAGGATTTATTTTCATTGATCAGCGCCTCCAAATAGCTCAAATGCTTGCGAAAAGCTTCTTCACCAGCTGAACTTGCCCTGTAAGAGGTCTGTGGTTTCCGTCCCACGAAGGACTTTTCAACGAGGATGTATGCTTGCTTCTCCAAGTATCTCAGGTGTGAGGCCAGATTTCCATCGGTTACCTCCAATAGTTCCTTGAATGCGTTGAAGTCATAAGATTCATTTACCATCAATACTGACATGATGCGAAGCCGTATAATATTTTCAAATGCTTTGTCATACATAGTCGTAGGATTAGCGGTCATATTTGAGGTGCATCCAGATACCGTAGAAAATATGCATGCCCCCAAATCCTATAGCCCAAAGAATTAAGCTGAAAGAAGGGGCTAGAAAAGCAATTAGTCCCAAAACCGAAATTGTAAGACCCAGTCGTTTGAGTTCTTGGAAGGAATGCTGCGCGGCTTGAATCATCCCAAGGCCATACATCAACAAGCTTAGTCCAGGGATGTAAGTATACAATTCGTTCTTGGCAAAAAGTAGGCAGGCAACAGTTCCAAAGGCTATCGGAATAGCGAGTGCCTCCAAAAATCGAATGGAAGCAGGTGAGGCGAGTTTTTGCCTGGAGGCTTTTTTATGACTCAAAACCCAAGTAATGAGCGCCGCTATTCCAAACATGAGTAAAGAAATTCCTCCCATCCATAATAGCTGAGCATTGGATAAGGTGAGTGCTTCTGGAAAAAGCCAAACATTCCATGATTGGTGAATCACAAAATTGATGGCTGTAATTCCTGCTAGTGCAGTCAGTCCAACGGGGATTCCGGCAATACCACTAAGCGATAGGAAGCGCTTGCTTCGTTCCATCATGGACTTTATTTCGGATAGTTCTTGGTTAGGATTTTTCATCTCAAAGTACTTTGTCTCGCAAAGTAAAAGAGAATTTTCTGCACTTTTAATTTTTACAAAAAAATTCCGTGTTAAAAGAACTTAATTATAATTCATTCGTTACTTTTTGTGTGTTATTTTTAAATATTTGGTCTTGATTTTAATTATCGAAATTATGGGTAACGTTCTACTTCAAAGAATTTGTTTGTTTTTGGTAGCTTTTTTAATTATCAAAAATGATGTGGAGGGGCAGCAGACAAGTTATTTTTCTAATACGAAATCCCTCGATCTATCTACCATCGTGCTGCAAGAAAGTAATTGGGGAGGTCTATTTTTCTTAGTTGACGGGGAACGGATGTCTGCTAATGAAGTAAGAGCCTTGATGAATCAAACTGATTTGAAGGATGATCAGCTAGCAAGAGGGTTGAATACATTTCAGGGAGGTCGTATTTTGAGTTACACGGCACCGGTAGTTGTTTTTGTTAGTTCCATAGGGATGCTAAGCAGTGCTTTGGGAGGGAATCAAGCTGCCTTTAGGACCTACTTTATTGGCTCTATAGCCGGGATTGGGCTTGCAATTGCTGGAAATGTTATGAAGAATAATGGATTTCAAAGTATTGAAGAGGCTACAGATATGTATAATTTTAATTTGCGTTCGACATATTCTACACAGCCCTTTTTATCTATGCGAGGGCAGCATGGATTCTTTGGGCCAAAAATGAGGTATTTTGATGGCAAAATTCCCCTATCAGATGCTCAGTTTGCCAACATCCGAAATAGTAATCCTACATTGGATGTGGATTTGAAACTGAGTGATAAGTACTTTAAGAGAGCAAGAACTTTTGATACGATATCTAATATTGGAACACTGGCATTTATATCTTTCGTGTTGGTTCCTCAGTTTCAATCTTCTGCTCAGAATTCACTTTTATTACCACTCTTTTTGGTTGACGTGACAAGTTTTCGTTTAGCGAATAATTTTCACAGAAAAGCTAGAAATACCACGCGTGTGGCGCTAAATTCATTCAACTTTATGGATTGATTGCGGAGCTTAGTAATGAAAGTCAAATAATTTTGATTCTTTTTTGGTATGCTTTCAAAAAAGCAATATCTTTGTGCCTCATTTCTAACGAGTGATTAAGGAAAATAGCAATACAATGAAAAAAGACATTCATCCTAACTACAGACCAGTCGTATTCTACGATACCTCTAGCGAATATAAGTTTATCACGCAGTCTACTATAGAGACTAGCGAAACAATCGTTTGGGAAGATGGTCAAGAATATCCAGTGTACAAAATCGAGGTTTCTTCTAACTCTCACCCATTCTACACTGGTAAAAAGATGATTTTGGACACCGCTGGTCGTGTGGAAAAATTCAACAGAAGATACTCCAAGAAATAATTTTCTTTTACAGAAAATTTTCAAAAAACTCCCTAGCATGCACTTTAGGGAGTTTTTTTATTCCAATCCCTCAAATAATTCGTCTAGGTCAAGAACAAATCCTTCAATGCATTGGGAAGCTACCTTGTCTCCAAGCGTAAAAAGCTTGGAAGGCACATACGTTGCCTCAGTCAATGAATATACGAGCAATGTTTGTTCATAAGGATGGACGACCCAATATTCTGTAACTCCGCTTTCCTCATATACCTCGTATTTGTTTTGAAGTTCCTTTTTATTGTTGCTAGGGATAAAATTTCCATGATGAGGTCAGGAGCCCCGAGGCAACCCATCTTATCTAACTTAGTGAGATCACAAATAACACAGATATCTGGCTGGACAACTGTCTGGATTTCTTTATCATTATTGGATTGGTAGGGTAGTCTCACATCAAATGGAGCCGCATAAACTTTACAATGCTTATCTGTTAGATGGTTAAAAAGTTTATTAAAAATTCTACCTGATAAATCTTGGTGTGTTCTTAGTTGGGCAGTGGCTGCTTGTCTAAAGACTTTCCCTTTTATAAGTTCGACCATATGATCCAAATCCCATTGCAGATAATTCGCATAGGTATAGCTCCCATATTCTGAATAGGGCTCTTTTACAAGATTGTATGGCTCTTCTTTTTCCATGACACCAATTTACTGAATTTTTGCAGTTGTTGAAAGTCTAAACTACCACTCATTTGACCCTATACATACGAATATACCAAAGGGTTGTTTATTCGCTGGATTAAAGCGGTTGTTTTCTGTGAGACTTTTTTATTTTTGTGCCATGGAGAACTTTGTCTTATTTGACGACCCAGCGATTCGAGGGTCCTTGCTGCCATTTACTTTTACACGTCCAGTGGCAGAAATCCGTGTTGGGATTTTGAAAATTTCCGAAAAGTGGCAGCGCTACTTGGGAGGGAATATCAGCTATCTTACCCAAGAGTATTTGCAGACCAAATTTCCGTTAGTAGGGGCTCAGGAGTGGTGGATCAATGGTGCTTTGTGTCCGGATGATAGGTTGGTGGCTGCCATTCGGCAACTAAAAACTGGTGAGGTTTTGATGCATCAACAACTGATTTTGGCGGCTAAAACTAGCCCACAAGAGTTTTTCTCTATTGAGCAAGCAAAAAATCTTCAGGTACGCGTATATGAAGAATCCATTGTGCTTGTGCAGAAAAATTGGCATATTTTCCAATACAATGGTGCTCAAATCAGACAAGATTTTACCTTGCTAACGAAGGGGCGTACTTCTGCCCCAATCGAAGATACACATACCATTGTCTATCATCCTCAAAATATTTTTATTGAAGAGGGAGCACAGGTAAAAGCTGCTGTGCTCAATGCAGAATCCGGACCTATTTACATTGGTAAGAATTCGGAAATTCAGGAAGGATCTCTTATCCGAGGACCCTTTGCCCTTTGTGAAGGGAGTACTGTTAATATGGGGGCCAAATTGAGAGGTGACACTACGGTTGGTCCATTTTCCAAAGTAGGAGGCGAAGTATCCAATTCGGTGATTTTCGGATATAGCAATAAGGGACACGAAGGGTTTTTGGGCAACTCGGTGATTGGTGAATGGTGTAACCTTGGCGCAGATACCAATACGTCTAATTTAAAAAATAACTATGCGCCAATAAAAGTCTGGGACTATACCAAGGGAGGTTTTACCAATACAGGCTTACAGTTTTGCGGTTTAATGTTAGGCGACCACTCCAAAACAGGTATCAACACGATGTTGAATACGGGTACTGTTGTAGGCGTTGGGGCTTTAATTTTTGGGGATGGCTTTCCAAGGAATTTTATTCCTTCCTTTTCTTGGGGAGGGGCAGCAGGTTTTACCACCTTTCAATTCAGAAAGTTTGAGGAAACTGCCCAGGCAGTCATGAAAAGAAGAAGTTTGGACTTTGATGTCATTGAAAAAGAAATCCTGCTGAAAGTTTTCGAATTGACCAAACATTACCGTATTTGGGATAAAGAAGGCTGATTGATATGTTATTTTCTTCTATACCAGGTTTGCCTGAGGTCAAGCAAAAAATTTTACAGGCTGTTAAAAATGACCATTTGGCACATGCGTTGCTGTTTCATGGACCAGAGGGCTCCCCCAAATTGTCCATGGCACTTGCATTAGCAACGTACCTTCATTGTGAGAACCCACAAGAAGAGGATGCTTGTGGGATTTGTCCATCTTGTCAGCGGATGGGAAAGTTAATTCATCCTGACACCAATTTTGCTATTCCGGTTCCTGGCACGAAGGATGATGAAGACAGTAATGGATCCAAAACAGAAAAAGTAGATTATATAGCTTCTTTTAGAACTTTTGTGCAGCAGTATCCCTACGGAAATGTTTCGGATTGGATATACCATAATAACATTGAAAAAAAGCAGCTGAATATTTCCAAAGCGGCGGCAAAGCAAATTATACAGACGTTATCTTTAAAGTCCTTTGAGGGTGGATTCAAAGTGATGTTGATATGGTGTCCTGAGTTTTTAAATACATCGTCGGCCAATGCTTTATTGAAGATCATCGAAGAACCACCTGCAAAAACCTTGTTTTTTTTAGTGACTTCGCACCCCGACAGATTGTTGACGACAATTTTATCGAGGACACAAAAAATAATGATCCGGGCGTTTTCTGATGAGGAAATTAAGACACACCTCGTTCGGACTGAGCTTTGTTCTACGGAAGTTGCGGTACAGATTGCACCTTTAGCGGACGGAAATATGCGGGAAGCATATCATTTGGTCCATGATATGAAGGATGCTAATACTGCCTTGATCCGGGATTGGTTTAGAGCGTGTTTCTCGTTAGATATCAATGTTATTTTTAAGTTTACAGAAAATTTTGGGTCCACAGATAAAGAAGGTCAAAAATCTATCTTACTCACAGGTATCAATGTTCTGAGAGAAGTTTTGTTGGATAAGTCAGATGTGATTGATTTGAGAAGGAGTTCGGAGGATGATAGGGACTTTATCCATAAATTAGGTGAATTTGTCTTGACTGAGGAAAAAATCATGAAGATGTATACTTTACTCAATGAGGCACATTATCACATAGAGCGGAATGCCAATGTGAAAATCATGTTTGCAGACCTCTCTTTTCAGCTTGCTAGAATTATGAGAGCAAAATCAACGGCATGAGCGAAAAAAAAATCATTGGAAGAAAGGAAAAAATAAGTTTCCCGGATTGGGGGATCAAATCCATCAGTTCTAAAATAGACACAGGTGCCTATACATCGTCTATCCACTGTGACTACTCTGAGGAGCGGGAGGAAGAAGGTGTGAAAGTGCTTTATTTCAAATTGTTATCGATCTTGGATAGACGGTATTCCGGTAAAGAACTGAAGGCTACTTCTTACACACAAAAGCGGGTAAAGAATTCTTTTGGAGAAGCTGAGATTCGTTACAAAGTCAGTACAAAAGTCCGTATGTTTGGGGAGGAATTTGAAGCGGAGTTTACACTCACAGACCGCTCAAAAATGCGGAATGCTGTATTGATCGGAAGGAAACTCATTCACGGAAGGTTTTTGGTGGATGTGTCCCAAGTTCATATCAGCAGTCCTAAAAAAAATAAGCCAACACATAAACAGTAAAGGAGAATCCATCCCTACCTATGAAAATCGCCATTCTTTCCAGAAATCAACATTTGTATTCTACTAGAAGGCTGCAGGAAGCGATTCTTGCTGCTGGTCATGAATCAGTCATTGTGGATCATTTACTGTGCGATTTGATTATCGAGCAAGAAGGTCCTTCCATCATCTACAAAGGGGAGAAGTTAGAGGGCATTGATGCGATTATTCCAAGAATTGGAGCCTCTGTTACATTTTATGGCACAGCCGTAGTCCGTCAGTTTGAATTGATGGGTGCATTTTCTGCGGTACAGTCTGAGGCTATTGTCCGCAGTCGAGATAAGTTGAGAAGTTTGCAGATTTTGTCCAAAGCTGGATTAGGAATGCCCAAGACAGCTTTCACTAATTTTTCAAAAGGAGGAGAAAAGACATTGATTGAACGAGTAGGGGGCGCTCCGCTGATTATCAAGTTGTTGGAAGGAACACAGGGGCTGGGAGTCGTACTTGCAGAAACCAAAAAAGCTGCTCAGTCTGTAATTGAAGCTTTTCATGGATTGAAAGCTCGTATAATTGTACAGGAATTTATCAAAGAGGCAAAAGGAGCTGACATCCGTGCATTTATTGTCAATGGGAAAGTGGTAGGAGCTATGAAGCGTCAAGGTGCTGAGGGTGAGTTTCGTTCCAATTTACATCGTGGAGGCAAGGCCTCAGTTATTCGTTTGTCGAAACAAGAAAGGCTTGCAGCCTTAGGGGCTGCTAAAGCGTTGGGGCTTGATATCGCGGGGGTAGATATGCTTCAATCCGAGCGCGGGCCTTTGATCCTGGAAGTGAATAGCAGTCCTGGCTTGGAAGGAATAGAAAAAGCCACTGCCAATGATATAGCGGGAGACATTGTCCAATACATCGAAGAATCGGTGAAAAAGTTAGCCAAGAAAAAAAGAATCAAACATGAACAAGCAGATCAAAATAGGGACTAGAGGGAGCAAACTGGCACTTTGGCAGGCTTATCATGTTCAAGACTTGTTAAAAAAGCAAGGGCTTGATAGTGAGATAGTGATCATAGATACCAAAGGAGATAAAATTCTCGATGTTTCTATTGCTAAGATTGGAAGTAAAGGAGTGTTTACGGAGGAGCTGGAGGATCAATTGGCCTCAGGAGCTATTGATATCGCGGTGCATAGTGCCAAAGATATGCAATCCTCATTGCCGGAGGGCTTCGAGTTGATTGCATTTACAGAGCGTGAAAAAGTGAATGACATTATTCTCAGCCATCAAAAAGGAATTGATTATAAAGATTCTTCCAAACCGTTATTGCTAGGAACCTCTTCTACCAGAAGGGTAGCCACGCTCAAGCATTTTTATCCACACATTCAAACGGTAGAAGTAAGAGGAAATCTACAGACACGGATTGCTAAGATGGAGTCTGGGGTATGCGATGCCTTGTTATTAGCCTATGCTGGAGCACATCGCATGGGTTACGATGAGATGATTGTAGATGAATTAAGTTTGGAAGAGTTTACTCCCGCCGTAGGGCAAGGATCAGTAGCGATAGAGTCTTCTACTAATCTTGATCCTGAGATCAAGCGACAAATTATAGCGGCTTGTCATCATCAGGAAACAGGCTATCGTTTGGAAGCTGAAAGAGCCTATCTTCGAGTGTTGGAAGGAGGATGCAGTATTCCTGTATTTGGATTGGCCAGTGTGAAATCTCAAGAACTTACCTTAAAAGGAGGAATTGTGAGTCTTGATGGGAGGGAAAGGATTGTTCAGGAAGTTAAAGGAAGTTTTACAAATGCGGTTCAGTTGGGAGAGACGCTTGCTCAGGGGATCTTGAATGCAGGCGGAGATAAAATTTTAAAGGACATTAAAAAAGGATTGAATACATGAGAGCGTTATTAGTAATTTTCTTGGCAGCAATCAGTTTTTCTTGTAGAACAGAAAAAGAATATTTGGTAAAGTTTGAAACCAAGTATGGGGATATGTATGCGGTTTTATTTGATGAAACCCCGAAACACAAAGAGAATTTTGTGAATTTGGCGCAAGCTGGGAGGTTTGACTCTACAGACTTCCATCGGGTAATCAAGGATTTCATGATTCAAGGAGGAGATGTCTTTGGTAAAGAAGGACTTCCTCAGGAAGATTGGTACACTGTACCTGCCGAAATCAAGCCTGGCTTTATTCATGAGAAGGGAATGATAGCAGCTGCTAGAATGGGTAATAATGTCAATCCTGAGCGGAGATCTAGTGGTTCCCAGTTTTACATTGTTCAAGGAAAGGTATACGATCGAAATGAATTGTTAGTAGATATGAAGTTACTATCAGAGTCATTTTTCAAGTATATGCAGTTGGCTAGTAATCGTGAGTTGATGGAAGAATATCAGCGCTTGTATCAAAGTCAGGAGTTTGAAACTATCAATCAAATGATGCTTGCCACCAAATCAGATTTGGAAGCTTTCTACAATATCAACCTTGAAAAAAACATGACCCAACAGCAGATCGATTCATACACGACTGTTGGAGGAACGCCACATTTGGATAATGAATATACCGTATTTGGGAAATTGATCCAAGGATTGGATGTCATGGAGAAAATAGCAGAAGTAGAAACAGGTCCACGGGATAAGCCAATAGATCCGGTTTATATGAAAGTAAGCGTATCGCAAGTTTCTAAATCCAAAATCACCAAAGACTTTGGATATGAATTTGGAAAATGAACGCATTGAAACAGTCCTGATTACAGGGGCCAATGGGCTTTTGGGGCATAAATTGGTAGGGCTCCTTGTACAGAGAGATCAAGTGAAGGTAGTTGCTACAGGTCTAGGTTGCAGTAGGCTACCAGATAGCTATCAGGGATACTATGAATGGGAGACTATGGATATCACTTCTGAGGAGGAGGTATTTAGGGTTTTTGAACTGTATAAGCCTACAGTGGTCATTCATGCGGCTGCGATTACACAGGCAGATATCTGCGAAGAGCAACAAGATGAGGCGTACGCAGTCAATGTACAGGGAACAGCTTACCTGATCAATGCCGCAGCACAATTCCAGTCTTATTTTATTTTTTTATCAACGGATTTTGTTTTTGATGGAGAGAATGGCCCCTATGCAGAAGAAGATACTCCTTGTCCTGTTAACTATTACGGTGAGACCAAATTAGCAGCTGAACAATTGCTTCAAAACAGTCAGTTGAACTGGGCTATTGCCCGAACAGTATTGGTATATGGTGTTGCGGAAGGCCTAAGTCGGAGTAATATCATTCTGTGGGTACGTGCATCATTGATGGCAGGTAAAACTATTCAAGTGGTAACCGATCAAATTAGAACTCCTACCTTGGTAGAGGATTTGGCTGATGCTTGTTTTTTGATGATGGTGCATCGATCCAAAGGAATTTTTCATGTTTCTGGAGCAGATGTATTGACACCTTTCCAAATGGCAACCTTGACGGCAGATTATTTTGGGCTGGATAAAAGATTATTAATTCCTGTGAATTCGGCTACATTTACACAATCGGCAAAGAGACCGCTCAAAACAGGTTTTATTATCCAAAAAGTTCAAAATGAGTTGGATTTTGAACCCAAAAGTTTTACTAGCGGAATTGGTATTTTGGCAAAACAACTTAAATTAGCCGATTCTTAAAATTAAATAAATTTATAAATCACACTTACTTCGTAACGTATGGCAATGAATGCAGATACCCAAGGAAGAGGCCAATGGGGTTCCAGCTTGGGTTTTATTATGGCGGCTGCCGGTTCAGCAGTAGGACTTGGAAACATTTGGAGATTTCCATACCTCACAGGTGAGAATGGCGGCGGTGCTTTTGTTTTTGTATATGCAATTTGTGTTCTTTTGATAGGACTTCCTCTCTTGCTCAACGAGATTGCATTGGGAAGGATATCCGGAAAAAACCCAATCGGGGCGATTCGAGGAACAGGTGGGAATAAATTTTGGCAGTTGGCTGGGGTCTTATGTATCCTTGTATGTTTCTGTGTATTGAGTTATTATTCCGTAATTGCTGGGTGGACGATTGGGTATATTTTTACTGAATTGATAAATATTCCAGTAGATTTTGAGGATTTTCAGCAGACACCAATGTATGTCATTCCTTTGTGTTTCGCATTTATTTTAATGACAATTGCGGTTGTACTGGGTGGTGTATCTGGTGGGATTGAAAAAGCAGCGAAATTTTTGATGCCGATTCTTTTTATCATCATTATATTCATTGCTGGTAGAGCGGTCACCTTGGAAGGTGCAAGTGCAGGTATTGAATATTATTTGAAGCCTGATTTTTCCAAAATCAGTGGTAAGGTAGTATTGGCTGCACTCGGTCAGGCATTTTTCTCTATGTCTGTAGGATGGGGGTTGATGATTACCTTTGGTTCTTATTTACCTAAGAGCAGCAATATTGTACAGTCTTCTGGTTGGATTGCGGGTATGGATAGCACAGTAGCATTACTTGGTGGTTTGATGGTATTCCCTGCGCTATTTGCCTTGCTTCCAGGAAAGGATCCTGCGGGTGGTCCTGCCTTGGTTTTTGAGGTGTTGCCAAAAGTGTTTGATGCCATGCCAGGAGGGAACTTCATCGGTGCCTTATTCTTTTTGTTATTATTGGTTGCTGCTTTGACATCTTCTATTTCTATGTTGGAAGTGCCAGTAGCTTACTTTATAGATGAAAGAAAGTGGAGTAGAAAAAAGGCCGCTTGGACCATAGGTATTGCTGCTATGGCGCTGTCTATACCTTCTGCGCTTTCTTCTATAGAAGGGAATTTTTTCCAGTCTCTTACACTGAAGTTTGGAGGCAATGAACAAATGGGCTTCTTCTCTATCATGGACTTCTTGTTTGGGACCTTTGCTGTCGTATTGATATGTTTTATGCTTGCTTTGTACACAGGATGGGCTAAAAAAATCGGTGACTTTGCCAATGAGTTGGCTATGGGAGCTCCCGGATTCAAAGGGCCTTACCGTAAAGCTTGGATTTTCTTTATCAAGTGGGTATGTCCAATCGTGATAGCACTCGTTTTATTAGATACCTTGGGTGCCTTTGGAGAGCCACAAGAGGGCGGTTGATCATTTAATTTTGGAACAAAAAAGAGAGGCTAGCCTCTCTTTTTTGTTTTTTATGATACTATATTTGGTTTTCATGCTAAAAAATATGTAATTTACATGTATATTTTTTTGTTCGTTTACCAAATAAAAGTAACACATATGAAAGTTCTAGTAGTTGATGATGATGCAGTAGCTAGATTAATCCTTAAAAAGGTTTTCGAAAAAGAAAACCATACGGTTTTTACAGCATGTGATGGTATTGAGGCTTTAGAAATTTTAGCCGTAGAAAAAGATTTTAATGTGGTGATTACAGATATTATGATGCCCAATATGGACGGATTGATGCTTTTAAGTGAAATCAAAAAATCATCTAAAATGCGATCTATTCCTATCATTGGGTTCACCGCTGGAAATATTGAAGTTTATAAAAGGAAAAGCAAAGATTCGTTTGATGAATTGCTTCCAAAACCAATGGATTTTTATCAATTATACAATATTGCAAGAGAACATGCGAGAGACTAAAATCTTTTACTAGTTATTTTTTTCACTTTTTGTTACCTTAGCATATGTCACAATGATAATTATTATGAAAAGATTAGGTTTTACCATAGTTGCTATGTTTGTGAGTTTTGGGCTTTATGCTCAAGATTTTTCAATTGGCCCAAAAGTAGGGGTGTCCCAAAGTAATATTTCTGTGAGTGGAGATGGTTTCGAATCAGGTGAAGCTACTCTTGGGTACCACGTGGGTGCTTTTATACGCATGGGGGGATCATCAATATATGTTCAACCTGAATTTTTGTATACGAATACAGGAGGAACCATCATTCAGAAAAATGCAAATTCCGTAGATGCCACTATAGATGCAAACTTTAATCGATTGGATATCCCATTTATGGTTGGATTTAAATTAGCCAAAGTTTTCAGGATTCAAGCAGGTCCAATTGCATCAATCTTGTTGGATTACACACTTAATGATGCTTTGAACGTAGCTCAGGATGTAGATTACAAATCATCTACGCTTGGTTATCAAGCTGGAATTGGCTTTGATTTAGGGAATTTGATTTTAGATTTAAAGTACGAAAACTCATTAGGGAAGATTTCCCAAAGCATCGCTGGATTTAACACAGATCAGCGTCAAAACCAATTAATGGTTTCAGCGGGTTTCCGTTTGTTTTAATATGTAAATAGATATAAAAAAAGCCTGACAATTGGGGTAACCAATTGTCAGGCTTTTTTTTATAAGAGTTTATCATTTAATTGATATCAAAAGTTTTTTCTATAAGCTCGCCCGTATGATTCGTGATTCTTATCCTATATTTTCCTTTTGGAATACTTGTTTCTATCTGCCAAGAAGTCACATTCACGCCTTTTACCCCTTCCACTGTCCAAGCCTGTATTGATTCACCCTTGTCATTTTGAATTTCGAGGGAAACGGATGATGCATTTGGAAGGAAAAACAAAACTGCCTGTTCGTTTCTTCTGCCAGACATGCCCGTCCATCGAGGATTGATCCGGACATTATCTGCTTTTAAGATGGCAAAGGAACTTTTCTCATTTTTGATGCTATGTAAGATGTCCAGATTTACGATGTAGACACTTCTTCCATGGGTTCCTATGACCAAGTCATTGGCTTTGGGTTGTATAACCATGTCATAGATTGCAACATTTGGTAGATTCCCTTGAAATAGATCCCACGCTTTCCCACCATCTATGCTAATATAAAGTCCATGATCTGTACCTAGGTATAGAGTTTCGGCGTCTTTCAAGTCTTCTTTAATGACATTAGTAGCTTCCATTGGTAGGTTTGCCTTAATACTTGTCCATGTTTTTCCATAATCTCTGCTTTTAAAAACATAGGCTTGGAAGTCATCAAACCGGTACCCTGTTAATGTCAAATATACCACTCCTTCCTGATGGGCAGATGGGCTAACACTGCTTATCCATCTTCCGGCAGGTAAGCCTTTGCTAATATCTATCCAGTTTTTTCCATGGTCACGTGTGATCCATATATTTCCATCGTCAGAGCCTGCATAGAGTGTTCCAAACTCTAGAGGAGATTCCTCCACAACGGTTAGTGTAGCAAAAGGTACATTACCGCTTTTTTGATTTTTGGTTAAGTCTGGAGATATCGTTTCCCAAGTATCTCCTCTATCCAAGGATCGATATACGTATTGGGATCCCATGTAAAAAATATCTTGATTGTGTTTGCTTAAGACTGCTGGTGTTCTCCAGTTCCAGCGGTTAGGTGATCTACCAATGTCATGTCCTGGTGTAACTGATTTCCGTTCTCCCGTTTTTGTATTGATTCGGAAGTAATTTCCAAATTGAAATCCTGTGTATACGATATCATTTGTGCGGGTATCAACGGCTACTACCATTCCATCACCCCCCATCAAAGAACTCCAAACATCAGATGGTTTTCCAGTGGATTTGCTATACCATACGCCATTGTCCTGCATCCCTCCATAAATATTATAAGGCTCATTTTCATCCACCATAATGGAATAAAATTGGCTGATGGTCAATTCTGTATTCAAATGCTCCCAGCGTTCGCCTCCTCCATAGGATCGATAAAGGCCACCATCTGTCCCTAAAAGGATGTGCTGACTATCTTGAGGGTTGATCCACATGGCTTGATGATCTGAGTGTACATTTCCTACAGTATCTGATAATGCGAAAGTTTTTCCCCCATCTCTAGAAACCAGTAAAGGTACTCCCAATACAAAAAGCTCATCAGGATTGCTTGTACTTGCCCGGACTTCTCCGAAATAATAACCATAGGTATTATAAAGGCGGGATAAGTCACTTTCACTGACTTTTTTCCATGATTGACCGCTGTCCTCGGAGCGATAGACTTCTGCTCCAATTACACTGGAGTTTAAAATAGCCGCATTTGCGTCTAGCCCGCCACCATTATAAACAGCGATTTGTTGTGTGTTGATTTTCCCTTGTGCAAGTAAGCGCTTAACAGAAGCCGCATTGTATTTGGTTGCAAATCGGTTGCTACGGAGGAAACGATCCAATTTGGCATTGTCCAAATTCTGAACGTCTGCAGCACTCATATTTTGAAAACTATCAAAACTGAGTTCGTCCGCATTTCTGGTACCCACTGGTCGGGGTGATTCCCTTGTTTCGGTTCGCTGGTTATCATGCAATGCGTATACAATATTGGGTTGGCTCATGCTGAAATCGAAGCCAATTCTTCCTACAAATTCATCCGTCGGGAATCCTGCTGTCGATTGCTGCCAAGTTTCTCCACCATCTTCCGATCTCCAAATTCCCGAGCCTTTCCCATTACCAATAAAATCATGGGATTGCCTGAATCGCTCCCAAGTTGCTGCCAATAGGTGGTTCGGATTGCTAGAATCCACTTTAATATCGATTACACCTGTGTTAGTATTGATAAATAAGGTTCGCTTCCATGTTTTTCCACCATCGGTGGTTTTATAAAGTCCTCGTTCTTCATTAGTCGAATAGAGGGAACCCATAGAACCTACCCACACAATATCAGGATTGGTTGGGTGGATTTGAATTTGACCAATATGTTGGGAGAATCCAAGTCCCATATGTTGCCAAGTTTGTCCAGCATCGGTAGACTTATACACACCTGCACCGGCGTAGGTGGACCTACTGGAGTTATTTTCACCTGTACCAACCCAAAGGATGTTATTGTTGCTTTTAGAAAGGGCCATGTCTCCAATACCTAGCGCTCCTTGATGGTCAAATATTGGTGCAAATGACTGACCATTGTCGCTTGTCTTCCATACCCCACCGGAAGCTGCGGCGATGTAGAAGGTCTTATAGTCATTGCTGACCTCTATGTCCACCACACGTCCACTCATATTGGTAGGGCCTACATTTCTAGCTGGATAATTTAGAAAGGGGCTATCTGCAAGCATCTGTTGATGTATTTCAACCGCCTCCTTTAATTCTTTGGCAGACGTGGGTTTGATTTCTTGGGCGAGGGCTGTAGAAATGCCCATCATTCCCCATACAAAAATCGGAAAAGAAATTTTCAAGTATAGTTTGATCATAGTCGATGAATTTATCAATTGAAATATAAGAAATTAGGCAAATTAAATTGCTTAAAAAAGGCTGAAAGACCAATTCTTTGGATAATTGGAAAGCTAGGGATTTGAAAATGGTAGAAATCTTTGCTAAGTTCGAATTGCCAAAGGTAAATTATGTCCAAAATTTCAGAAGTCATGTCTAAAATTTTCAAATACAGCAAAAATTTCTACGTGCTCTTCACACTTTTTTTCATCATTTGGATGGTCTTTATCGACTCTAATGACATTGTTTCTCAGTTTAAATTAGGATCTAAGCTAAAAGAGCTAAAAAATCAGAAAGAATTTTACTTGGAGCGAAAAGAAAAAATCAAAGCTGATAGGGAAGAGTTGATGAGTAACTACGAATTGTTGGAAAAATTTGCCCGAGAGCGCTATTATATGAAGAAGAAAACGGAGGATTTGTATGTGGTGGTGGAAGAATAGGCTATTGCTTGCATTTATAGCGATCCTATTTACACAAGCGTCGTTTGCGCAGCGGGTGATTGAACCGGAAGAAAGGCCTTCTCTTAAAGATCGAATGTATGTCGGAGGAAATTTTGGGATGTCTTTTGGGACCATTACTTTCATTGACTTATCACCCTTGGCTGGGGTTATGATTACAGATAAGCTGTCTTCTGGGTTAGGAGCTACTTATCAATATTTCAATGACAGTCGGTTTATCGGTGGATCCAATTCTCTTTTTGGAGGAAGAGTTTTTTCTCGTTTCAATATTTTTCCAAATGTTTTTTTACATGCTGAATACGAAACCTTAAACTTTGAAGTATTCAACTTTTCCTCAGATTCATTTAGAAGAGAGTGGGTAGATGCCCTACTGGTTGGGGGAGGGTATTTTATGCCTTTTGGGAATAGAGGAGGAGTCAACTTTACCTTTTTATACAACCTTAATTTTGATATCCGCCGATCTCCATACAATGAACCTTATGTGATCCGTGTTGGTTTAGTGTTTTAGTAATCTTCCAATATTTTTATGATGCCATCTTTTGTTGAAAAATTAGCTCAAGCACATCAAAATTGTCCGGAATGTCCATCTTCAAAAATCATTCAGGGATTTTTTGAAGACTTACTCGGTATTTTGTTTCCGGATTTCTCTGCTGAACTTTTAAAAGATCCAGATCAAATTCAGCATAAACTAGATGAGTTGAAATGCAGATTGAGTGGCTTATTAATTAAAAATAAACACTTGCATCAATCGGATGGGGGAGAGCTTGCAGACGATTTTTTCAATCAATTAGACTCGGTTTATGA
Source organism: Mongoliitalea daihaiensis (assembly GCF_021596945.1). Classification (NCBI taxonomy): domain Bacteria; kingdom Pseudomonadati; phylum Bacteroidota; class Cytophagia; order Cytophagales; family Cyclobacteriaceae; genus Mongoliitalea; species Mongoliitalea daihaiensis. Next base: position 305,068 of record NZ_CP063779.1, on the reverse strand, counting down.
GTTGCTTTTACAAGATGTGCAAGCAATGTATGATGGTGATCCAGCGGCCAAATCATTAACAGAAGTTATTAGATGCTATCCTGGATTTTATGCAGTTACAGCCTATCGAATTGCTCATGCCTTATACACTCTTGGCATCGGCTTAATTCCTCGTATGATCACAGAGTATGCCCATAGCAAGACAGGGATAGATATCCACCCTGGAGCGACCATTGGTCCTAAATTCTGTATAGATCATGGTACGGGCATCGTTATTGGAGAGACGACTACAATTGGTGAATGTGTGAAAATATATCAAGGTGTTACCTTAGGTGCTTTGAGTGTGGAAAAGAATGATGCAGATAAGAAACGCCATCCCACCATCGAAGATCATGTAGTTATTTACGCGGGGGCAACTATACTAGGTGGCAATACGATTATAGGAAAGCATTCAGTAGTTGGAGGAAATGTGTGGTTGACTAAATCCATTCCTCCACAATCTAAAGTGTATTACCAAGCAAATATGCAGGACCCCTCTGGAGGACATCGTGAAACCTATATCATTAAGACCTAATGTATATTGAAAAACTTATAGGGAATACTCCTTTGGTTGGACTTCGTACCATCCCAACAAATCCAGGAGTTCAGATATATTGTAAATTGGAGGGACAAAACCCTGGCGGATCTGTGAAAGATAGAGCAGCTTACAATATGCTGAAATCTGCTCTTGATAGAGGAACGATTCAAGCGGATGCTAATTTGGTAGAGGCTACGAGTGGGAATACGGGCATTGCATTGGCGATGGTTGCTAACTTTTTGGGTTTGCATATGACTTTAGTGATGCCAGATAACTCAACCAAAGAGCGGATTTTATCCATGGAAGCGTATGGTGCAAAGGTGATTCTAACACCTGCGGCAAAAACTATCGAATTCTCTCGTGAATTGGCAGAAAAGATGGCCCGTGAAGAGGGTTATGTCATGTTGGATCAATTTGCCAATCCGGACAATTACATGGCTCACTACTACAGCACAGGACCTGAAATTTGGAAAGATACGGAGGGGAAAGTCACCCATTTTGTGTCTGCTATGGGTACGACAGGCACAATTATGGGCGTGTCCAAATACCTAAAAGAGCAAAATCCAGCTATACAGATTGTAGGAACTCAACCTACAGATGGTTCCAATATACCCGGAATCCGTCGGTGGTCACCTGAATTTTTGCCCAAAATCTTTGACCCTTCCCGTGTAGATCGAGTGATTGATGTCAGCCAAGAACAGGCTACAACAATGACTCGAAGAATGGCGAAAGAGGAAGGGATTTTGGCAGGTATGAGCAGCGGAGGAGCCCTTCATGCGGCGCTTCAGATTGCACAGGAATTAGACCATGGAGTCATTGTCTGTATCACATGCGATAGAGGGGATCGCTACTTAAGTTCTGATTTGTTTGGTTGAAACCCAAGTTTATTTCATTTATCTAGCGAAATGTAAGAGGAATCTTTAACGTTTTTCCTGATACGATTCATGAAATAAAAAAAGCATCCTAAGTTGTATGCCATAAGTCCAAAGACCAGAAGGGCAGGATTTAGATTTGTATTAGTATCTTGTACATAGGCAACCAAAAAGCCCACGGGTAGACCTACCATGAAAAAACAAAGCGCTAAATTTATTAATGCTTTTTTATTGAATGTTAACGTTCCAATTGCAAGCACGGCATGATGGTTTAAATTTTAAGAATCGAATGTAGTTGAAATTGGATTATTATGCAAGTATACCGATTTTTCATTGGTATTTTCCACTCGGATGCACCCAAGGCTCTCGATACGATCGCTTTAATAATTTTGTGGCTTCAGGATCATTTACTACAAGTTTATTACTTGGATCATAACTCAAAGGCCTGCCAAGATCCATAGAAAGATTGGCTAAGATGCAGGAAGCAGTAGAAATGTGACTGCTATAAATGGGCGCATTTGGCTCATTGTTGCTCCGCAAGGCTTCTAACAGGTATTGAAAGTGTCTACGGGTCGCTGGTGCTGCATGGATTTCCATCCCGGCTTCAGTCAAATCTTCGGGATATTTTTCCCGCTCATATAAGCAATCAAATACTTGAATCGCTCCGTCCGGATAGGGTATAAATTCTGCTTTGAAAGGAGACCCTGCCAACATTCCATGTTCTCCATAAATCTTAAACCCCCAAGGGTATTCAGGGTCCACGGGGTTTCCCCATGTTCGGTGCTGCCAGTTTACTGTCACATGGGTGAATTCGAAAACAGCTGTCTGAGTGTCTGCCGTATTTGATTGGCCAGTATTCTGTACAAAAACACCACCCTTAGCTGAAATGGTATGTGGCCAGCCCAAATCCAGCATCCATCGAACGGCATCCAACATATGTACGGCCATATCGCCTGTAATGCCATTGCCATACTCCATAAACGAGCGCCAATGCAGTCCATGGGGTAATCCCGTATAGGGTCTCATAGGGGCAGGACCTGTCCAAAAGTCATAATCAAAATAATCGGGGATTTTTTGAACCTCTTTGGTTTTATTTTCCCGCATATGGTAATAGCAGAAAATATCCGCTGCAGCAATCTTGCCTAACTTACCTGTATCTATGACCGCTTGTTTGGCTTCAATCAAATGTGGGGTGCTGCGCCGCTGAAGGCCTACCTGAACTACCTTTCCATATTTTTTTGTAGCTGCTACCACGGCTTCTCCTTCTAATACATCTACCGAAACAGGTTTTTGCATGTAGGCATGTGAACCTGATTCCAAGGCAGCAATAGTCTGTAAGGCATGCCAATGATCCGGAGTACCAATTATGGTAATATCCAATGTGTGGTTGCGAAGCAGCTCTCGGTAATCTTTGTACAACTGAGGAGGAGAGGCTTGAGGTTGGCGCTGGGCCAACAGTTTTGCAGCTTCCTCTAGTTGCTTGCGGTCTACATCACAGAGGGCAACCACCTCACAGGAAGCGATTTGAAGTAAACGGAAAAGATCGCTTTTTCCATACCAGCCTGTGCCTATAACAGCTACTTTTATGGGATTAGTATTCCCGATAAACCCTGTGGAGAGCGTTCCAAGGCTAGATAGTGCTAGCAGTGCAGCACTTTTTTTCAGAAAATCCCTTCTTCCGGGAGTTGAGACTGTTTTCATATGCAAGGAAAAACCATCTCAAGTTACAAAAAGGTAAGGGGAAGACAAGTTGGTTTTAGGAAAAGCTTACGCCTAGTTTTTCTCCCAACTGTGTCAAATCCTCGACTACCGGTTGAAGAAGTGGGATGCCTTCTTTTATTCGGATGGCTTCCAGTTCGCGTTCAGGATCGCCTGGAATCAATACTTTTTCCTGTCCTTCGACTGGAGTAGCACTTCTAAATCTGCTGATCCAAGTATCCATATGGTCTTTGAAGTCATCTGCGGGTCTAAAAGCATCTACTCTCATAGCACCAAAAAAGTGGCCCAAACCTTCCCCAACTGGGTTAGGATCCGGCTCTAGGAAAGCTACAAATGGCGGAACCCAAGGCCCGTAATTTGCACCGGATAATACTGCTGAGAAGATGTCCACAATCGCTCCAAGTGCATATCCTTTGTGGGATCCGTGATCTCGATCACCACCCAAAGGAAGGAGAGCTCCCCCTTTTTTGACACCGTTAGCATCTTTAGTAGGCACTCCTTGAGGATCCTGTACCCAGCCTAGCGGAGCTTCTTGGTTTTTTCGTTGTAATATTTCTAGTTTACCGTTGGCTGCCGTTGTTGTGGCCATGTCAGCTACAAATGGGGGTTGTTGATTCGCTGGAATTGCTACGGATATAGGGTTTGTGCCCAACAAGCGCTCTTTGGAAAAAGTGGGTGATACCAAGGGACTGGCATTGGTCAACGAGATACCAATCATGTCATGTTCCAAGGCCATCATGGCATGGTAACCTGCTATTCCATAATGGTTACTGTTTTTAACGGACACCCAACCTGTACCAGCAGTTTTAGCTTTTTCAATGGCTACTTGCATAGCGAAAGGAGCGACCACTAGTCCTAGCCCCCCGTCTCCATCCACTACGGCTGTACTGGGTGTTTCGTAGGTGACGCGTATGTTGGGGTTGGCATTGATTCTTCCTTTTTCCCATAAGCGTACATAGCCAGAAAGTCTTGCCACACCATGAGAATCTACTCCACGCAAGTCTGCTGAGACCAATACGTCGGCAGCAATGTTGGCATCTTTGTCCGAGCAGCCAATTTTTTTTAGGATCTCAATCGTAAACTGTCGGAGGTGTTCGTATGTAAAATTCATTCGGTTTGTAGGTCTTATTTCTCTGCGACTGCAAGAGAATCTTTTCCCATCAGTTGGGCGATGGCCCCTTCTTTGAGGGCAAAATTAGAACATACTAATAGTTCTACCGAAAGGAATCCTAAAATAAATTCAATCAAACAAGATGCGACGACAATCATGTCCACACGCATTGGAATCATGCCAGGGATTTTGAGTCGCTCCTCTTTCGGTAAGGTATGTAATTGGTTGGAAATTTGGTCGAAGGCAGTTCTTGGGAGTAAAAACACGCTCTCCTCTCTGGTTTTGTGCTTGTGCAAAGAAGCATAGTAGATGTCGGATAAAGTATCAAAGGTTCCGGAAGCACCCACAAATCGTGATGGTTGGTAATTCTGTATAGCTACGCTTAATTCTTCGAGGTTGCCTGCAAGGTATTCAAATAGGTTTTCGGTTTCTTCGGGAAGGATTGGATCATGGTAATGAAAAAGATCCAACATCCGCTGTCCTCCTATCTCAAAGCTTTGTTTCCAAAGTACGGATTGTTGGGTGCCGATGATAAATTCCACAGACCCCCCACCAATGTCCATCATAAGAGAGACATCTTCATTTAATGCCCCACTGAGACGGATGCCTTCATAGATCATTTGGGCTTCTTGGACCCCATCGATGACGTTGATGTTTATACCGATTGTCTGTAATACTTTCGTTACAAAAGCTTGCCCATTTTCGGCATTTCTTACGGCAGAAGTGGCGAAAGCAAAGATTTCTGTAATTCCTTCTCCATCTATTAGGTTTTTAAAGTGTTGAAGGGTATGCAAGGCTCTTTTTTCGGCATCGGCTTGAATTAATCGTTGGTTAATCCCTCCTTGTCCGATCTTCACAGCAACTTTTTCTTTGTATAAAGTCGCGTATTTTTCCCCGATAATCTCTACCAACAACAAATGAAATGTGTTGGTGCCCATGTCGATAATTGCAGCCTTTCTAGGTCTCATACTCACCTATTTTTAAGTTGTGCGAATATAGAAACATAATCTTAAAAACTACCACTCTATTTTCAGTCAATTTTATTGGCGCACAATGAGATGATGGATGAACTTTGGTAAATTATATAGTCATTGACCAATAAATTTTTCTCACTATCGCAGTCCTTACTTATATTTGACCTAGATAAATTTTAAATACAAGAAATCGATTGTAAGAGAAAAGCAATTTTATAGGTGATTTTTTCTTATGAGACTCCAAAATAACTATCGAAAGCAAATATTATACATATGAAAAGTCAAGTCAAAGGAATTTACAGCCTACCTTCCAATAAAGAAAAATTTGAACTTTTAGAAAAAAAGAATCAAGAAGCATTACTTGGTGGTGGGGCCAAAAGAGTTGATGCGCAGCACAAAAAAGGGAAATTGACAGCCAGAGAGCGCATTGATTTTTTGATGGATGAAGGTACCTTCCAAGAGGTTGACAAGTTTGTAATGCATAGAGCCAAAGATTTTGGTTTGGACAAAGAGCATTATTTAGGAGATGGTGTAATTACCGGCTATGGTGAAATTAATGGGCGTTTAGTTTACGTTTATTCCCAAGATTTTACTGTTTTTGGGGGCTCACTTTCCGAAACTCACGCAGAAAAAATCTGTAAAATCATGGATATGGCCATGAAAAATGGTGCTCCGGTGATTGGGTTGAATGATTCAGGAGGTGCCCGTATCCAAGAAGGAGTAGTTTCTTTGGGAGGCTATGCAGATATATTTTATCGCAATACCTTGGCTTCTGGAGTAGTGCCTCAGATATCAGCCATTATGGGACCTTGTGCTGGAGGAGCGGTTTATTCCCCAGCGATTACTGACTTTATTTTGATGGTAGAGAATACCTCCTATATGTTTGTGACTGGTCCTAATGTGGTGAAAACAGTAACCCAAGAAACGGTAACCGCAGAAGAATTAGGCGGTGCAAGTACACACAGTACCAAAAGCGGGGTGACTCATTTTGCTTGTTCAAATGAGTTAGATTGCATCAATCATATCAAGCAATTACTAAGTTATATTCCTCAAAACTGTGAGGATCAAGCTCCTGTTTATGAATACGATCAAAAGGCTGATGAGTCTAGACCACAGCTGGATACAATCATACCTGATAATCCAAACCACCCATATGATATCAGAGAAGTTGTTCAGGGAATAGTAGATGAAGCTTCCTTCATGGAAGTCCATAAAAACTATGCAGATAATATTGTAGTAGGTTTTGCACGTTTAGCTGGTAGAAGCATCGGGATTGTTGGAAATCAACCTCAATCTATGGCTGGGGTTTTGGATAATGATGCCTCTATTAAGGCCGCTCGCTTTGTGCGCTTTTGTGATTCTTTCAATGTACCTTTGCTGGTGCTTGTTGATGTACCAGGATTCCTCCCTGGGACAGATCAAGAATGGAACGGAATCATTGTCAATGGAGCCAAACTCCTGTATGCATTTTCAGAAGCTACGGTACCAAGAGTGACTGTAATCACCCGGAAAGCATATGGAGGTGCTTATGACGTGATGAATTCCAAGCACATCGGTGCTGATTTGAATTTTGCATGGCCTACTGCTGAAATAGCCGTCATGGGCGCCAAAGGTGCTGCCGAAATCATTTTCAAACGGGAAATTGCCGAGTCTGAAAATCCAGAAGAAAAACTCCAAGAAAAAATCAATGAGTACACTGCTAAGTTTGCCAACCCATACCGTGCAGCCCATAGGGGCTTCGTAGACGAAGTTATCCTACCATCCGAAACCCGCGAAAGACTCATCCGAGCCTATAAAATGCTTGAAAACAAAGTAGATAAGCTGCCAAGAAAGAAGCATGGGAATATACCTTTGTAACGTGATTAGTTATTAAGTGACTAGTTGATTAAGTAGGGTAATAAATGGTTAATCGTTGAGTATATTTTGAGAAGTATAATTTTGTATCAATCTAAATGAAAGGATTTTGGAGTTTAGGTCATTTGAAGAATTGGAAGTTTGGAAAAAGGGTAGAGAAGTAAGGTTGTTTGTTAGGGATTTGGTGAAGAAATTTCCCAGTGAAGAAAAGTATGTCCTTACATACCAAATAAGGAAATCATCTCGATCAATCACTAATAATATAGCAGAAGGCCATGGAAGATTTTCTTATCAGGAAAACATTCAATTCTGCAGAGTATCAAGAGGATCCTTAACAGAAACCCTTGATCATGTGATTGTAGCGGTAGATGAGGAATACATAACCCAACAAGACCTTATTGATTTTAGAATTCTTTATAATGATTGCTTGAAATTACTCAATGGTTACATATCTTATCTAAAAAAGGCTAAAACCAACAGCCCCAAACCCTAACCACTCAATAAACTAATCACTAATCACTCAATAAACTAATCACTCAATAAACTAATCACTCAATCCACTAATCACTTATGTCCTTCCTAACTAACTACCTCAACAACGCCTCTCCGACCGGGTTCGAGGCATCTGGACAACAAATTTGGCTGGATTATGTCAAGCCATATGTGGACACTTATTTTACTGATAACTATGGAACAGCTGTTGGCGTCCTGAATCCAGATCATCCTTTTAAAGTAGTCATTGAAGCCCATGCTGATGAAATCTCTTGGTTTGTCAATTACATCACCCCAGAAGGTTATATTTATGTGCGTAGAAATGGAGGATCAGATCACATGATAGCTCCATCCATGAGGGTCAATATCCATACGGACAAAGGAGTGATTCCTGGAGTCTTTGGCTGGCCCGCCATCCATGTACGAAAGGATGGCAAAGAAGAGGCCCCAACATTGGATAACATCTTTATAGATGTAGGTGCTCGCACCAAGGATGAAGTTTTAGAGATGGGAGTTCACGTAGGTTGTGTCATTACTTTCAAAGATGAACTTCAAGAGTTGAATGGAAAATTTCTTTCCGGAAGAGCATTGGACAATCGAATCGGAGGATTCATGATTGCAGAAGTACTGCGCAAAATCAAGGAATCTGGGATACAACTTCCTTTTGGCTTGTACGTCGTCAATGCTGTGCAAGAGGAGATAGGCTTAAGAGGAGCGGAAATGATTGCCGCCCGAATCAAGCCTAATGTGGCTATTGTAACAGATGTCTGTCACGATACTACAGCTCCAATGTATAGCAAAATTGTCTCTGGTGATCAAGCAGCAGGCAAAGGACCTGTTCTTACGTACGGTGCTGCTGTTCATAAGAAATTATTGGATCTGATCATCGCAACTGCCACAAAAAAGAATATTCCTTTCCAGCGAGCAGCAGCTTCTAGAAGTACAGGTACTGATACCGATGCTTTTGCCTATTCCAATGAAGGTGTACCTTCAGCCTTGATTTCTTTACCTTTAAAGTACATGCATACTACTGTGGAAACTGCTAGTAAAGAAGATGTTGAAAACGTGATTGAGCTGATGTACTCCTTCTTGTTGGATTTTGATCCTGCTTATGATTTCAGGTATATAGTTTGATCGAAATAAAAGTTGAAGGAGGATTAAGGATAAAAAATTTTTATGGTTCTCATAAGAATTTTTTAGTGGCTTATTTTAGGTTTATTCCTTAAATCCCCCTTATTTAGATTGAAAAAGAAAATCAGAGTAGATTCGCTTCGAAAAATAAATCGAAAATTTTCATGAGTAAGCATAAAATCCAGCAAAATAAAATTAGAATTGCCATCCTGTTGACTTTCATTCTGGCCATTATTGTTGGTAAGAATGTTTTAGAGCGGAGGAGTTTTAATGATCTTGGAAAATCTTTTATATCTGTTTATGAGGATAGGCTTGTTGTAGAAGGGTACATCTTCTCTATATCCGAAAATCTATTTCGGATTAAGCTCTTGGTCAATCACTGTGAATTGGAAAGTGACTATTCGAATGTCATCGGTGAAATAGAAACGCTGGAAGAAAAGATTCTTGCAGTAGTAGAGGATTTTGAAAAGACAGGGCTTACAGCTAATGAAGCCATTTTTTTAACAGATTTCAGAACAATCATTGAAGAAAATCTACGCATTGTTAATTATGACTTGCTGTATTCAGATTCCGATGGAATTAACCTCACTCAGGTTAGGTCTTATAATGAATCCATAGAACAAGCGCTCATAGATCTAGAAAAGCTTTCTCAAATACAGATGGAGGAAGGAAAAAGATTGGCAGATGAGGCTGATAGAGTTGTCAATAAGTCAAAGATTTGGGCTCAGTTTGAATTGGTCGCATTAATTGTGCTTGCGCTGATTATTTATTTGCTTTTATACACCAAACGAACTATCAACTCGGAGTTTTTGCAATAAAAAAAGGCTGAATTTCAGCCTTTTTTTATTTGTAAAATTTGATGAATTTACAAAGCGTAAGCGCGGTCACCGGGATTGTAGTCTATACACGCATCGTATCTTCCCGGAGCCTCAAAGAATCTCAGCTGCTGAGTAGCACCTATTTCTGATGTAAAGTATCCCAAGACAGTTAGATCTTGGAGCATTCCTAAAATGGTTGGAACCAATTCTTCGGGGCTTTCTACACTAGCTTTACCAGCTGCCTTTAACTCATTCAAATAAGCAGTTCGCTCTTCGACACTAACATCCATGAAGTCTTTTCCTGTCGCTTTTTTGAAATCTTTTCTCAATAGATTCAAACCGTCAACAAAACTTGTTTGTTGCTCGCTATTGTAAGTGTCGGTCACCATCATTACCATAAAGGCACCAATTTCGGTTGCTTTGGCTCCTGGAGTATCCGTCGTAGGGATGATAGCCTCTCCGAGTTCATCCAGAAAGGCAATATCCTTAGGAGTGAAATTTAATCCTACAAGTTGATCTTCTGGAGCACAGCCTGTTAGGAGTACATTAGCTCCTACAAAAGCTCCTCCCATCATCAATGCCACGCCTTTTAAAGCATCTCTTCTATTCATTGTCATGATTTCTAGGTTCAGAGGTTAAAGATTTCCTTTTTTTAGTTCACTAACTGCAAAGTCTACTGCTCTGGCAGTCAAAGCCATATACGTCAGGGAGGGGTTTTGTGCCGCTCCAGAAGTCATGCATGCACCATCTGTGACAAACACATTTTTGCAATCCCATACCTGATTGTTGCCATTCAAAACAGAGGTTTTGGGATCTCTACCCATGCGGGCAGTTCCCATCTCATGTATCCCTTGTCCAAAGGTATAGCCAGCATCAAATGCCTTGACATTTTTCAATCCTGCTGCTTCCAGCATTTCGGCAGCATCATTCATCATGTCTACACGCATCTTTTTTTCATTTTCCTTGATTTCTGCATTCATAACCAAGGCTTCCATCCCCCATTTATCTTTTACTTCTTTGCTAAACTTGATAGTATTTTCATGGTACGGAAGAATTTCACCAAAAGCAGTGATACCCATAGACCATGGTCCCGGTTCACTCAATGCTTCTTTTAATGGTGCACCATAGTTCATTTCTGCTACATTTCTGCTCCATCCTGAACGGGAAGCTGCTCCTTGATAACCAAATCCTCTGAGGTAGTCACGTTTGTCATCCCCTACGTTCCTGAATCTTGGGATATATACACCATTTGGCCTTCTGCCAAAATAGTATTTATCTTCATATCCCTCCGCAATGCCGTTAGCACCCAATCTGAAGTGATGGTCCATCACATTGTGGCCCAACTCACCGGAGCTGCTACCCAACCCTTCAGGCCAAATATCTGTAGCAGAACGCATCAAAATAGCCGTTGAATTGAAGGCAGAAGCGCATAAGAAAACTATTTTGGCATTGTATTCATACGTTTGATTATTCTCTGCATCCAATACTTCTACACCTGTAGCTTTTTGACTGTCTCTATCATACAATACTTTTGTCACGATCGACCAAGGTCTTAAAGTCAGATTTCCCGTCGCCATAGCCGCAGGTAAGGTAGAAGACTGTGTACTGAAGTAGCCTCCAAATGGGCATCCCAGCCAACATTTATTTCTAAACTGGCATTTTACGCGATTTTGTAGTGGTTCAGTCAGGTTAGCAACGCGGCCAATGGTTACGATTCTTCTGCCATCCCATTTTTCCTTTACGCGGGCAGCAACATCTTTTTCCACACAGTTGAGTGGCATAGGAGGTTGAAATTCTCCATCTGGAAGTACCCAATACCCATCCTTATTTCCCGATATACCTGCAAATTTCTCTACATATGAATACCATGGAGCAAGGTCCTTGTACCGAATTGGCCAATCTACTGCTATACCTTCCTTCAAGTTAGCTTCAAAATCAATATCACCTAAACGGTAACTTTGCCTTCCCCACATTAAGGAACGTCCACCTACCTGATAGCCTCTAAACCAAGTAAATGGTTTTTCTTCTACATATGGAGAGTCTTTTTCATGTGCCCACCAGTCCAAATTCTGCTCATTAAGTACATAATCTCTTCTTAGATTGGGATGGTTTTCCAACATTTCTACGGTTCTCCTCCCTCTGTGAGGAATTTCCCAAGGTGCCTGTGTTGCCGTTTTGTAGTCTTTGATATGCTCTACATTTTGTCCTCTTTCCAAAAGGAGAACCTTAAGCCCCTTTTCTGCCAACTCTTTCGCTGCCCAACCGCCACTGATTCCTGAACCGACAACGATTGCGTCATAGGTATTTTCTGCCATAATAGATTTATTTGTTTGAGTTTATTGTCATTATACGTCACATATTCTAATTGCCTGCTCCAAAGAAGCGATTTTATCAGATGCTTTTGGGGCAAATTCCTGCGCCACAAAACCTTTGAAGCCGGTTTCGACGATAGCCTTGATTACTGCAGGATAGTTAATTTCCTGTGAATCATCAATTTCACCCCTTCCAGGATTTCCTGCTGTATGATAATGCCCGAAATAAGTGTGGTTTTCCCGAATAGTCCTGATCAAGTCACCCTCATCGATTTGCATATGATAGATGTCATACAAGAGTTTGAAGTTTTCAGAATCTACACGCTTGCATAACTCTACTCCCCAAGCACTTCTGTCACACATATAATCCTTGTGGTCAATCTTACTATTTAAAAGCTCCATATGCAAGATGACTCCGTGTTTTTCAGCCAAATGGATGATTTTTTTCAAGCCTTCCATACAATTGTTCAGTCCTGTTTCATCATCCATACCATTTCTGTTGCCTGAAAAGCAAATTAGGTTAGTATATCCAGCCTCAGCTACCAGAGGAATCAGCTCAGAATAATTTTTAATCAATTGAGCGTGATTGTTTGGATCGTTGAACCCTTGCGTTAAGCTGATTTCTGCACCATTACACATAGAACACTCGACCCCATGTGCTTTGATGGTAGGCCAATCCTTAGGTCCCAATAGATCAATGGCATTGAACCCAATTTTTTTAATCGTCTGACATAAGCCTTCCAGTCCAAGATAGCTATAGGTCCAGTATGATACAGCATGCCTAACATTGCCTTTCAATTGCCTGTCAATGTTTGTTTCAGCAAGGGAAAAACCTAAGCCCGTACTGCCGAGTGCGAGCCCAGAGAGAGCCATTTTTTTTAAAACTTTTCTTCTATTTTCTGTATTCATAGGGATTAGGCATTAATCTTCGTGACTTTTTCATTTTTGAAGAATATCGTGAATAGAATCACTACTACTAAGGCGATTCCTGACGGAATCATCCAAATAGAAGACCAATCGTGATTTCCATCGCTGATCAAATACATATCTGTAATCGCTCCAGCAACTGCAAAACCTATCAACATCCCGACCCCATAGGTAGCCAGTGTAATCAACCCTTGCGCAGCAGATTGGAATTTTGCTCCTGCTTTAGAGTCTGTATAAATCTGACCGGATACAAAGAAAAAATCATAACATATCCCATGAAGGGCAATTCCGATAATCAAAAGATATAGTCCTCCGTCTGCATCACCGATAGCAAATAAAGCATAGCGCAATACCCAAGCAATCATTCCCAATAATATGGTCACCTTAAAGCCAAATCGTTTGAAGAAAACTGGTAACAACAATAGGAATAAGGCCTCTGATATCTGCCCTAAAGTCATTTTCCCCGTGGGATCGCTCACTCCGATTTCAGCCAAAAACGGATTTGCATTTTGATAATAAAAAGCTAAGGGAATACAAATCAGTATTGAAGAAATGAAGAAAACGGCGAAGTTTCTATCCTTTAAAAGTGCCAATGCATCGAGTCCCAAGAAGTCGGCGATTCGTACTTTTTCATTTTTGTCAGCTCTTGGGGGAGTTTTCGGAAGGGTAAAACTGAATAGGCCTAGGGTGATAGAGGTGATAGCAGCCATCAAGAAGGTGTATTTCAATTGACCTGCTGCCAGATTTTCGGCAGCATCCCATTTAAATAAATAACTGATTGCCAAACCTGCCGCTATCCAACCAATAGTGCCCCATACACGGATGGATGCAAACTCAGCCTCAGGATTTTTCATCTGTCGAAATGAAACAGAGTTGACCAACGCTAGTGTAGGCATGAATAAAATCATATACAGAAATACGGCCGGATAAAATGTTTCAAAACTACTGGACTGATAGCAGAAGTACATTAAAACCCCACCTGCGATATGTAATACTCCAAGAATTCTCTCTGCATTGAAATAGCGATCGGCAATCAATCCTATGATAAAAGGTGCGATAATCGCTCCAAATGATTGGGTAGAAAAAGCTGCGCCAATTTGGGTTCCGCTGGAGTTGAGGTTGGTTCCAAGGAATGTACCTAAGGTAACAAACCAGGAGCCCCAAATAAAAAACTCCAAAAACATCATAAAGGATAATTTCGAGCGGGTTAGTGAATTCATAGTGAAAGGTTTAATTGGTTGACTTGCTAATTGATAAAATGTATTAAAATTTATTTGAGCTCTAAATATAAGCTTTTTATATAATTTGAGAATACTGAACTATGATGATTCAAATTGTTGATTTTGCACGAACTAAGTCTAACCGTTCATAAAATCTTTTTGCAAATACCATAGATTGAGCAAGAAGCTAGCTATTTTTAATTTATCTTAAAGTTACAACCGGTTATTCAGATGTTGGCTAGTTACCATTTAAAACGATTGAATAGGATTGATTCTTTCTATCCAATCCTATTCTAAAACTTTGCTGTTGGTATAGAGACAAAAAATAGTATTTTTTGGTATGATGAAAAAATGCAGGTTGTACTCATAAAAAAAATTCTTTCCAAAATTAACCACGATAGCTATGAACAAGCTAAAAAAATTGAAAATGGGAATGATTGGAGGCGGTCCAGGCGCTTTTATCGGTGCGATTCATCGAAATGCCGCCTTGATGGATGGTCTAATTGAACTCACAGCAGGCGTTTTTAGTAGTGATCCCCTCAAATCTAAACAGATGGGCGAGGAATTGATGCTTGATCCATCTCGAGTGTATGCTAGTTATGATGAAATGTTTGCTAATGAATTGCTACTTCCAATAGATGAGCGAATTGACATTGTCAGCATTGTGACGCCTAATCATGTACATTTTGACACGGCAAAAAAAGCATTGGAACTTGGCTTTCATGTAGTCCTAGATAAGCCGATGACCTTGAATTATACAGAGGCTAAAATCCTGTATAAATGCATTACAGAAAGTCAAGGACTTTTCTGCCTGACTCATACCTATACAGGTTACCCGATGGTGAAGCAAATGAAACAAATGATTCAACAAGGTGCCATAGGTACCGTAAAAAAAGTCTATGTAGAATACCCGCAAGGGTGGCTGTACAGATTGCTGGAATATGAAAATAAGCAAGCTTCTTGGAGGACTGATCCAAAAAGAAACGGAGAGGCAGGTTGCTTTGGGGATATTGGAACTCATGCCTTTAATTTAGCTGAATATGTAACTGGATTAGAGGTAGTCCAACTGTGTGCCTCATTGGATATAAAGGTTGAAGGTAGGTTTGTCGACGATGACGGGGTTGTGTTGATGCGTTTTTCTAATGGAGCAACGGGAGTCTTAACAGCTTCACAAATCAATACAGGAGCGGAAAACAATTTAAAAATCCGTGTGTATGGAGATGCTGGAGGTTTGGAATGGGAGCAAGAATTAAATAACTCACTCACGGTGAGATGGCCTGATAAACCTGCCGAAGTATATCGTGCTGGTACATCCTATCTTGGTAGTTTGGCAAAGGCCAATACACGTACGCCAGCAGGACATCCAGAAGGCTACATTGAAGCCTTTGCGAATATTTATCGGAATTTTGCACGAACGATCTATGCCAAAAGAAAGGATGAAGAACCTGTATCTGAATGGTTGGACTTCCCAGGTGCAACTGATGGTATTCGTGGGATGGCATTTATTCAAAAGGTTTTGGAAAGTAACGCTTCCCATCAAAAATGGATCCCGTTTTCGGTACAACTGGATTAATTCTGGCAATCCGTACTGCCATAAAATCAGAATTTATTAATTTAGCCTCACTACAAGAGAGTAACTTTCAACCTAAAAACCTAAATCAATGAAAACTATCAAAGGTCCTGCAATTTTTCTGGCCCAGTTTGCGGATGATCAAGCACCATTCAATTCACTGAAAAGTATTTGTGAGTGGATGGCGTCCATAGGCTACAAAGGCGTGCAAATTCCATCTTGGGATAAACGCTTGATAGATCTAGAAAAAGCAGCATCTAGCAAAACTTACGCGGATGAAATCAAAGGAATTGTGAACGATGCTGGTTTGGAAATTACAGAGCTTTCTACCCATCTTCAAGGACAGTTAGTGGCTGTTCATCCGGCATATAATGAACTTTTTGATGGATTTGCCCCCAAAGAAATGGCCGGAGATTTGAAAGCAAAAACGGCATGGGCCACCCAGCAATTAAAAGATGCTGCCAAAGCTTCTGCTAATTTAGGATTAGATGCGCACGCGACTTTTTCTGGTGCATTGATGTGGCATTTGGTGTACCCTTGGCCTCAAAGACCGGCAGGATTGGTTGACACTGCTTTTGGGGAATTAGCGAAACGATGGTTGCCTATTTTGAATGAATTTGACACCTATGGAGTAGATCTTTGTTATGAACTTCATCCAGGAGAGGACTTGCACGATGGTGTAACCTTTGAAATGTTTTTGGACAAAGTGAATCAACATTCGCGTGCCAATATCTTATACGATCCCTCCCATTTCGTATTGCAATGTTTGGATTATGTTCAATTCATCGATTTCTATCATGAACGGATCAAAATGTTTCATGTGAAAGATGCTGAATTTAATCCAACTGGCAAGCAGGGAGTCTATGGAGGATTTCAAGGATGGGTGGACCGTGCTGGAAGATTTCGCTCCTTAGGTGATGGGCAAGTTGATTTTGGCGCTATCTTTAGCAAACTCTCTCAATATAATTATAGCGGTTGGGCTGTGTTGGAATGGGAATGTGCCATCAAGCATCCAGAGCAAGGCGCTATAGAAGGAGCGCCATTCATTCAAGACCACATCATCCGAGTGACTGACAAAGCCTTTGATGATTTTGCAGGAACTGGAGCTGATGAATCATTCAACAAACGGGTATTAGGAATTTAAAAAAACAAATAAATAGAATCAATTATGAAAGTACTGAAATCATTTTCAATTGGAGTTGTTACCATCGCGGCATTGAGTTTTGCATGTGGTGGTGGGGGTTCTTCCTCAGAGACTGCAAGTTCAACACCTGCGGCACCTGTAAAGGTTAGTTTGGAGGATAAATACAAGGACGATCCTATCTTTATTGAAGGTTCTGCAAAAGCTAAACAAGCTGGCTGTACTGCCTGTCACATGATCGAGCGTAAAATCGT
The DNA here is from genome assembly GCF_021596945.1 of Mongoliitalea daihaiensis. Lineage (NCBI taxonomy): Bacteria > Pseudomonadati > Bacteroidota > Cytophagia > Cytophagales > Cyclobacteriaceae > Mongoliitalea > Mongoliitalea daihaiensis. Next base: position 288,117 of record NZ_CP063779.1, on the reverse strand, counting down.
TGGACCTTCTTACGCAGATGTTGCCGAGAAGTATGCCAATACTCCTGAAAATATTGAGATGCTGACTGCCCATGTCATCAACGGGAATGTTGGTAACTGGGGTGAAATCCAAATGCCTGCACATCCTCAGTTGGCGAAAGAAGAGGTGGAAACAATTATCAAGTATGTACTTTTATTGAAACGATGATATGAAGAAAATCTTATACCCGGCTTTGATGAGTGCCACTTTGCTAGTTGCATGTGGTGGACCGTCCACTGAAACGACTGTGGAAGAAGTTGAAATTGCAAAAGAAAACGAATGGATAAGCTTATTTGACGGAGAAACGCTTACAGGTTGGAAGAAGTTTGGAGGCGAAGAAGTAGGCGCAGCTTGGAAAGTACAAGATGGAGCGATCTACCTAGACGCAACAAATAAAAAAGATTGGCAAACAGCTGACGGAGGCGATATCGTTACAGTTGAGGAATTTGATAATTTCCATTTTCAAGTGGAGTGGAAAATCGCAAAGGATGGTAATTCAGGAATTATGTTTTTTGTACAGGACAATGGAGAATATGCCTATCCATGGATGACAGGTCCGGAAATGCAGGTGTTGGATAACGAAGGTCATCCAGATGCACAGATCCGTACGCATCGGGCGGGGGATTTGTACGACCTAATCGAATCTAGTGAAGAGACTGTCAAGCCGGTAGGCCAGTGGAATCTTGCTGAGATCATCGCAAAGGATGGTAATCTAGAACTTCATTTGAATGGCACCATGGTTGTTTCTACTACTATGTGGACCCCTGAATGGGAAGAAATGATTGCAAACAGTAAGTTTAAAGATATGCCTGGTTTTGGGAAGTATAAGAAAGGAAAGATTTCCTTGCAAGACCATGGGGATGAAGTTTGGTTTAGAAATATCCGAATCAAACAGCTTTAACAAACACTATCTGATACAATATTCACAAAAAAGGAGCCTTTTAAAGACTCCTTTTTTATTGAGCGATGGGGTAGCGGTATCGTGCCCAATCCATGATTCCACCTTCCAAATTGTATATTTTTTCAAAGCCATGTTTTTGAAGCAGCCGTGCCGCCTGCATACTTCTCGCCCCAACAGTACAGTACACATAGATGGCTTGGTCTTTAGGTAGGGTTTGGATTTGCTTTTCAAAATCAGCTTTATAAATATCCATGAGAACGGCATTAGCTAGTTTGGCTTGTTTGAATTCTGCTTGGGTGCGCACATCCAAAACGATTCCTGGAGTTTCCGTGCTCATTTGGTAAAACTCATCAGCCTTGAGTCGATGAATTTTCCCTTTTACTGTCTCTGCATTGGAACTGCTAGATTCATTGGGCTGACAGGAAACAACGGTAAAAAGAGCTAGCGCAAGTGTAGCTATTGTAATTAGTTTGTGCATGAAAATCAATTTATGGCGAAAAATAGATGTTTTTGTTCCAAATTTCTGTAACAGGTGTCACTTCTGGCTTTGAGTGAGGTTGATATTGTTACTGAATGATTCTTGTCCAATTCCTATTTTATAGAAAGCATTAACAAAAATAAAGTATTGATTTTTGAGTCATGGTGTAAAAAAGTATCTTTCAGACGTTTCTACTAGATCAAATTTCGAGTATTTGGGAGAGAAGTAGTTGTCTATTCATGCGTCAGAATCATAGCTTCCAATCGATTGAAGCTTTTTTCCATCAATCCATTATAGTCGTTGGTTGATTGATAAGCCTTGGGGTCAATAGGTGCTGAGAAGTAAATCTGAACTACGCCAGGTTTTAATAAAATAGAACCCCGTTTCATAATTTTATCAGCTCCAATTACTGCCATCGGCAAGATGGGAACTCCTGTTTCTACTGAAATGCGGAACGCCCCTCTTTGAAAAGGAAGGAGTGTTTCGTCACTATCATTTCTTGTTCCCTCTGGTGCCACGACTACAGAGATATCCTTTTGCAGGATTTCTAAGAGTTTCTGAACGGATTTCTTTCGAGATTCTGGGCTTTTTCTATCTACCCACACGGCCACCCTTGATAAAAATAAACCAAAAAAAGGGACTTTGGATAATTCCTTTTTACCTATGGCCCGTATTTCTTGCGGGATGGCAATAGGGATTACTGGGGCATCAATAAAGGATCGGTGATTGAAGATATATATATAAGGTGTGTTGGCCTGAATATGCTCTCTTCCTTCAATTTTGTATCGGATTCCCGAGCAAAAGGACCAAACTTTAGCCCAAATCCGGATAAAAAAGAAGGAAATTTTTCCTCCTTTGGGACTGACGAGCAGGGGGACAAGCACAAAAAGACCTAGGAGCATCATCAGGCTAATGAAAATTAATGCAGCATAAATGGTGTAAATCCACTGAATGGCTTTCATTTCTTCGTAGGGTTTGGTATTTTTACGCAAGTTTAAACAATTTCTTAACTCTTTGCTTGCAAATAGCCCCTGATGCATGAATCGGGGGCTTTTCATTTATCTTTCAATCTATGAATCAATCATTTCAATTTGAGAAGGATTTTGAGGTTTTATCATTTCAAATCGATCCACAAGGGAAATTGCGTTGGTCTTCCTTAGCAGATATGATGCAGGAAGTAGCTTGGAGGCATGCAGATAGTCGAGATTTTGGGCAGAATTTGTTTGATCAAGGGTATATGTGGGTCATGTCCCGCTTTGAAATCAAGGTTCAATCGCTCCCATCATGGGGAGAAAAAATCACCGTAAAGACCGCAGGAAGGGGGATTGACAAACTTTTTGCTTTGCGAGAGTTTCAGGTTTGCAATGAAGCAGGACAGGTGTTAGCAACTGCTATGTCGGCCTGGCTGCTGTTGGATATGGAGAGTAAACGCCCTCAGAGACCTGACAAAGTACTACCATCCGAATTATTTGCCGTAGTGAATGATTCTAGCCTAACGCCTGCGAAGGTGCTTACTCTGGCAGATATGACCAATGCAGGTGTCATTCAAGTGAGGTATTCGGATTTGGATATGAATAATCATGTCAACAATGTGAGCTACATCCGCTGGGTGGAAGACTTTATGCGGGAGCGAAATTGGACGATCCAAGATGTTTTGATCAATTACCTAGCAGAGATTTCCGCCGGTCAGCTTATCCATTTGACCTATCATCCAAAGGACGTGGAGGTAATTATCGAAGGGAGAGTAGAAGGGAAAGTAGTTTTTTCGGCCGTTGCTACCACGAGTGTGAACGGTGGCGAGTGAACAGTGAGAAGTGAACACGCCCCTCTGCCCTGAAATCAGCATTCTCCCAAGCCAATCAAAGAGATCTTTGTTATCTAACTTCCTTGCACCTTCATTTATCTGCGGCCGATCTGTCCAATCTGCTTTATCTGCGAGCCCCAAATTTTCTTCCATGTGACTTCGGTCACAACAAAATTTTCTTATATATTTTCATTTTTGTAGGTACATTTAGCAGTAGACCTATGAAAAAAAATATCTTTGAACCATTTCTAAAAATCCTATCCTTATTAGTGGGTCTTTTAGTTAGTGTAACACTATTAACCGCACTTTTAATCGGTATCGTTGTGTTTGTTTTTTCTGGTGGTTCACTTCCTGCCTTGCAATCCAATGAAACCACTGCCCCTATCGTAAAGGTAGTTGCGGAAGTGTATAGAGGGGTAGTACCAAAGGAAGGCATGTGGATGGCTCCCGACTGGTCAAAAGTTGACGAAGAATCCAATGCTTCTGATATAAAGTATGGAAAAGAATTGATTGCAAATACCGCAGAATATTTAGGGCCAAATGGAAAAGTCAAGAAACTTTCCAATGGAATGAATTGCCAAAACTGCCATCTGAATGCAGGGACAGCGCCTTTAGGGAATAATTATGCAGGAGTAGCGGCAAACTACCCTAAGGTCAGGGCTCGATCTGGAAAGTCTGAAGATATTCCAAAACGAATCAATGATTGTTTTGAGCGTTCGTTAAATGGACAAGCATTGGATCCTTCGAGCAAAGAGATGGTTGCTATGGTGGCCTACATGGAATGGCTAGGAAAGGATGTTCCGAAAGGAGAAAACCCGAAAGGGGTGGGTATTTATGAGGTTCCTTTTTTAGATCGAGCAGCGGATCCTATTCGGGGTAAAACGGTATATGCTCAGCAATGTCAATCCTGTCATATGGAAGATGGGCAAGGCATGATGAAGCCTGATAAAACCAGTTACATATATCCACCTCTCTGGGGAGAATACAGTTATAACGATGGGGCAGGTTTATTTAGAATGTCAAGATTTGCAGGATATGTCAAAACCAATATGCCTTTAGGGGCAACTTTTGAGCGCCCATTGTTGACAGATGAAGAAGCTTGGGATGTAGCAGCCTATGTGAATAGTATGGAAAGGCCTAAAAAGAACATCTCCCAAGATTGGCCAGACATTTCCAAAAAGCCAATAGATCATCCATTCGGTCCTTTTGCAGATGAATTTACCGAAGAGCAGCATAAATTCGGACCATTCAAACCAATCAAAGCCGCTAAGGAGGTGATTGCATCTAAATGAAGAAAATTAAATTAGTAGCTTTTTTTATCTTGGGGTTGGTGTTGCAAGTAACAGCTCAAAGAGAAAACGCAAAGCTTGATATTCCTATTGAAGGCATGGTAGGTTTGAGAAACTATTGGATGTCAACGAGTTATTGGGAGGATTTTAAGGGTGATTTTGCATTGGGGCAAAGTGCTTTTTTGCGAGTCAATACCAAATCATACAAAGGTTTTTCGGTAGCAGCACGCTATACAGTGTTTGCCAATCTTTGGAGTTCAAACCTATTAGATAGGGACCCTATCACGGGAAATTTTAATCGCTATGAAGTAGGGTTATTTGATGTAGTCAATCCTGAGAAAACATTTTTTGGAAAATTGGAGGAATTACAGATCCGCTACGATTCTGAGAAATTTCAAGCCATTGTTGGCAGGATGGATATCAATACGCCATTCATCAATCCACAGGACGGGAGGCTTTCTCCTACCTTTGTTGAAGGTATTCAGTTGCGCTATAGTCCCGATTCCAAAAACAGCTTTTATGCCTATGGGGTCACCCGTATCAGCCCCCGTTCTACTTCTGAGTGGTTTGATGTAGGACAGTCTGTCGGCTTGTATCCTGTAGGGCAATCAGAGTTTGGAAGACCCTCAGAATTTAGGGGAAATACAAGTAGTCGTTGGGTGTCTATAGTAGACTGGAGACATCAAGCTACACCGGATATGGCGATTGAGGTTAATAATACGTTGGTGGATAATATCTCCAACACACTTTTTTCTCAAGTCACTAAAGATTGGAAAAGAGCTGAGGGTAGAAATACGGTGGTTACAGGTTTGCAGTTCATTTTTCAAAATGGCATAGGAGAGGGTGGAAATCCGGACTCAATTAAGCGATTCAAAAACCCAGATGATATCAATATAGTCATCTCTGGACGATTGGGTATAAAAAACCCTCGCATGCAGTTTTATACGGCCTATACAAGAATCGATGGGCGAGGTAGGTTTCTCAGTCCTAGAGAATGGGGGAAAGATCCATTTTTCACATTCATTCCAAGAGAGCGAAATGAAGGATACAATCAAGTAAATGCCTTTACACTCTTTTATCAGCGAAACTTGCCCAAACAAGATTTGCAAATTTACAGTTTTGCAGGATTGCATTTTCTTCCCGATCCAAGTAATGCAGCGATCAATAAATTTGCATTTCCATCCTATGCACAATGGAATGTGGGAGCGCGCTATATTCCCAGTGACTGGGGGAAAGGGCTAAATTTTCACTTAATTCTCATGAGTAAGATTAATTTATTGGAAGGGGAGATGCGACCACAGTGGATTTATAATAAAGTCAATTTGGTTCATGTCAACTTTATCACCAACTATACGATCCAATGGAAATAAACAACCGCATTTCTCAAGATGAATTTGGGCAGCTACTCCAGCAGCATCCAGCTACTTTGATCTATTTTTTTCAAGATACCTGTGGTGTTTGTGCCATGCTATACCCCAAAGTAGAGGCTATGATACAAGAGCGCTTTCCTCAATTGGAGATTATCAGAATAGAAGCCGAAAAAAACCGTGAATTGGCAGGTCAACTTCGGATGCTGGCCATCCCAGGTATTATGTTGATGTTGGATGGAAAAGAGTATATGCGGAGCAATGGCTTGATAGGACTGGGAGAGTTGCAAGATAAGATCGGACGTTATTACAGCCTGATGTTCGATTCACAATAAAGGAATCTTAGAAATTTAATAATTAGACAAAATATATTTTTATTTTTTAGAATAGTAAAATTGGACAATGTATTCCCGAATGATTGGGTAATAGCAGTAATAAAATGGATTTTTATGACTTTTGTCAATATAACAGCTATTTTTTATCATGCTTATTTTAGAACATTTTTAATACCTTTGTTTGGTCAAAAAAAAATAATACAATATCTTACATTTACAATCATCGACCTATTCACTATGGATTTGCACACGCTATTTGGGATTACTCTGATCTCTATTACCCTTGTCAATGCATGTGTCCTTATCTTAAAAGGTCAAAAAAACCCAGTTAATCAACTATTTGGTTGGTCACTTTTATCATTGAGTTTGTTTATTGGTAGCTTTTTGTTTTTTATCGAAGGACAATTTTTGTTAAGGTTTCCTTACTTCTTCCGTGTGTGTGCGCCTACGCTTTTTTTGATTTCTCCTTTATTTTATATTTTCTTTAGAAACACTCTTTTTGGTCAGCAAAAAATGAGTTGGAAAGACCGAGTTCATCTTGTTCCTGCCATTCTAATTGCGATATCCTACATACCCGTCTATTCGATGAGTCAGATGGAGAAGTGGGAAATGACCAATGTTCTCTTAGCCAATCCAGAAAGTATCCACATGATGGGGGAGGGCTACATCCCTCTTTCCTTAATGCCTTTTCTTAAAATTTTCAGTTTTCTCTTTTATACCACACTGGTAGCATCGTTGATGTTTCGCTTTAAGGACCTATTCGGATTAAATTCCTCGTGGACATGGATAAAAACAGCCACCTATTTTTATTTGGGAGTTGCATTTATATTTATTCTTTTTTCATTCAATCAGATCGGGGATCTTTTAGAGGTTTGGGAAACTAAACTTATAACTACTTTTTCTTTCGTTGTAATCTATGTATTAATAACTGCATTGAATTTTTACATCATATATTATCCAGAGCGAATATTTAATCTACGGTTACGAAAAAAGGGATCTTCATTTCAGGCAATTTTGGAACCACAAAACTCCACACCTTTCCTATCAGATTTAATCAATAATAGGTCGGTAAAACAAAATACCAACGAATTGGCTAATCAAAACACCAAGTTTAATGAAATAGATAATCTGATCAAGAATGAGCAGCTGTTTTTAAATAAAAACTTAACAGTAGTAAAACTATCCAAATTAGTTGGTTTGTCGAGTAGAAAACTATCTGAACTTATTCACGAGCAAACTGGAAAAGGTTACAGTGATTTCATCAATGGTTACAGGGCTGAGTTTGCAAAAGAAAAGATTATGCAAGGGTATTTATTTGACTTTACCATAGAAGGGTTAGCCGAACAATCTGGTTTCAATTCTAGGATTACCTTTTACCATGCATTTAAAAAAACAGTTGGGATGTGCCCGAGTGAGTATCACAAAAATATCATGGAAGGTTTGATAATATCTGAAAACTAATTGGTAGCTGTTAATTTACTTTAAGTTGCACTGTGTATCACATTCTTAAATGTTAGTTGTTTTAATTTATAAGTTTAAGAGTTATTAGTTCTGTACAGCCATGACTTTATTTGATTTGGGATCCATCATCCTCTTATCTTTTGCTTTAGTAAACGCTTTTATTCTTGTTGTAAAGCCTGAAAATTCTCTATTGAAAAATAGATACCTTGGCTTGTCCTTAATGATATACAGTCTTTTCATTTTAGTATATTTTTTATGGTTTAAAGCTGGACTAATAGTTCGTATGCCCTACTTATTACGTACTGTCAATCCCTTGATGTTTTTTGCGATGCCTTTGTTCTATTTTTACGTGCGAAATACTGTACGTCAAATAAATGGAATTAAGCAATGGGATTGGCTGCATTTCATTCCAGGTTTGTTGCATTATTTGGAGCTTATTCCTTTTTATATGATTCCCTTAGATGAAAAAAGAATCATTGCTGAACAGCTGTTAAAAAATCCCAATTCACTCGATGAATTGGTAAGAGGTTTAGTTCCAGGTACCGTTGTAGATACCATTAGGATTTTACTTCAAATCGGATATTACATTGCTTCAATTAAGGTAATTGGTCAAGTGACGCCTGATTTTTTGACTAAACTAGATAAAGGAAAGCTTCGAAATTGGCTTTTTGTATCGGTAGTATTAATGGGCTTATTGGTCTTTGCACACGCGGGATCATTCCTCTTGGAGCTATTGAGCAATCGTGGGATTCGAGTTGGAGTTTTGGTGTATCAATTCCTCCTCTATGGTATGTTGTTTGCCATTGCGGCACTGAGTTTATACATCCAATACAACCCTGAGTTTGTATACGGTTATCAACGGTCATCTTCAAAAGGAGCTGGTTCCAGTATACCTTCACCGATCTCAGAAAGGAAGGCCGATAGCGGTTTTAAAGATGATACTATAGTTGATAAAATTCCTGCGGATGAATCTCTGACATATACAAACGAAAAAATAGATCAATTTTTACAACAAAAACATTATTTACGTCAGGAAATCAATGCTGGTGAATTTGCAGATCAGATCGGTGTTTCCAAAAGGCAATTATCAGCCTTTTTAAAGGATCACTACGGTAAAGGCTTCAAGGAATGGATAAATTATCTCCGCGTTCAGACGGCAGTCAGTAAAATTGACGATGGATATTTGGATAAATTTACCATAGAATCTTTATGTATGGAAGTAGGATTCAACTCAAGAATCACCTTTTTTACTGTATTTAAAAAGGAAATGGGGATAAGCCCCTCTGAGTATGCCAAACAAAAAATAGATTAAGTGAGGTGTCTTGTTTAAAATTTTGTAGTAAATCCTAAACTTGTTTCAAAAGCTGTTTTTGAAACATTAAGATTTTTTATCTCAACTTATTTCTTTCCAATTTGAGCCTGTAATTTAAAACAATGTGAGTATGGAAAAAGCATCTCAGCATGAAAGTAAGGTGTTGGAAAAGATCAATGAAGCTCTCAATAATGATGAGTTGATCACCGATCCGGAATTGAATCTGCACGGTTTTGCTAAAGCAATTGATTTCCCTGCAAGAACTGTTTCCAATATTATTAACAAGTATTGGAGAAAGGGTTTTCGTGCATTGATAGCTCCTTACAGAGTACGAAAGGCGATCTCATTAATGAAAAGTGGAAAGAAGAAAAAACTCCATCAAATCGGAAAAGAAGCTGGTTTTAACTCCAGAACCACATTTTTCACTTCTTTTAAGCAGGAGCTTGGGATTTGTCCAAGGGAGTTTATTAAAAATATTTCAACTAACTAGCGTTGGTTAATCCAGACTTTTAGGAAAACCCTTTCCCAGATTTTTTAAGCTTTTTTGATACGTGACCTGTGGAGACTTACTAATCGTATTCACAAGTTTTGCTACCATTTTCTCACGCTTTTGATAGCTATGCTATTCCTATAATTTATGCTTCAATTTCATAGATTTTTGGAACTTTCAATGCAGGAATTGACCGTTGTTTAACACTTTGAATGTTTCAAAAAGTGCATTTACAACTTTTGAAACACTTTTTGAACATTGTTTAACATACAGGAAATCCCACTAAAAATGTATTTTGACCCGGATTTAAGTGCTAAAATTGGAACATTTTGTCGATTATGTTTCAAAAGCAGTTTTTGAAACATAATCTGTTACCGAATGGTGGAAAAATAGTAGACTTTAGATTTCTGAAAGGGAGTACTATGCTTATCTCAGCCAATAGCAAGTGCTCTCAGGGTGCCAACCTAATGCAATAAACTATGAAGTCAGTCTTACAAAAAGTAGCAGTCTTAGTCCATTTATTTTTGTTCTCTTTTATTTTTCATGTGGGAGCACAGACCGCTGTTGCCCCAGCCTTAGGGAACGGAGATATTGGTACACCCTACCAGATAGCCACCTGGGAAAATCTTTATTGGGTCTCCCAGAATTCGGCTGAATGGGGGAAGCATTTTGTGCAGACAGCGGATATTGACTTTGCTGATGCAACACCAGCGATTACCACGTGGGATAGCAATCAGGGCTGGACACCGATAGGAAATATCACCACAAAATTCACAGGCTCTTATAACGGCGACGGGCATACCATCTCAAATCTTTATATCGATAGGACAAGTAGCTCCATAACTGGTTTTTTTGGAGAAACCGTCAGCGCAACGATTCAGAATTTGGGATTAATTAATGCTGATATTACAGGTGAAACTAATGTTGGAGCTTTGGTTGGTTTAACTGATGGCGGTACTTCCATCATTCGATCCTTCGCTAGTCAAGGAATTGTAAGGGGAGCAGGTAGTGCTGTTGGCGGCTTGGTGGGTCAATCATTCTCTCAAGGAGATAATATATCAAATTCTTATGCAATTGTGAATGTGGAAGGTGGCATAGGAGCTGAGTTAAGGTCTGCAGGTTTGGTTGGGGTAAATAGTGCAACTTTGACCAACAATTACTCCGCTGGAGAGGTAAGAGTGAATGTTGTAGACGGCATTTTTTATAGTAATGGATTGGCTAATCAGAATCAAGGTTCGTATTCTAACAATTATTTCGATACAGAAACTTCTCTTCATACCAATTCGAGTACTGGAAGAACGGGGCTTACAACTGCCCAAATGAGGCAGCAGGTTTCTTTTTCCGGTTGGGATTTTCAATGTGAATTGAGCAATGGTGCGGACGATATCTGGGGCATTGATGAAGGTATCAATTACCCAGTCTTGAGTCAGTTCGGTTTTATTCAGACATGCCCAGACAATGTACAGGTTGCCAATTCAAGCGGGGCTGATGGGTCTTATTTTTCGCTAGCAGAAGCATTTATTGCCATAGATGCTGCTGGAAGTCAAGCAGGGAGTAGCATTAATATCATTCTAAAAACAAATCAAAGTTTAAGTACTTCTTTACTCGTTCCTACAGGAGATTGGAGTTTAATAAGGATTTACCCGAACACGGCTGGGCTAAGTATCTCTGGTAATATAAATGGTCCTTTAGTGGACTTTAACGGTTCGGATAATATAATTATTGAAGGAAGGGTCAACGCTGCAGGAAGTGCCAAAGATTTATTAATCGAAAACGTAAGTACAGGGGGGAATGCTTCGGCGCTTCGTTTCAGTAATGGAGCCCAAAACAATACGGTGCAGTATGCAGTAATTCGTGGTAGTTCAGATGGAAGTGCAAGCGGTGTTATTCACTTTGCCGAGTCTACAAATGGTGCGAATAGTGGTAATGTCATTGCTAATAATAACATCACCAATGCCGGAGGTAATCGGCCTGTAAACGCCATTTATTCTTCCGGAGATGCAAGCCCCAACCATAATGTAAGTAACACCCTTGAAGCAAACTACATCTTCGACTTTACCCGGTCTGGTGGAGCTTCAAACGGTATCCATCTGGCAGCTAACACAACGGATTGGGTGATTGATGGGAATAGTCTATATGAGACAGCTTCGATTACATCTGCAAGTGCCGGTGATCGTGCGTTTATTCGAATTAATAATTCAGCTAACGGCAACAACTTCCAGATTTTAAATAATTTTATTGGGGGAAATTCAGCCAATGCAGAGGGTATTTTTGTCTTAAGCGGATCATCTACGATTTTGAACCCTGTTTTTTTAGGTTTAAGTAATAGTGGTGTTTCTTTATTTCAAGAAAATACGATTCGAGGATTTAGCTGGGAGAATTCCTTTAGCAGTGGTTCATTGATATCTACATTACTAACAATACCATCAGGTTCTCTCGAAATTTCAGATAATACTTTTGGTTCGATTCTGAGTAGTACTAATATTGCGTTAAATATTACGAATACAGCGAACAGGAATAGGGGGGCTTTTGAATTTAATGCTATCTCTGTTTCCAGTACTCATCCTGTCCAGGTTTTAAACAATACTATTGGAGGCATCAGTGTGGAATACAATTCTTCCATATCCCTCAGAGCCATCAGCAAAACAGGTACAGGCAATTTTACAGCTACCAACAACACCATTGGTTCATCTTCGGGTCCGATAGTTGCCAATGGTGATGTTGCACAGACTCTTACAGGTATTTTAAGTCAGGGAACAGGACTGAATACGATTTCGGGCAATACGGTTTCATATTTACAAAGAAACACCACCACAACTGGTCAGCAAGTTGACGGTATTAATCTTTCAGGAAGTGAAACGGCTATTATTGAAAAGAATTTTGTACACAGCCTAAGCTCAAACAGCAACTCAGTTTTAACGGGAATAAGTTTTACAGGTCAGGCGAATGTATTGAATAACATCGTTACCCTTACGAGTACCAGCCCCGCAGAATATGTAGGGATCAGTGATTTTAGTACAGCTACTAGAAATGTATTTTATAATACCATCTATTTGGATGGGGCTCCTTCTGCAGGACCAATAAATAACAGCGTGGCATTTTATAACGATTCCCAAATTGGAAACAAAACGTACCAAAATAACATCGTAGAAAACCGTAAATCAGGTAATGGCGACCACTTTTCTTTTTGGTTAGCAGGTTTAGATAATACTACGATTGATTATAATAATTATAGAGTTACAGGTTCAGGTGGAATTTTAGGACGAATTGGTGGTGATAATTATAGTGATTTTACAGCCTGGCAAACTGCCACAGGTCAAGATGCCAATAGTTTATCCATCGATCCACAGTTTGAAGTTGCCGGTGGAACTGATCCCGCTAATTATGAGACTGCAGCTAGTCTCCCGGGTATAGCAGTTGCTGGAATTACGACTGATTTCTTTGACAATACACGTAATTCAACTAGTCCACAAATGGGAGCAGTCGAAGTAAGTTCCTGTATTCTTGTAGGTGTTGCCCCTAGTATTGGCGATGGACTCACTTCAAGCACACCTTATCAAATTGCTACTTTTGAAAATCTTTTATGGATTACGGAAGACCCTTCACGTTGGGATAAGTTTTATGTACAAACTGCCAATATTGATGCAGCAGAAACGCAAAGTAATGATACCTGTTTCGGAGCAGAAGGCTGGAGCCCGATTGGGAATGCAGTAACAAAATTTACCGGAAGCTACAATGGAAGTGGATTTACTATTCGTAATTTATTTATTAATAGATCGAGTGGTGATCGGGTTGGCTTGTTCGGAGAAACCGACGGGGCGACTATTTCCAATCTAGGATTGATCAACCCCATAATTACTGGACAAAACAATGTAGGTGCTTTGATTGGGTTCATGGATGGAGGGTCAGTCGATCAGTGTTTTGTGAGTGGTGGTCAGGTAACTGGAAATAATGCCGATCCAAGTTTTGTTGGTGGGATGTTTGGTCAAGCTAACAATGCATCAATTTCTAATGTTTATACTATCGTTACCGTAACTAATACCAATAATTCTAGTTCAGCTGCTGGACTTGTAGGTCAATATACTGCTTCGATAATATCTAATGCGTATGTGTCTGGTGCAGTCAACCTTACCTCAAATACCAATCTTCTTAGAAACGCCATAGGTCTACAAACTGGAGGGACTTGTAACAATTGTTTTTATAATACTACGATCAATCCAGATGTCACAGCCGGACAAGGACAAGGCCGATCTACGAATCAGATGCTTGTTCGCTCAACCTTTACCGGATTTGATTTTGATGATGTATGGTCAATGCAAAGCGTTGTTCTCAATGGATTTGCATCTTTCCCATATTTTGCTTCCCAATCCTTTGGAGACCCTAGTGAATCTCCTGGTTCGGCTGTTGCAGGAGTATCAAATCGCACCCAGACACTCAACTTTACTTCTATACAGCTTGCTGTTGAGGACTCTAATCCAGGTGATGAAATTACGATGGGTACAGGAACCTATGTTGAAAATGTCACCACTGTTGCTGCAGGTGGAATTTCTCTTTCTACGGGTAACAGCCCTGGCTGTACGACTATAGATGGTGACTTTACACTAACTGTTGCTGATACATTTTTGGCAGAAATCGCAGGTGCTACGGTTTGTACAGAATACGATCGCTTAACCGTTACTGGAGATGTGATCTTGGACGGGGCAGACTTGCTGATTGATCTTTCTTATACACCATCTCCGGCTACAAGCTTTACCATTTTAGAATACACGGGAACCCTAACTGGTACATTCGCTCAGACGGGAACTTTCCAAGTGAGTTTTGACTCACAAGTGTACGATGTGACGATTGATTACGGTACTGGCAGCAATAGTGCGGTTACCGTGGAGATCAGTCCATGTACACCTCCTGCCATTGATCCTTTGAGTGGTGAACAGGCTATTTGTGTGGGAGCAACCACTAGTTTTACTACAGGAGCTACTCCGGGAGGAGTTTTTAATTCTAGTGATGAAGCAATTGCTACTGTCGATCCAGTTACGGGTTTGGTGACAGGTATAGCTGCTGGGACCGCCACCATTACTTATACACTTACAGAAAATGGCTGTTCAGCTTCTGTCACTCGAGAAGTGACTGTAAGTACAGCAGCGGTGGGTATTATCACCAGCGAGGCACAGATTGTTTGCGTTGGCTCAACCCCTCTGCCGCTTTCTATTCCTTCCGATACAGGAGCAAGCGTTCAATGGCAGATTTCCTCCAATAATGTCAACTTTGTAAATGTAACAGGAGAGATAAACCCAACTTTAAATCTCGGACCTGCCTCTGCGACACGATTCTACAGAGCGCGACTAACCATCGGGTCCTGTGTGACATTCAGTTCTACAGTTGAAATCGCAGTTACTGCTGCTCCGGTAGAATCTACCATCGCGGGTGATCAAGAAATTTGTGCAGGAAATATTCCTTCTCCACTATCCCTGACAGGTGCTACCACGGGTATTCAATGGGAGTCATCTACTGATAATAGTACATTCACTCCAATTGTGGGTGCTACGGGTATAAGCTTTGTTTTTGATACACCAGTATCCCAAAGTACGTTCTACAGGGCAGTTGTTTCTTCAGGTGCTTGTTTGCCATTTGTAACGAATGTGGTTTTCATAGAAGTAGATCCATTGACCAACGCCGGGACCATTACACCTGATGATCAGATTGTGTGTCCAGGTGCACAGGGAGGTCCTCTTACAGTGACGGGTGTTGTTGGTGATTTACAATGGCAGGTTTCTCAAACAGGAATCAGTAATTGGATAGACATTGATGGTGCTACGGATGAAACACTTACTTCTGCGCAAATCGGAAGTTTGACTGGTACACGGTTTTACCGGGTAGCAGCCACTAGTGGGTTATGTGGGATTACTTTCAGTGATGCGGTAGCCATTACCGTAGATATATCTTCCGCTGGCACTATTTCAGCAGATCAAGCGATTTGTACAGGTTCTACTCCTGCGGATATCACATTGACAGATTTTACTGGTACGATTGTATGGCAATCTTCAATAGATAATGTCAATTTTACAGCAATTGCAGGACAAACAGCAGCAACTCTTCCTGGAGCAGCCTTAGGAGCTGTCACTCAAACAACCTATGTAAGAGCCCTAGTCAGCGGAACTTGTACCGATGTTCCTTCTCCCGTACACACAATCCTAGTTAATCCTATACCTCCTGCTCCAGTTGCAGTTTCCACACAGGAAATTTGTGATGCAAGTGGGGCCACATTGGAAGATGTTGAGATAACAGGTTCAGGTATCAAATGGTACGATGCTGTTAGTAATGGATTAGAATTACCGGCAAATACAGTACTTGTCGACGGTACCACTTATTATGCATCTCAGACTTTATTGGGTTGTGAAAGTACTGATCGCGTTGCGGTTACCATTAGCTTGGTATCCGTAAATCTTGGTGCGCCCAATGCTCCACCGATTCAATATTTTTCTCCAACTATTACTCCCCGTATAAGTAATTTAGTTGCAACAGGAACAAATGTACAATGGTTTGCAAACGAATCAGGAGGCTCAGCTTTGTCCTCCAACCTAACATTGGTGGATGGAGTAACCTATTGGGCAGAGTCTTCCCAGTTCGGTTGTTTTAGTCCACGAACACCAGTCCTTGTACAAATAAGTTCATTCTCGTCCGAAGGTTGTGGCTTGAGCTTAGTTGGTAATGCGACTTATTGCGCCAATAGCCTCATCGAGCTTCAAGCAATCAACATCAGTCCTGAGATTAATGGAAATATTCGTCAGTGGTCTCAACTTTCCGGTCCATCGGCTTTATTAACTGTAAATTCAGACACTACGCGGGCTACAATTTCAGGAGTAGTGCCTGGAGCCTATTATGTGTTCCAGTTCCAAAGCCGTTGTGCATCTGGCTTATTAATGGTGGAGCAAATTGGTTTCCAGGTAAGTGATACTCCAAATGCAGATGCGGGAGATGCCATTCAAAACTGTCCAGGTGACTATCCTTTAAATGCTGCTTCTTTAGCAACAGGAGAAACAGGTCTTTGGGAAATCGTCCAAGTAGAAAATGCGCTTGGACAATTAGTGACTCCAGGTGGTATTCAACTTATCAATCCAACATCACCGACTGCCACCGTTCGCTTCTTGCAAGGAGCCGGTGGTTTGGTGGGCTTACGCTGGACAGTGACCAATACCTTGACAGGATGTAGTGATTCGGATACCATTGAGGTCTTCAATTGTGGAGGTGAGCCTGTGGACGCTAATAGGAACGGATCGAATACTATCAACTTGGATTCTTGTTATAATTTAGCCACTTCTAGACAGGTAACCCCTAGCTATGCCGGGCAGACTTCTTGTGGTGTAGAATCAAGTTATGACTTTATCTCTGGTCCTTCTCAGGCAACAATTTCTCGTTCGACTTTATCAAACGGTCAATTCACATATGTATTTGGTAACTTGATTGAAGGAACTTACACGTTCCGTTATAAAGTTGAGGGTGGTTGCTTGAATGGGGAAGACATATTGACTTTGATTGTGCCGCCGGCAGAAGGTGGTGCTACCAATGCGGAAATTAGTTTCCCTAGCCAGTTCGCTTCTACGATTACGGTTCCTATTGAACAAGCACCAGGCACTCGAAACTTCTCTACTGCATATATTTGTAGAGATGAAACTCCTGGCAGTAGTTTTATTTTTTCAGGATCTACTCCTCAAAATGCGGGTGAAACTGTATCATGGAATCTTCGAACTGTTACTGGTTTTAATTCCTTGACAGGTACATATGGTACTGCTACTTACAGCGGTCCAATGACACTTACACCAAGTGATCCATTCGGTCAAAATGTAAGTCTTAATAATCTTTCAGCTGGATTATATGAAATTCAATACACGATACAGGTTCGTCAAGATCCTTCTGACCCAACTTCAGCAATCAGGTGTACTTCTACTGCTTTTAGTTTGGTGCAAATCGTTGATTCAACAGTTGATATTGAGGTAAATAATGGAGAAGCTACTTTCTTGATGGAATGTGGATTAACCTCTTTGGAAATACCTTTATCCGAAACAGGAGGTGATCTTACTGAATTTAGGATTGTTTCTGCACCTGCTGCTTTAGTAGGAGCAGCAACTATCACTACCGATTGGGAAGTATTAGAAAATGCGGATACGCCAGGCTTGTTTGCTATATCTGGAGTCCAGGTAGCTGGAGAATATGTTTTTGAATTCCGAAGAAAGTATCAGTTCGCACCTTTGGGAAGTGTTTGTGGTATAGCATATACACAAGTTTCAGTCATTAAATCCAACCCAGCTAGCACTGCCGTAGTTGGTGCAAATCAGCAAATTTGTGGATCTTCTGTAACCAACCTGTTGGCACAAGCACCTACAGGAACTTCTACAGGGAGATGGACGCAAGTAAGTGGTCCAAGTCAAGCCTCAATTGCATCTCCTTTCCAAAGAAATACAGCTGTTTCAGGATTAGTCCGTGGTACTTATGTTTTCCGTTGGACAGTTTCCAATGGACCTGCATGTCCAAGTTCATCGGCAGATGTTGAAGTGAAAGTATCTCCTAATTTACCATTGGTAGAGCCGCAGCCGGATGCCATTGAAGTATGTTTTGGTCAGCCTATACAAATTCAAGGAAAACAAAATCTCTTATCTGATGAAAGTATCTCCTGGAGAGTAGTTCCGAGTGCGGGGGTAAGTTTTTCAAGTACATCCGTCATCAACCCAATTGTAACAGGATTAGCAGCGAATACTACTTACACATTCACTTACACGATTACCAATGGTTGCGGTACTGCTAATCAGACATTCACTGTGACTACTTCTGAAACTGCAGGAGCTCTTCAGGCAAATGCAGGACCTGATTTGTGTCTTTCTTTAGATACCGATACCTTCAATTTAGCAGGAAACTTACCTGCCAATCACACAGGGCTTTGGACAGTTATTTCTCAACCTGTCGGGGCAACAGTCAATTTTGCGGATGAAATTTTGCCAACGACAGCGGTTGAGGTAAACACTGCAGGAGTTTATGTATTTGAATGGTCTTTGACACGAGATGGAGCAAGCGCTTGCGGAATCTCATCTGACCGTGTGACAATCAATATTACGGAGGCATTGGATAATGCAAATGCTGGTCCAGACATCATTATTTGCAATAATGAGCCAGTAGCTTTACAGGCTGAAGCACCAAATGTAGGTTCGGGAGTGTGGACTCAAATATCAGGTCCTGGAGGCTTAGTTATTACTAATCCAACTTCTCCTACCACCACAGTCACAGGATTTATCTCTGGTCAATTCTACACACTTCGCTGGACCGTCAGCTTGGAAGGATGTACTGCTCAAAGCAGCTTTGATGATATAGTGCTTATCCCATCTACCGGTGCTCCTGAAGCCATTGCTCCAGCAGAACAAAATATTTGTTTTGGAACATCGGGAACTTTAAGTGCAACCCCAGCCGATGGTGGATTTTGGTCTTTCATTAGTGGCCCAAGTATTCCGTCCTTTTCTAATGTGTTACTTGCATCAACAAATATCGGAAATCTTGTTCCAGGGACTTACCAATTAGCATGGAATGTACCTGCAGCTGGTGATTTCTGTGAGCCATCTTCAGCTCCTGTTACATTGCGGGTAGCTACCATTGCCAATGCAGGAGATGATCTAATCTATTGTGGATCAGTAACCACTATTCCATTAAATGGGAATGGAAGTGTTGGGGAATGGACTTTTGTTTCAGGTCCTGCGACACCTACGATTACTCCAACTTCATCCACGCAGGCTCAGGCCTCTGGATTATCAGTATCTGGCGTATACACATTCCAGTATACTATTGCAGCGTTGGGTATAGATTGTGCCCAGACTACTGATCAGATGACAGTGACCATCAATGCTAACCCGACTACCATAGCCAATGCAGGCCCAACACAAGAGTTATGTAATGCAACTTCATTTGATTTGGCAGCCAATCCAGCAGGTGCGGGTGAAACGGGTACTTGGTCAGTTGTTTCTGGAGCAGGTGGAACATTTACTGATATCAATGATCCAGAGACCACTTTCACAGGGGCAGCACCGGGAACATATATTTTTAGATGGACGATTGCTTCCGCTGATGGTTGCAGTATCAGCAATTCTTCACGCGTTTGGATTTATAATTATCCTACGGTAGATGGAGGTACAAATGCTGCAGATGCCGGTCCAGATCAGTCAATCTGCTCTTCTATTACTAGCCTTGCTGGTAATACTCCCGTAAATTTCAATAGTGCACAAGCTGGGGCCATAGGTACTTGGTCTATCGTATCTCAGCCTTCTGGTGGAAATGCTATAATTGTTAGTCCAAATTCACCAAATTCTCAAATTACTGGATTGGATGTTACGGGTGATTATGTATTTGCTTGGACTATTTCAGTTGATGCAGGTATATGCTCTGCTTCTGATTCAGATGAGGTCACGGTTGCTGTTACCGGTACTGAAATTACTGCCGATGCAGGGATTAATCAAGAACTTTGTTTGGGAGAGGCTAATATTCAATTAAATGCAGATGCTGGGCAAATAGGTGTTTGGACACTTACATCAGGTCCAGCAAGTGGAACATTTAATAATGAGTCACTTTCAAATGCAACTTTTTCACCTGTCGCTGCAGGTACATATGTGTTTAGATGGACAGTAGGTACAGGGGATTGCCAAAACTTTGATGAGGTAACTGTTCAAGTAAATAACCCACCTTCTACTGCTGTAGTGGTTGAGGATGAAGTATCTGTTTGTCTATTTAACAATGTTACGCTTGCTGCAATTGCTCCGACAGTCGGAACAGGACAATGGTCCCAAGTTTCTGGACCTACCAATGCCCAATTGGTGACACCGAATAATCTTACGACTAATGTAGTTGTTTTGGTACCAGGAACATACGTATTCCGTTGGACAGTGAGCAATGGTGGTATTTGTGGTGTTTCTACGGCTGACGTTACCTTGACGGCCTTAACTACCGTGACACAAGCCAAAACTAACTCCAAGTTTTTGGATATTTGTAGTTTTCCTATTACCGAACCTCCATTTGACAATTCAATAACTTTAGAGGCTAATACTCCTGGACCAGGTGAAATAGGTACTTGGGAGTTTGTCAGTGGACCGTCTACTATCACATTTGACGATGTCAACAGTCCTACGGTGGTAGCTTCTGGTTTCACCAACTTCGGGGAACCTTCTACCTATCGAATTAAGTGGGTGATTTCTGCGGGCTCTGGGTGCAGTGCTACCGAAGATGAGATTGAAATCAGGTTATGGGCCGAACCAACTGATCCGTTGGCAGGAACCTATGGTCCTTTCTGTAATGCTTCTTCCTTTGCATTAAATGGTAATTTACCAAGTGTCGGTGAAGGAACTTGGGAATTTGTAAGTGGACCAAGTGGCATCGATAGCGTAGTTTTTGTAAACCCTATCAACCAATCACTTTTAGAACCTTCTAATCCTGAGGCTATAGCAAGAGGTAGTGTAGCTGGTGCTTTCGTTGATCTAGTACCTGGCACCTATGTGTTAAGCTGGAACATATCTAATGGACCTGATTGTACACCTAAGCGAAATGAAACAACGATAGTCAATCTGGCGCCACTTGCTTCTGCCGCCCCTGGTAATTTCCAGATTTGTGAAGGAGGGGATCAGCCTATGTCATTTACTCCATTTGGAGGAACTGGTTTTTACAGTTATCAGTGGCAAGTAAGTGATGCAGCGTGCGATGGAAACTGGACTGATATCCCTGGAGCAACGGGTACAACCTATACTACACCAAGTTTAACAACAACCACTCGATATCGCTATATCATTACTGACATAGGAGACCCTGGTAATGGCATTGATCCAGTTTGTACCACTCCATATATCTCGCCATGTATCAACGTGTTTGTGGTAGAAGATCCGATAATTTCTTCTGTTACCATTACGCCTACTGAGTTCTGTGCTGATGAAGATGCCAAGCCAATTTTAACTGTAAATGCAACGGGTGGTACTCCTTTCCTTACCTATGTGTGGGAGCAACGAACTGGCCCTGGAGTAGATGATTGGACAGTTATTTCTGTGGGAGAACCTGATGGAGGTATATTACCTGCTCAAGTGAAATCAATTCAAGCTCCTTGTCCTAGACCTGCATTTGTAGCACCTTCTTGTGACTGTCCTACGGGAATGGTTGCAGTAGGTTATACAGCTCAAATAGGCAACCTTTATGGAGAAGATGTAATTTCTTCCTTTACGCTTGAATGTCGTCAAATCAACCAAGATGGTACATGGGGAGCAGGGCAGGATGTCACCTGCAGCAATGGAATAGCTTCTGGTACACGTACGGAATCTGTAACAGCAGCGTCGAATACTGCATTGGTAGGATTTAGTAATAGAATTGGTTGTGGAATTGACTTGCTTCAAGGACGTTCCAAGCCAATATCACAAATATTAGCAGGAAATTCGAATAGCAACAATACCTTGCTTGATGGCATTGGAGGTTTAGGAGGTACCATTCAGACTACTCAATTGGCTCCTGCGGGTTATGCGATTGTGGGTATGACAACCTACCTAGACGGGGATTTTGCTGGAGGATATGCTTGGCGCTATATCAAGTTGACAGATTTATTTGAAGGAGCAGAGTTTTCGGATTGCACAATTAATGGAGGAGAAGGAGAAGTTCGAGTAACAGTAAGCGCAACTGGTAGAGGTTGTGATACTGTGGTTTCGGATCCTATAACCTTTACGGTAGCATGTGATGCAATTTTTACTGATCAGCCAGAATCTATTAATATCTGTGCTGGTGAAACGACCATCTTGACAGCTACAGTGGAAGGTGGAGCTGGTGAAACCCGCTACTGGGTAGAGTTTTCGGATGCTATTGATGGAGTCTTTACGCGATTGACTGAATTTCCTGAGGGAGGCATACAAGTAAATCCAACTCTTGTTGATGGAGATATTTTTGAATTGTCCTACGAAACTGCGGCCTTGATTGAAAATACCTTCTATAGATTTGTAGTAACACAAGCTGGTTTAGGCTGTGATCAGGCTACATCTGAGGTAGTAGGTGTATTTGTTCCGACAATCATAGAACAACCAATTGCTTTGCGATCTTCGGCCTGTGAGTCCGATATTGAGTTCAATGAAAATACCTTCACAGTAGTCATGGAACCAGGCTTTGCTGGTGGGGACTTGATTAGCTACACCTATCAGTGGCAGATTTTATCAGGAGGTGTTTGGGAAAATGTAACCAATGACAATCCACTTGGAGCTGTGTATGCTGGAGCAACAACAGAAGAACTTATAGTCTCAGGAATAACAGGTTTGGGTACTTACGAATTCAGAGTAATCGTTACACCTGTTATCGGGGGAATTGCTTGTACTACTGTGACTTCTTCCGTCGTCACTTATGAAATTGTCTCTGATCCGGTAATTGTTACACAGCCACAAGATGGATTGATTTGTGCTGGTGATAATTTTACCATGGAGGTAGCAGGTACAGGAGGTACTCCTGGTCCTGTGTATCAGTGGCAGCGAGAAAATGGATTTGGTACTGACAGCTGGATTAACATTACTGGTGCTACGGCTACTACTTACACTACACCAGCGCTTTCTGCGAATACACGTTACAGAGTATTTGTTACAGCTCCTGGAAATGCCTGCGAAACAGGTTTCTCCAGAGTGGTAACGGTGACGGTGAACAGTTTAACCCCTGGGGTTATCTCTAGCAACCTTTCAGAGGTATGTGAAAATGAAGGCCCTGTTAGTCAACCTACAATCAACCTTACTGGTACTGTTGCAAGCTCTCCAAATGGAGGAGCAATTTCCTATCAATGGCAGGCTAGCACTACAAGTGCTGTTGCTGGATTTAGTGACATTTCAGGTGGTACGGGACAAAACTTTACTACAGATATCCTCTCTCAAACCACTTGGTTTAGAAGGGTAGCCACATCAACATTGACAGTAACAGGTGGTAGTCCTAGTCCTATTGGACCAAATGAATGTACAGAGATTTCAAATGCAGTGCAGGTAGTAGTCAACCCAGTGCCTGTAGTTACTTCAGCTAATTCCAAAACCATCCGAGATGGGGATGATGTAGCATATATCATTACAGCAGATGTTCCAGGAACAACCTTTACTTGGACTTCGGTCGCTTCTGGGTCAGTTACTGGAAATACAGCATCTTCTTCTGGGAATAGTATCAATGATGTGTTGGTTAATTCATCCAATATTCCATTGACCGTAACCTACACCATTTCACCATCTGGTCCAGCGCCAACGAGTTGCCAGGGAGATGACTTCACTTTCACTGTGACAGTTAACCCTACCCCTGACGTTCTTCCTGTAACCAGTCAAGAACTTTGTGCAAATGAAGGCACAAATGCAGTCGTATTTGGAACGTCTGTTCCTGGTACTACCTTTAATTGGGTTAACTCTAATTCTTCTATAGGTTTGGCTGCATCAGGAACTGGAAATATTGGTTCCTTCACTGCGGTTAATCCTACTAGTGTTGCAAGAGTGGCTACGATTACTGTCACTCCTGAATTTACCAATAATGGGGTTACAGGGTTTGGTAACCCAGAGGTCTTTACAATTACAGTAAATCCGGTTCCAACGATTGCTGCCAAAACAACCACCATTTGTAACGAAACAAGCTTTACCGTAACTCCTGTTAACGGAGTGGGCGGAGATGTAGTGCCTGCAGGCACAACCTACACTTGGACGGTTGTTGACAATCCGAATGTGACTGGGGAAAGTAATGAAACTGAACCGCAGTCAACCATTTCTCAAACACTTACCAATAATTCATTAACTGCCCAACAAGTAGTTTATACAGTGACACCTGTTGGTGGGGTAGGAGTAGGCTCTTGTACAGGTGGGTCATTTACAGTGACAGTGACTGTTCAGCCTACACCAAATGTATCGATTACGAATAATGCAGCTACTATTTGTTCTGGCAGCACCACGAATATTGGACTTGCTACTACAATTACAGGCACCACTCCAGGTGTAACCTACACTTGGACTGCAGCCATACAATCTGGAACTGCTACATTTACCTCAAGTGGTAGTGGAGCACCGACTGGTCAGGTCATTACCAATACTTCTAATGCGCCAGCGGTGGTCAGATATACAGTGACACCGGCCATTGGAGCGTGTACAGGCCCTGCTCAGTTTGTGGATGTACAAGTGTTGCCAAATGGAATTGCTAATCAGCCAGTTGCACAAGTGCATTGTCATGACGCATCAGTTCCTGAGACAGTATTTACCACCAGTCAGACTGATTTCGACAATGTGACTTACAATTGGTCGGTCACTAATGGAACAACCATAGGTCTTCCGGCCAATAGCGGAACGGGTAACCTTCCTGCATTCACTGCGATTAATATAGGTACTGCACCAACCTCAAGAACTGTATCTGTTACCATGACTTACACCAAAGACGGAGTAAGTTGTACTGGACCGGCAAGGAACTTCACTATTACCATTAATCCACTTGGTCAAGTAAATGATATTATTGACCGAGTTGTCTGCCATAATCAGCCAACCAATGTGAACTTCTCTACAGGAAATACTGGTGGAACTACGACCTATGCATGGACCTATGTGGGGGACGCCATTGGTATAGCAGCTAGTGGAACAGGTAATATTTCTTTCACAGCATTGAATACAAGCAATGCACAGCTTACAGGAACAGTTACGGTGACACCAACATTTACCAATGGTGGGCAATCATGTCCTGGACCAAGCAAGACATTTACTATTACTGTTAATCCAAGTGGTCAGGTAAATACTATAGCAAATCAAACGCTCTGTGAAGCTGCAGCAACTAATGAGGTCACCTTTGGTACAAGTAGAACTGATGGGACTACCACCTATACCTGGACGAATAACAACACAGCAATTGGTCTTGCTGCCAATAGTGGAGGAAATGTGACCGGTATCCCAAGCTTTACAGCTACCAACACCACAAATATTCCTATTACAGCTACCATTACAGTCACACCAACCTATACCAATAGTGGTGTAAGTTGTGTAGGAACACCTACGACTTTTACCATTACGGTGGACCCTACTCCTCAAATTGTCGATAAGACAGTCACAGTCTGTGACGATGGTTTGATCAACGTCACTCCAACCAATGGCGTTGGGGGTGATATTGTACCGGCGGGTACGACCTATACATGGACGATCCTAACGGACAATATAAATTTGACGGGACAAACAAGCGGTACTGATCAGTCTTCATTTACACAAACTCTTGACAATACCACGAATACAGTTCAAACAATTGTCTATAGAGTTACCCCAACGTCGGGAGCAGCAGGCTCTTGCGTTGGTGAGACATTTGATATCACAGTAACGGTCAATCCTAGACCAAGAATTGCCAACGTAGCTTTGGAAACCTGCTCTAATACAGGCTTCTCTGTGACACCTGTTCAAGACGGCGGCACATCCAACGATGATATTGTTCCAGTAGGTACAACCTATACTTGGACAGTAGCAGCCAATGCCAATGTTACCGGACAAAGTAATGTTGCAACTCCTCAGGCTAGCATTGGACAAACTTTGCGTAACCTGACACCTGTACCACAAGAAGTAGTGTATACAGTCACTCCAAGATCAGGTACTTGCGATGGGGAAACCTTCACTGTTACGGTTACTGTAAATCCTACACCAGAGATTGCACCAAAAGCACCTGCGGCAATTTGTTCAGAAGGCACGGTTTCTCTCACGCCAATCGATCAGAGTGGTTCTTCAGGGGATATCGTACCAGCCAATACTACCTATACTTGGGTTATACAAACAAACAATGCCAACCTTACCGGTCAAGAAGGACAGGCTGTTGGTCAATTGACATTTGAACAAACGCTTACCAATCTTACCAATACGGTTCAAACAATTGTTTATCGATTGACACCGACTTCAGGCGAACAGGGAAATTGTGTCGGATTACCATTTGATGTTACTGTCACGGTGAATCCTAAGCCATTTGTACAGGATAGTAATACGGAATCTTGTTCTAACTCTGCCTTCATCTTTACTCCTGTTAATGGTGGAGGAAATATTGTTCCGGCTGGAACAACTTATACTTGGACAGTAAAAACCAATAATGCAAACATTACTGGTCAGGGTACGCAAGCAACAGCCCAAGCATCCATTTCTCAAACTTTAAGAAATACTACCAATGTTGCTCAAAGCCTAACGTATGAAGTTACACCAATTTCTGCACAAGGTTGTGTAGGCCCTGTCTTTGATTTGACCGTAACGGTCAACCCAACCCCGGAAGTTGCCAATAAAACAGCAGAGATTTGTTCTAATGATGCATTCACCATTAATCCTGAAAATGGTGTAGGAGGAGATATTGTCCCAGCGAATACCACGTATACCTGGACCATTTCAACGAATCCAAATATAACGGGAGCAAGTGCAAGTGCAGCGGCTGGGATTACCCAGATTTCTCAGACTTTGAGAAATACAACTAATGTTGTCCAGACGATTACATATACTGTCACCCCGACTTCAGGAACTGACGGTTCATGTGTAGGACAGCCATTTACTATAGTTGTTACAGTTAATCCAACTCCGGAGATTGCTGATAAAACTGCTGAAATTTGTGATGATGGAACATTTACCATTACTCCTACCAATGGCGTAGGAGGAGATATTGTACCATTAGGAACTACCTATTCATGGATAGTAACTCCTAATGCGAATGTTACGGGTGAAGTGGATGGCTCAGGTAGTAATATTTCTGGTACTTTAACAAATGATACTGATGCAGTTCAGACAGTTGTCTATACGGTAACACCAACATCAGGAAGCTGCGTTGGAGAAGACTTTACGGTAACAGTTACGCTGAACCCGACACCAAAAGTTGAAGCCACTCCAGCCAATGAGACTATCTGTACTGGAGATGATACAGGAATTGTACTGAGCACCGTTTCTACAGGAACATCCGCAGTGTTCTATCGTTGGACGGCAGCGGTTCAGACGGCTCCAACAGGAGGTGCTATCACAGGGTTTACTAACCATACGGCTGGTACGCTCAGCGAAATTGTTCAAACATTGGTCAATTCAGGCACTTCGCCCGGAGTGGTTCGATATGTAGTGACTCCATTTATTGGAGACTGTGCAGGCGACCCTATCAATGTGGACATCACTGTGAATCCAAGTGCAACTGTAGTAGTACCAACAGATGCCGTTGTTTGTAATGCCGCAGAAGATGTAAGTATTCCAGGATTTGGTACTACCAATACAGGGGGTACAGTTACGTATGAATGGGTAAATAATACACCTGGAATTGGACTGGCTGCTTCTGGATCCGGAAATGTTCCGTTATTTAATGCTATTAATACAGGAACTGCACCGATCGTTGCGACGATTACAGTTACACCAACCTTTACCAATGATGGAGTGAGTTGTCCAGGTGCATCGGATACCTTTACTATTACGGTCAATCCATGGGGTCAGGTCAATGATCCTGCAGATCAAACAGTATGTAATGACGAAGAAACAACTATCAGCTTCACAACCAATAATACAGGAGGAGCAACTACATACAATTGGTTAAATGACAATACAGCAATAGGCTTAGCAGCTTCCGGAAGTATTTCTGATGGAGGCAACAATGGTACTGCGACATTTACATTTGATGCTGTTAACACGGGGACTGCGCCTATTTCGGCTACTATTACAGTAACTCCTGTGTTTGAAAATGATGGAGTTTCCTGCTTTGACAATAGTAGAAGCGAGACATTTACGATTACAGTAAACCCTACCGCTCAGGTAGATCCAGTGGCAGATATTGAAGTTTGTGGGAATGACTTAACCCAAGTTAATTTTACGACGGATAGAACGGGTGGTTTGACTACTTATACTTGGGTGAATAACAACCCAAGTATTGGATTGGCGGCAACTGGTTCCGGCAATATCTCTTTCAATGCGGTGAATTTTGGAGCTCTTCCAATAGTTGGAGAAATCACGGTGACGCCTCGTTTCGATGGGGGTTGTGAAGGACCTGCAGAGACATTTACGATCACAGTTAATCCAACTCCGATAGTTACATCCAATTCTACCAAAACTATTTTGAGCGGGGAAAATGTCGGTTATACCATAACTTCCAATGTTCCAGGTACCACTTATACCTGGACAGCAGTAAATACTATTGGTACAGTAACTGGCTTTACAGCCTCGGGATCAGGAGCATTGATTGATGATATTTTGGTGAATGTGGGTCCTGCAGATGGTGCAATTACCTACACCATACAACCTTTTGGGCCAGCTCCGACCAATTGTCCTTCCCCTCCATTCTTCTTGGTGGTAACAGTAGAAAACGGTGATCCTAAAATTGGGGTAGCCAAAGAATTGGTATCAGTCGTTAGAAATGCAGCTCCTGCCACAACCTTCCGAGCTACCTATCAAATCCGGGTAAAAAACTTCGGTAATACACCTTTAGAAAAGGTGCAGATTAATTTTGATATGGTAAATGCCTACGGGGCAGGTAATTTTGATGTAGTCAGTGTGACTTCTGATTCTTTGATTGTCAATGGAGCTTTTAATGGAGATTCTGACATACGATTGTTGAGCAATCCAATAAATGAATTGGAGATCGGAGAAGAGAAAGATTTATTCGTAGTTGTTGACCTAGAACCGAGCTTAACAGGAACGTATGAAAGCAATGTTTTGGCTTCTGCCGAATTTAATGGTTTCGAAGTCACGGATACTTCACAAAATGGATTTGATCCAGATCCTGATGGAACTGGTCCACAAAATAATACTGAACCTACCCCTGTTTGTACTACGTTCATAGATGTTGATACGATCGTTAATACGGTATGTAATGCATCTGAAGGTTCTGTTACTTTCACTGTGAGTTCTGCCGGTACTATTACCGTTGCAGGTCAATCAGCAACGGTTACTGAGGGTACTTTAAGTGCCACATTCAGCAACTTAAATGCAGGTTTCTATACGGCTGTATTTAGTACTGCTACTGGTTGTAGCGAAGAGGTAAGCTTTAATGTCATCAATACCAATAGTGACCTCGAAGCTTTTGTAGATGTATTTGAAAATATTTCTTGCGCAGGTCAGGTAGATGGTTCATTTACCATTGGAACTACAGGTGGTTCCGGAGACTATACATTTAGAATTTTAGAAACTGGTGAATCCAATGCCACGGGTGTGTTTGAAGATCTTCCTGCGGGTAATTACAATGTGTTGGTTACAGACTCTAATGGCTGTAGCTTCACTGTCGCCATAACCTTGAGTGTGCCAAATCCATTGCTCACTTCCTTGATTAGCGTAAGTAATGAGACTTGTTTTGGAGAGAATGATGCTGTGGTCCGTATCAGTGCTATGGGTGGCACAGGTGCTTATGCCTACAGCTATTCCTTAGACGGAGGAGCTTTCATACCAAGTGGTTCGGTTATTTCGAATCTTGCACCAGGTAACTATTTATTCAGAACCATAGATGCAAATGGTTGTGAATCTAATTTAGTTCCTGTTTTGATTACAGGTGCCTTATCCTCCCTAGCGATAGACGATGCAACTCTTTCCAATCCTACCTGTTTTGGTGGTACTGACGGCGGTATTGTGTTGACAGTTTCGGGCGGTACTGGTCCATATACCTATGTGTGGAGCAATGGACAGTCTGGATCCAACCTGATAAATGTAGGTGCGGGAGCATACACAGTCACCATCCGCGATGCGAATGGTTGTACGTTGGCGAGTCCTACCTATACATTGTCTGCACCTGATGTTGTGACAATAACAGCTTCATCAATTGTGAATACGGAATGTAATGCAACTGTTGGTAGTGTGGTGTTGACATCCTCTGACGGCAGTGACATTTCGGTAAACGGGGTTACCCAAGCATCCGGCAGTACCTTTACTGGTCTTTCTGCGGGCTTCTATACTGCTGTTTCAGAAGGAATATGTGTAGGAGAGATAGGCTTTAACATTATAAATACAAACAGTACGCTTACCGCCTCTGTGACCACTATCAATATGGTTACGGTTGCTGGGGGAAGCAACGGATCTGTGACGGTTGCTGCTGTTGGCGGTACCGCACCGATTACTTACACACTTTTAGGTGCAGGCACATCCAACGGAACAGGAGTCTTCGGAGACCTTTCAGCGGGAGCTTACACGGTTAGAGTTACAGACAATAACGGCTGTAGCTTTGATGTGTCGTTCAACATTACGGAGCCGGCTGGCTTGGTGTTGAGTTTGGTAAGCAGTACGAATGTGAGCTGTTTTGAAGGCAGTGATGGCAGTATTACGGTGCTTGCATCAGGCGGAGTTGCGCCATATACCTACAGTATCACAGGCGGCACGGTACCTACGGCCAATACCTTCGCGGCTCTGACTGCCGGTACCTATACGGTAACGGTTACGGATGCAAACAGCAATACGGCGACGGTTGAAGTGACGATTACCGAACCTGCAGAGGCTCTGTCTGCAACGGTCACCACACAAACAGATGCGAGCTGCTTCGGATCATTGGACGGTTCGATCGACATCACGGTTACAGGAGGCACAGCGCCGTACACGTATCAGTGGAGCAACGGTTTATCTACCCAGGATTTGACAGGTATCGGAGCGGGCACGTACAGTGTGACTGTGAGAGATGCGAATGGTTGTGAGACAACGCTCAGCAACATAACAATAGGACAGCCTGCGGCGGAAACGCTGACAGTGACTGCGACAGAAAATACAGAGTGTAATGCAAGTGTCGGTTCTGTGACCTTGATATCAAGTGGAGACGGAACGGTGAGCTTGAACGGTGGAGCAGCTATTGCAATCACAGGCGGAACGGCCCTTGAGATCACAGGATTGGGAGCGGGCTTCTATACGGCAGTGTTCACAAACGGTGACGGCTGCGGTGCAGAGACGACATTCAACATTACGAATAGCAACAGTACGCTTACCGCCTCTGTGACCACTATCAATATGGTTACGGTTGCTGGAGGAAGCAACGGATCTGTGACGGTTACTGCTGTTGGCGGTACCGCACCGATTACTTACACACTTTTAGGTGCAGGCACATCCAACGGAACAGGAGTCTTCGGAGGCCTTTCAGCGGGAGCTTACACGGTTAGAGTTACAGACAATAACGGCTGTAGCTTTGATGTGTCGTTCAACATTACGGAGCCGGCTGGCTTGGTGTTGAGTTTGGTAAGCAGTACGAATGTGAGCTGTTTTGAAGGTAGTGATGGCAGTATTACGGTGCTTGCATCAGGCGGAGTTGCGCCATATACCTACAGTATCACAGGCGGCACGGTACCTACGGCCAATACCTTCGCGGGTCTGACTGCCGGTACCTATACGGTAACGGTTACGGATGCAAACAGCAACACGGCGACGGTTGAAGTGACGATTACCGAACCTGCAGAGGCTCTGTCTGCAACGGTCACCACACAAACAGATGCGAGCTGCTTCGGATCATTGGACGGTTCGATCGACATCACGGTTACAGGAGGCACAGCGCCGTACACGTATCAGTGGAGCAACGGTTTATCTACCCAGGATTTGACAGGTATCGGAGCGGGCACGTACAGTGTGACTGTGAGAGATGCGAACGGCTGTGAGACAACGCTCAGCAACATAACAATAGGGCAGCCTGCGGCGGAAACTGTATCTGCTGGCTCAACAGGAGAAGATTTATGTTCTTTACCAAATGGATTCATTCAATTGAATGGAACTTCAAGCACTACAGTGATTTGGAGTACGTCTGGTTCAGGTACATTTGATAATATAACCGCACTTGATGCAATCTACACGCCAAGCGCATCTGATTATGAGTCAGGGCAAGTAACGCTTACAATTTCTACTTCAGGTGGTTGTACGCCTGTTTCGGATAGCTTTGTCTTAAGACTTTTCAGAGCTGCCACATCGAATGCCGGACCTGATGCGGTAATCGCAGCAGGCAGCAGCTTCACATTGAGTGGAGCAACAGCCACCAACTTCGGAACAGTAACTTGGAGTGCAGCAAGTGGCACGTTCAACAATGCGAATGCGTTGAATGCGACGTATACGCCAGACCTAGGTTCCTTGACCTTTACAGGTGGAGTAGCCACGATAGAATTGACCTTGACAGCAACAGGTCTTGGTACTTGCGGTGATGCAGTGGATACGATGATCTTGACGATCAGCGAGAATCCAGCAGCCAATGCGGGCGCTGATGATGAATTGTGTATAGATGAAGTGAGCTACACGTTGGCAGGTGCTACGGCAGTGAACGGCACGGTACAGTGGAGCACAAGTGGCAGCGGAAGCTTTGATGATGTAACAGCGATCAATGCTGTTTATACGCCAAGTGCTGCAGACTTCGAAAGCGGACAGGTACAGTTGACGATCACGGTAACGGGTGCAGGAGGAACAGCAACAGACACGATGGTGCTGACCTTGTACAGACTGGCCACATCGAATGCCGGACCTAATGCGGTAATTGCAGCAGGCAGCAGCTATACCCTAAGCGGAGCAACAGCCACCAACTTCGGAACAGTAACTTGGAGTGCAGCAAGCGGTACGTTCAACAATGCGAATGCGTTGAATCCTACATTCACTCCTGATTTAACAGCCTTGACGTTTGTCAACGGTGAAGCGACAGTAACGCTTACACTGACAGCTTCAGGATTGGGAACTTGCGGTGATGCAGTGGATACGATGATCTTGACGATCAGCGAGAATCCAGCAGCCAATGCGGGCGCTGATGATGAATTGTGTATAGATGAAGTGAGCTACACGTTGGCAGGTGCTACGGCAGTGAACGGCACGGTACAGTGGAGCACAAGTGGCAGCGGAAGCTTTGATGATGTAACAGCGATCAACGCTGTTTACACGCCAAGTGCTGCAGACTTCGAAAGCGGACAGGTACAGTTGACGATCACGGTGACAGGAGCAGGAGGAACAGCAACAGACACGATGGTGCTGACCTTGTACAGACTGGCCACATCGAATGCAGGCCCTGATGCGGTAATTGCAGCAGGCAGCAGCTTCACATTGAGTGGAGCAACAGCTACGAACTTCGGAACAGTTACCTGGAGTGCAGCAAGTGGCACGTTCAACAATGCGAACGCGTTGAATGCGACGTATACGCCAGACCTAGGTTCCTTGACCTTTGCAGGTGGAGTAGCCACGATAGAATTGACCTTAACAGCAACAGGTCTTGGTACTTGCGGTGATGCAGTGGATACGATGATCTTGACGATCAGCGAGAACCCAGCAGCCAATGCAGGCGCTGATGATGAATTGTGTATAGATGAAGTGAGCTACACGTTGGCAGGAGCTACGGCAGTGAACGGCACGGTACAGTGGAGCACAAGCGGCAGCGGAAGCTTTGACGATGTAACAGCGATCAACGCTGTGTACACGCCAAGTGCTGCAGACTTTGAAAGCGGACAGGTACAGTTGACGATCACGGTTACAGGAGCAGGTGGAACAGCAACAGACACGATGGTGCTGACCTTGTACAGACTGGCCACGTCGAATGCAGGCCCTGATGCTGTAATTGCAGCAGGCAGCAGCTTCACATTATCAGGAGCTACGGCTACCAACTTCGGAACAGTAACTTGGAGTGCAGCAAGCGGTACGTTCAACAATGCGAATGCGTTGAATGCGACGTATACGCCAGACCTAGGTTCCTTGACCTTTACAGGTGGAGTAGCCACGGTAGAATTAACCTTAACAGCAACAGGTCTTGGAACTTGCGGTGATGCAGTGGATACGATGATCTTGACGATCAGCGAGAATCCAGCTGCGAATGCGGGCGCTGATGATGAATTGTGTATAGATGAAGTGAGCTACACGTTGGCAGGTGCTACGGCAGTGAACGGCACGGTACAGTGGAGCACAAGTGGCAGCGGAAGCTTTGACGATGTAACAGCGATCAATGCTGTTTACACGCCAAGTGCTGCAGACTTTGAAAGCGGACAGGTACAGTTGACGATCACGGTAACGGGCGCAGGAGGAACGGCTACAGATACGATGGTGCTGACCTTGTACAGACTGGCCACATCGAATGCCGGACCTGATGCGGTAATCGCAGCAGGCAGCAGCTATACCCTATCAGGAGCAACAGCCACCAACTTCGGAACAGTAACTTGGAGTGCAGCAAGCGGTACGTTCAACAATGCGAATGCGTTGAATGCGACGTATACGCCAGACCTAGGTTCCTTGACCTTTACAGGTGGAGTTGCTACGGTAGAATTAACCTTGACAGCAACAGGTCTGGGTACTTGCGGTGATGCAGTGGATACGATGATCTTGACGATCAGTGAGAATCCTGCTGCGAATGCAGGCGCTGATGATGAATTGTGTATAGATGAAGTGAGCTACACGTTGGCAGGTGCTACGGCAGTGAACGGCACGGTACAGTGGAGCACAAGCGGCAGCGGAAGCTTTGACGATGTAACAGCGATCAACGCTGTGTACACGCCAAGTGCTGCAGACTTTGAAAGCGGACAGGTACAGTTGACCATTACGGTGACAGGAGCAGGAGGAACAGCAACAGATACGATGGTGCTGACCTTGTACAGACTGGCCACATCGAATGCCGGACCTGATGCGGTAATTGCAGCAGGCAGCAGCTATACATTATCAGGAGCAACTGCAAGCAACTTTGCAGGCTTGACCTGGAGTGCAGCAAGTGGCACGTTCAACAATGCGAACGCGTTGAACCCTACATTCACTCCTGACTTAACAGCCTTGACGTTTGTTAACGGTGAAGCGACAGTAACGCTTACACTAACAGCTTCAGGATTGGGAACTTGCGGTGATGCAGTGGATACGATGATCTTGACGATCAGCGAGAATCCTGCTGCGAATGCGGGCGCTGATGATGAATTGTGTATAGATGAAGTGAGCTACACGTTGGCAGGTGCTACGGCAGTGAACGGCACGGTACAGTGGAGCACAAGCGGCAGCGGTAGCTTTGACGATGTGACAGCGATCAATGCTGTTTACACGCCAAGTGCTGCAGACTTCGAAAGCGGACAGGTACAGTTGACGATCACGGTGACAGGAGCAGGAGGAACAGCAACAGACACGATGGTGCTGACCTTGTACAGACTGGCCACATCGAATGCCGGCCCTGATGCGGTAATCGTAGCAGGCAGCAGCTTCACATTGAGCGGAGCTACGGCTACGAACTTCGGAACAGTAACCTGGAGTGCAGCTAGCGGTACGTTCAACAATGCGAATGCGTTGAATGCGACGTATACGCCAGACCTAGGTTCCTTGACCTTCACAGGTGGAGTAGCCACGGTAGAATTGACCTTAACAGCAACAGGTCTTGGTACTTGCGGTGATGCGGTAGATACGATGATCTTGACGATCAGCGAGAATCCTGCTGCGAATGCAGGCGCTGATGATGAATTGTGTATAGATGAAGTAAGCTACACGTTAGCAGGAGCTACGGCAGTGAACGGCACGGTACAGTGGAGCACAAGCGGCAGCGGAAGCTTTGATGATGTGACAGCGATCAACGCTGTGTACACGCCAAGTGCTGCAGACTTCGAAAGTGGACAGGTACAGTTGACCATTACGGTGACAGGAGCAGGTGGAACAGCAACAGATACGATGGTGCTGACCTTGTACAGACTGGCCACATCGAATGCAGGTCCTGATGCAGTAATTGCAGCAGGCGGCAGCTATACCCTAAGCGGAGCTACGGCTACCAACTTCGGAACAGTAACCTGGAGTGCAGCAAGCGGTACGTTCAACAATGCGAACGCGTTGAACCCTACATTCACTCCTGATTTAACAGCCTTGACGTTTGTCAACGGTGAAGCGACAGTAACGCTTACACTGACAGCTTCAGGATTGGGCACTTGCGGTGATGCGGTAGATACGATGATCTTGACGATCAGCGAGAATCCTGCTGCGAATGCGGGCGCTGATGATGAATTGTGTATAGATGAAGTGAGCTACACGTTGGCAGGAGCTACGGCAGTGAACGGCACGGTACAGTGGAGCACAAGCGGCAGCGGAAGCTTTGACGATGTAACAGCGATCAACGCTGTGTACACGCCAAGTGCTGCAGACTTCGAAAGCGGACAGGTACAGTTGACGATCACGGTTACAGGAGCAGGAGGAACAGCAACAGATACGATGGTGCTGACCTTGTACAGACTGGCCACATCGAATGCAGGCCCTGATGCGGTAATTGCAGCAGGCAGCAGCTATACATTATCAGGAGCAACTGCAAGTAACTTTGCAGGCTTGACCTGGAGTGCAGCAAGTGGCACGTTCAACAATGCGAACGCGTTGAACCCTACATTCACTCCTGACTTAACAGCCTTGACGTTTGTTAACGGTGAAGCGACAGTAACGCTTACACTAACAGCTTCAGGATTGGGAACTTGCGGTGATGCAGTGGATACGATGATCTTGACGATCAGCGAGAATCCAGCTGCCAATGCGGGCGCTGATGATGAATTGTGTATAGATGAAGTGAGCTACACGTTGGCAGGTGCTACGGCAGTGAACGGCACGGTACAGTGGAGCACAAGTGGCAGCGGAAGCTTTGATGATGTGACAGCGATCAATGCTGTTTACACGCCAAGTGCTGCAGACTTTGAAAGCGGACAGGTACAGTTGACGATCACGGTAACGGGCGCAGGAGGAACGGCTACAGATACGATGGTGCTGACCTTGTACAGACTGGCCACATCGAATGCCGGACCTGATGCAGTAATTGCAGCAGGCAGCAGCTTCACATTGAGTGGAGCAACAGCCACCAACTTCGGAACAGTAACTTGGAGTGCAGCAAGCGGTACGTTCAACAATGCGAATGCGTTGAATGCGACGTATACGCCAGACCTAGGTTCCTTGACCTTTACAGGTGGAGTTGCTACGGTAGAATTAACCTTGACAGCAACAGGTCTGGGTACTTGCGGTGATGCGGTAGATACGATGATCTTGACGATCAGCGAGAATCCTGCTGCGAATGCGGGCGCTGATGATGAATTGTGTATAGATGAAGTGAGCTACACGTTGGCAGGTGCTACGGCAGTGAACGGCACAGTACAGTGGAGCACAAGCGGCAGCGGAAGCTTTGACGATGTGACAGCGATCAATGCTGTTTACACGCCAAGTGCTGCAGACTTTGAAAGCGGACAGGTACAGTTGACGATCACGGTAACGGGCGCAGGAGGAACAGCAACAGATACGATGGTGCTGACCTTGTACAGACTGGCCACATCGAATGCAGGTCCTGATGCGGTAATTGCAGCAGGCGGCAGCTTCACATTGAGTGGAGCAACAGCCACCAACTTCGGAACAGTAACCTGGAGTGCAGCAAGCGGTACATTCAACAATGCGAACGCGTTGAACCCTACATTCACTCCTGATTTAACAGCCTTGACGTTTGTCAACGGTGAAGCGACAGTAACGCTTACACTGACAGCTTCAGGATTGGGTACTTGCGGTGATGCAGTGGATACGATGATCTTGACGATCAGCGAGAATCCTGCTGCGAATGCAGGCGCTGATGATGAATTGTGTATAGATGAAGTGAGCTACACGTTGGCAGGAGCTACGGCAGTGAACGGCACGGTGCAGTGGAGCACAAGTGGCAGCGGAAGCTTTGACGATGTAACAGCGATCAACGCTGTATACACGCCAAGTGCTGCAGACTTCGAAAGCGGACAGGTACAGTTGACGATCATGGTAACGGGTGCAGGAGGAACAGCAACAGACACGATGGTGCTGACCTTGTACAGACTGGCCACATCGAATGCAGGTCCTGATGCGGTAATTGCAGCAGGCGGCAGCTTCACATTGAGTGGAGCAACAGCCACCAACTTCGGAACAGTTACCTGGAGTGCAGCAAGCGGTACGTTCAACAATGCGAACGCGCTGAATGCGACGTATACGCCAGACCTAGGTTCCTTGACCTTTACAGGTGGAGTAGCCACGGTAGAATTAACCTTGACAGCAACAGGTCTTGGTACTTGCGGTGATGCAGTGGATACGATGATCTTGACGATCAGCGAGAATCCTGCTGCGAATGCAGGCGCTGATGATGAATTGTGTATAGATGAAGTAAGCTACACGTTGGCAGGAGCTACGGCAGTGAACGGCACGGTACAGTGGAGCACAAGCGGCAGCGGAAGCTTTGATGATGTGACAGCGATCAACGCTGTTTACACGCCAAGTGCTGCAGACTTTGAAAGCGGACAGGTACAGTTGACGATCACGGTAACGGGTGCAGGAGGAACAGCAACAGACACGATGGTGCTGACCTTGTACAGACTGGCCACATCGAATGCAGGCCCTGATGCGGTAATTGCAGCAGGCAGCAGCTATACCTAAGCGGAGCTACGGCCACCAACTTCGGAACAGTAACTTGGAGTGCAGCAAGCGGTACGTTCAACAATGCGAACGCGCTGAATGCGACGTATACGCCAGACCTAGGTTCCTTGACCTTTACAGGTGGAGTAGCCACGATAGAATTGACCTTAACAGCAACAGGTCTTGGTACTTGCGGTGATGCGGTAGACACGATGATCTTGACGATCAGCGAGAATCCAGCTGCGAATGCGGGCGCTGATGATGAGTTGTGTATAGATGAAGTAAGCTACACGTTGGCAGGTGCTACGGCAGTGAACGGCACGGTACAGTGGAGCACAAGTGGCAGCGGAAGCTTTGACGATGTAACAGGAATCAACGCTGTGTACACGCCAAGTGCTGCAGACTTTGAAAGCGGACAGGTACAGTTGACGATCACGGTTACAGGAGCAGGTGGAACGGCTACAGATACGATGGTGCTGACCTTGTACAGACTGGCCACATCGAATGCAGGCCCTGATGCAGTAATTGCAGCAGGCAGCAGCTATACCCTAAGCGGAGCTACGGCTACGAACTTCGGAACAGTTACCTGGAGTGCAGCAAGCGGCACGTTCAACAATGCGAACGCGTTGAACCCTACATTCACTCCTGATTTAACAGCCTTGACGTTTGTTAACGGTGAAGCGACAGTAACGCTTACCCTGACAGCAACAGGTCTTGGTACTTGCGGTGATGCGGTAGATACGATGATCTTGACGATCAGCGAGAATCCTGCTGCGAATGCAGGCGCTGATGATGAATTGTGTATAGATGAAGTGAGCTACACGTTGGCAGGTGCTACGGCAGTGAACGGCACGGTACAGTGGAGCACAAGTGGCAGCGGAAGCTTTGACGATGTGACAGCGATCAATGCTGTGTACACGCCAAGTGCTGCAGACTTTGAAAGTGGACAGGTACAGTTGACGATCACGGTAACGGGTGCAGGAGGAACAGCAACAGACACGATGGTGCTGACCTTGTACAGACTGGCCACATCGAATGCCGGACCTGATGCAGTAATTGCAGCAGGCAGTAGCTATACCCTATCAGGAGCAACTGCAAGCAACTTTGCAGGCTTGACCTGGAGTGCAGCAAGCGGTACGTTCAACAATGCGAACGCGTTGAATGCGACGTATACGCCAGACCTAGGTTCCTTGACCTTTACAGGTGGAGTAGCCACGGTAGAATTAACCTTAACAGCAACAGGTCTTGGTACTTGCGGTGATGCGGTAGATACGATGATCTTGACGATCAGCGAGAATCCTGCTGCGAATGCAGGCGCTGATGATGAATTGTGTATAGATGAAGTGAGCTACACGTTGGCAGGTGCTACGGCAGTGAACGGCACGGTACAGTGGAGCACGAGCGGCAGCGGAAGCTTTGACGATGTGACAGCGATCAATGCTGTTTACACGCCAAGTGCTGCAGACTTCGAAAGTGGACAGGTACAGTTGACCATCACGGTAACGGGTGCAGGAGGAACAGCAACAGACACGATGGTGCTGACCTTGTACAGACTGGCCACATCGAATGCCGGACCTGATGCAGTAATTGCAGCAGGCAGCAGCTATACCCTATCAGGAGCAACTGCAAGCAACTTTGCAGGCTTGACCTGGAGTGCAGCAAGTGGCACGTTCAACAATGCGAATGCGTTGAATGCGACGTATACGCCAGACCTAGGTTCCTTGACCTTTACAGGTGGAGTTGCTACGATAGAATTGACCTTAACAGCAACAGGTCTTGGTACTTGCGGTGATGCGGTAGACACGATGATCTTGACGATCAGCGAGAATCCTGCTGCGAATGCGGGCGCTGATGATGAATTGTGTATAGATGAAGTGAGCTACACGTTGGCAGGTGCTACGGCAGTGAACGGCACGGTACAGTGGAGCACGAGCGGCAGCGGAAGCTTTGACGATGTAACAGCGATCAATGCTGTTTACACGCCAAGTGCTGCAGACTTCGAAAGTGGACAGGTACAGTTGACCATCACGGTAACGGGTGCAGGAGGAACAGCAACAGACACGATGGTGCTGACCTTGTACAGACTGGCCACATCGAATGCCGGACCTGATGCAGTAATTGCAGCAGGCAGCAGCTATACCCTATCAGGAGCAACTGCAAGCAACTTTGCAGGCTTGACCTGGAGTGCAGCAAGTGGCACGTTCAACAATGCGAATGCGTTGAATGCGACGTATACGCCAGACCTAGGTTCCTTGACCTTTACAGGTGGAGTTGCTACGATAGAATTGACCTTAACAGCAACAGGTCTTGGTACTTGCGGTGATGCAGTGGATACGATGGTATTGACGATCAGCGAGAATCCTGCTGCGAATGCGGGCGCTGATGATGAATTGTGTATAGATGAAGTGAGCTACACGTTGGCAGGTGCTACGGCAGTGAACGGCACGGTACAGTGGAGCACAAGTGGCAGCGGAAGCTTTGATGATGTAACAGCGATCAACGCTGTTTACACGCCAAGTGCTGCAGACTTCGAAAGCGGACAGGTACAGTTGACGATCACGGTGACAGGAGCAGGAGGAACAGCAACAGACACGATGGTGCTGACCTTGTACAGACTGGCCACATCGAATGCCGGACCTGATGCAGTAATTGCAGCAGGCAGCAGCTATACCCTATCAGGAGCAACTGCAAGCAACTTTGCAGGCTTGACCTGGAGTGCAGCAAGTGGCACGTTCAACAATGCGAATGCGTTGAATGCGACGTATACGCCAGACCTAGGTTCCTTGACCTTTACAGGTGGAGTTGCTACGATAGAATTGACCTTAACAGCAACAGGTCTTGGTACTTGCGGTGATGCAGTAGATACGATGGTATTGACGATCAGCGAGAATCCAGCTGCGAATGCGGGCGCTGATGATGAGTTGTGTATAGATGAAGTGAGCTACACGTTGGCAGGTGCTACGGCAGTGAACGGCACGGTACAGTGGAGCACAAGCGGCAGCGGAAGCTTTGACGATGTGACAGCGATCAATGCTGTGTACACGCCAAGTGCTGCAGACTTTGAAAGCGGACAGGTACAGTTGACGATCACGGTAACGGGTGCAGGTGGAACAGCAACAGATACGATGGTGCTGACCTTGTACAGACTTGCCACATCGAATGCAGGTCCTGATGCGGTAATTGCAGCAGGCAGCAGCTTCACATTGAGTGGAGCAACAGCTACGAACTTCGGAACAGTTACCTGGAGTGCAGCAAGTGGCACGTTCAACAATGCGAACGCGTTGAACCCTACATTCACTCCTGACTTAACAGCCTTGACGTTTGTCAACGGTGAAGCGACAGTAACGCTTACACTGACAGCTTCAGGATTGGGTACTTGCGGTGATGCGGTAGATACGATGATCTTGACGATCAGCGAGAATCCTGCTGCGAATGCGGGCGCTGATGATGAATTGTATAGATGAAGTGAGCTACACGTTGGCAGGTGCTACGGCAGTGAACGGCACGGTACAGTGGAGCACAAGTGGCAGCGGAAGCTTTGACGATGTAACAGCGATCAATGCTGTGTACACGCCAAGTGCTGCAGACTTCGAAAGCGGACAGGTACAGTTGACGATCACGGTGACAGGCGCAGGAGGAACAGCAACAGACACGATGGTGCTGACCTTGTACAGACTGGCCACATCGAATGCAGGCCCTGATGCAGTAATTGCAGCAGGCAGCAGCTTCACATTGAGTGGAGCAACAGCCACCAACTTCGGAACAGTAACTTGGAGTGCAGCAAGCGGTACGTTCAACAATGCGAATGCGTTGAATGCGACGTATACGCCAGACCTAGGTTCCTTGACCTTCACAGGTGGAGTAGCCACGGTAGAATTGACCTTGACAGCTTCAGGATTGGGTACTTGCGGTGATGCGGTAGATACGATGATCTTGACGATCAGCGAGAATCCTGCTGCGAATGCGGGCGCTGATGATGAATTGTGTATAGATGAAGTGAGCTACACGTTGGCAGGTGCTACGGCAGTGAACGGCACGGTACAGTGGAGCACAAGTGGCAGCGGAAGCTTTGACGATGTGACAGCGATCAACGCTGTGTACACGCCAAGTGCTGCAGACTTTGAAAGCGGACAGGTACAGTTGACGATCACGGTGACAGGCGCAGGAGGAACAGCAACAGATACGATGGTGCTGACCTTGTACAGACTGGCCACATCGAATGCCGGACCTGATGCGGTAATCGCAGCAGGCAGCAGCTATACATTATCAGGAGCAACTGCAAGTAACTTTGCAGGCTTGACCTGGAGTGCAGCAAGTGGCACGTTCAACAATGCGAACGCGTTGAACCCTACATTCACTCCTGATTTAACAGCACTTACCTTTACAGGTGGAGTTGCTACGATAGAATTGACCTTAACAGCAACAGGTCTTGGTACTTGCGGTGATGCGGTAGATACGATGATCTTGACGATCAGCGAGAATCCTGCTGCGAATGCGGGCGCTGATGATGAATTGTGTATAGATGA
Organism: Mongoliitalea daihaiensis; assembly: GCF_021596945.1. NCBI lineage: Bacteria > Pseudomonadati > Bacteroidota > Cytophagia > Cytophagales > Cyclobacteriaceae > Mongoliitalea > Mongoliitalea daihaiensis. The sequence continues at coordinate 244,859 of NZ_CP063779.1, read as the reverse complement.
AGTAAGCTACACGTTGGCAGGTGCTACGGCAGTGAACGGCACGGTACAGTGGAGCACGAGCGGCAGCGGAAGCTTTGACGATGTGACAGCGATCAACGCTGTGTACACGCCAAGTGCTGCAGACTTTGAAAGCGGACAGGTACAGTTGACCATTACGGTGACAGGAGCAGGAGGAACAGCAACAGATACGATGGTGCTGACCTTGTACAGACTGGCCACATCGAATGCAGGCCCTGATGCGGTAATCGCAGCAGGCAGCAGCTATACCCTATCAGGAGCAACTGCAAGCAACTTTGCAGGCTTGACCTGGGGTGCAGCAAGCGGTACGTTCAACAATGCGAATGCGTTGAATGCGACGTATACGCCAGACCTAGGTTCCTTGACCTTTACAGGTGGAGTTGCTACGGTAGAATTAACCTTGACAGCAACAGGTCTGGGAACTTGCGGTGATGCAGTGGATACGATGATCTTGACGATCAGCGAGAATCCTGCTGCGAATGCAGGCGCTGATGATGAATTGTGTATAGATGAAGTGAGCTATACGTTGGCAGGTGCTACGGCAGTGAACGGCACGGTACAGTGGAGCACGAGCGGCAGCGGAAGCTTTGACGATGTGACAGCGATCAACGCTGTGTACACGCCAAGTGCTGCAGACTTTGAAAGCGGACAGGTACAGTTGACCATTACGGTGACAGGAGCAGGAGGAACAGCAACAGATACGATGGTGCTGACCTTGTACAGACTGGCCACATCGAATGCAGGTCCTGATGCAGTAATTGCAGCAGGCAGCAGCTATACCCTAAGCGGAGCTACAGCCACCAACTTCGGAACCCTAACCTGGACAGCAGCAAGCGGCACGTTCAACAATGCGAACGCGTTGAATGCGACGTATACGCCAGACCTAGGTTCCTTGACCTTCACAGGTGGAGTAGCCACGGTAGAATTGACCTTGACAGCTTCGGGATTGGGTACTTGCGGTGATGCAGTGGATACGATGATCTTGACGATCAGCGAGAATCCTGCTGCGAATGCAGGCGCTGATGATGAATTGTGTATAGATGAAGTGAGCTATACGTTGGCAGGAGCTACGGCAGTGAACGGCACGGTACAGTGGAGCACGAGCGGCAGCGGAAGCTTTGACGATGTGACAGCGATCAACGCTGTGTACACGCCAAGTGCTGCAGACTTTGAAAGCGGACAGGTACAGTTGACCATTACGGTGACAGGAGCAGGAGGAACAGCAACAGATACGATGGTGCTGACCTTGTACAGACTGGCCACATCGAATGCAGGTCCTGATGCAGTAATTGCAGCAGGCAGCAGCTATACCCTAAGCGGAGCTACAGCCACCAACTTCGGAACCCTAACCTGGACAGCAGCAAGTGGCACGTTCAACAATGCGAACGCGCTAAATGCGACGTATGCGCCAGACCTAGGTTCCTTGACCTTTGCAGGTGGAGTTGCTACGATAGAATTGACCTTAACAGCAACAGGTCTTGGTACTTGCGGTGATGCGGTAGATACGATGATCTTGACGATCAGCGAGAATCCTGCTGCGAATGCAGGCGCTGATGATGAATTGTGTATAGATGAAGTGAGCTATACGTTGGCAGGTGCTACGGCAGTGAACGGCACGGTACAGTGGAGCACGAGCGGCAGCGGAAGCTTTGACGATGTGACAGCGATCAACGCTGTTTACACGCCAAGTGCTGCAGACTTCGAAAGCGGACAGGTACAGTTGACGATCACGGTAACGGGCGCAGGAGGAACAGCAACAGATACGATGGTGCTGACCTTGTACAGACTGGCCACATCGAATGCAGGCCCTGATGTGGTAATTGCAGCAGGCAGCAGCTTCACATTGAGTGGAGCAACAGCTACCAACTTCGGAACAGTAACCTGGAGTGCAGCAAGCGGTACATTCAACAATGCGAACGCGTTGAACCCTACATTCACTCCTGATTTAACAGCCTTGACGTTTGTCAACGGTGAAGCGACAGTAACGCTTACACTGACAGCTTCAGGATTGGGTACTTGCGGTGATGCAGTGGATACGATGATCTTGACGATCAGCGAGAATCCTGCTGCGAATGCAGGCGCTGATGATGAATTGTGTATAGATGAAGTGAGCTATACGTTGGCAGGTGCTACGGCAGTGAACGGCACGGTGCAGTGGAGCACAAGTGGCAGCGGAAGCTTTGACGATGTGACAGCGATCAACGCTGTTTACACGCCAAGTGCTGCAGACTTCGAAAGCGGACAGGTACAGTTGACGATCACGGTAACGGGTGCAGGAGGAACAGCAACAGATACGATGGTGCTGACCTTGTACAGACTGGCCACATCGAATGCAGGTCCTGATGCGGTAATTGCAGCAGGCGGCAGCTTCACATTGAGTGGAGCAACAGCCACCAACTTCGGAACAGTAACCTGGAGTGCAGCAAGCGGTACATTCAACAATGCGAACGCGTTGAACCCTACATTCACTCCTGATTTAACAGCCTTGACGTTTGTCAACGGTGAAGCGACAGTAACGCTTACACTGACAGCTTCAGGATTGGGTACTTGCGGTGATGCAGTGGATACGATGATCTTGACGATCAGCGAGAATCCTGCTGCGAATGCAGGCGCTGATGATGAATTGTGTATAGATGAAGTGAGCTACACGTTGGCAGGAGCTACGGCAGTGAACGGCACGGTGCAGTGGAGCACAAGTGGCAGCGGAAGCTTTGACGATGTAACAGCGATCAACGCTGTATACACGCCAAGTGCTGCAGACTTCGAAAGCGGACAGGTACAGTTGACGATCATGGTAACGGGTGCAGGAGGAACAGCAACAGACACGATGGTGCTGACCTTGTACAGACTGGCCACATCGAATGCAGGTCCTGATGCGGTAATTGCAGCAGGCGGCAGCTTCACATTGAGTGGAGCAACAGCCACCAACTTCGGAACAGTTACCTGGAGTGCAGCAAGCGGTACGTTCAACAATGCGAACGCGCTGAATGCGACGTATACGCCAGACCTAGGTTCCTTGACCTTTACAGGTGGAGTAGCCACGGTAGAATTAACCTTGACAGCAACAGGTCTTGGTACTTGCGGTGATGCAGTGGATACGATGATCTTGACGATCAGCGAGAATCCTGCTGCGAATGCAGGCGCTGATGATGAATTGTGTATAGATGAAGTAAGCTACACGTTGGCAGGAGCTACGGCAGTGAACGGCACGGTACAGTGGAGCACAAGCGGCAGCGGAAGCTTTGATGATGTGACAGCGATCAACGCTGTTTACACGCCAAGTGCTGCAGACTTTGAAAGCGGACAGGTACAGTTGACGATCACGGTAACGGGTGCAGGAGGAACAGCAACAGACACGATGGTGCTGACCTTGTACAGACTGGCCACATCGAATGCAGGCCCTGATGCGGTAATTGCAGCAGGCAGCAGCTATACCCTAAGCGGAGCTACGGCCACCAACTTCGGAACAGTAACTTGGAGTGCAGCAAGCGGTACGTTCAACAATGCGAACGCGCTGAATGCGACGTATACGCCAGACCTAGGTTCCTTGACCTTTACAGGTGGAGTAGCCACGATAGAATTGACCTTAACAGCAACAGGTCTTGGTACTTGCGGTGATGCGGTAGACACGATGATCTTGACGATCAGCGAGAATCCAGCTGCGAATGCGGGCGCTGATGATGAGTTGTGTATAGATGAAGTAAGCTACACGTTGGCAGGTGCTACGGCAGTGAACGGCACGGTACAGTGGAGCACAAGCGGCAGCGGAAGCTTTGACGATGTAACAGGAATCAACGCTGTGTACACGCCAAGTGCTGCAGACTTTGAAAGCGGACAGGTACAGTTGACGATCACGGTTACAGGAGCAGGTGGAACGGCTACAGATACGATGGTGCTGACCTTGTACAGACTGGCCACATCGAATGCAGGCCCTGATGCAGTAATTGCAGCAGGCAGCAGCTATACCCTAAGCGGAGCTACGGCTACGAACTTCGGAACAGTTACCTGGAGTGCAGCAAGCGGCACGTTCAACAATGCGAACGCGTTGAACCCTACATTCACTCCTGATTTAACAGCCTTGACGTTTGTTAACGGTGAAGCGACAGTAACGCTTACCCTGACAGCAACAGGTCTTGGTACTTGCGGTGATGCGGTAGATACGATGATCTTGACGATCAGCGAGAATCCTGCTGCGAATGCAGGCGCTGATGATGAATTGTGTATAGATGAAGTGAGCTACACGTTGGCAGGTGCTACGGCAGTGAACGGCACGGTACAGTGGAGCACAAGTGGCAGCGGAAGCTTTGACGATGTGACAGCGATCAATGCTGTTTACACGCCAAGTGCTGCAGACTTCGAAAGTGGACAGGTACAGTTGACCATCACGGTAACGGGTGCAGGAGGAACAGCAACAGACACGATGGTGCTGACCTTGTACAGACTGGCCACATCGAATGCCGGACCTGATGCAGTAATTGCAGCAGGCAGCAGCTATACCCTATCAGGAGCAACTGCAAGCAACTTTGCAGGCTTGACCTGGAGTGCAGCAAGTGGCACGTTCAACAATGCGAATGCGTTGAATGCGACGTATACGCCAGACCTAGGTTCCTTGACCTTTACAGGTGGAGTTGCTACGATAGAATTGACCTTAACAGCAACAGGTCTTGGTACTTGCGGTGATGCAGTGGATACGATGATCTTGACGATCAGCGAGAATCCTGCTGCGAATGCGGGCGCTGATGATGAATTGTGTATAGATGAAGTGAGCTACACGTTGGCAGGTGCTACGGCAGTGAACGGCACGGTACAGTGGAGCACGAGCGGCAGCGGAAGCTTTGACGATGTGACAGCGATCAATGCTGTTTACACGCCAAGTGCTGCAGACTTCGAAAGTGGACAGGTACAGTTGACCATCACGGTAACGGGTGCAGGAGGAACAGCAACAGACACGATGGTGCTGACCTTGTACAGACTGGCCACATCGAATGCCGGACCTGATGCAGTAATTGCAGCAGGCAGCAGCTATACCCTATCAGGAGCAACTGCAAGCAACTTTGCAGGCTTGACCTGGAGTGCAGCAAGTGGCACGTTCAACAATGCGAATGCGTTGAATGCGACGTATACGCCAGACCTAGGTTCCTTGACCTTTACAGGTGGAGTTGCTACGATAGAATTGACCTTAACAGCAACAGGTCTTGGTACTTGCGGTGATGCAGTAGATACGATGGTATTGACGATCAGCGAGAATCCAGCTGCGAATGCGGGCGCTGATGATGAGTTGTGTATAGATGAAGTGAGCTACACGTTGGCAGGTGCTACGGCAGTGAACGGCACGGTACAGTGGAGCACAAGCGGCAGCGGAAGCTTTGACGATGTGACAGCGATCAATGCTGTGTACACGCCAAGTGCTGCAGACTTTGAAAGCGGACAGGTACAGTTGACGATCACGGTAACGGGTGCAGGTGGAACAGCAACAGATACGATGGTGCTGACCTTGTACAGACTTGCCACATCGAATGCAGGTCCTGATGCGGTAATTGCAGCAGGCAGCAGCTTCACATTGAGTGGAGCAACAGCTACGAACTTCGGAACAGTTACCTGGAGTGCAGCAAGTGGCACGTTCAACAATGCGAACGCGTTGAACCCTACATTCACTCCTGACTTAACAGCCTTGACGTTTGTCAACGGTGAAGCGACAGTAACGCTTACACTGACAGCTTCAGGATTGGGTACTTGCGGTGATGCGGTAGATACGATGATCTTGACGATCAGCGAGAATCCTGCTGCGAATGCGGGCGCTGATGATGAATTGTGTATAGATGAAGTGAGCTACACGTTGGCAGGTGCTACGGCAGTGAACGGCACGGTACAGTGGAGCACAAGTGGCAGCGGAAGCTTTGACGATGTAACAGCGATCAATGCTGTGTACACGCCAAGTGCTGCAGACTTCGAAAGCGGACAGGTACAGTTGACGATCACGGTGACAGGCGCAGGAGGAACAGCAACAGACACGATGGTGCTGACCTTGTACAGACTGGCCACATCGAATGCAGGCCCTGATGCAGTAATTGCAGCAGGCAGCAGCTTCACATTGAGTGGAGCAACAGCCACCAACTTCGGAACAGTAACTTGGAGTGCAGCAAGCGGTACGTTCAACAATGCGAATGCGTTGAATGCGACGTATACGCCAGACCTAGGTTCCTTGACCTTCACAGGTGGAGTAGCCACGGTAGAATTGACCTTGACAGCTTCAGGATTGGGTACTTGCGGTGATGCGGTAGATACGATGATCTTGACGATCAGCGAGAATCCTGCTGCGAATGCGGGCGCTGATGATGAATTGTGTATAGATGAAGTGAGCTACACGTTGGCAGGTGCTACGGCAGTGAACGGCACGGTACAGTGGAGCACAAGTGGCAGCGGAAGCTTTGACGATGTGACAGCGATCAACGCTGTGTACACGCCAAGTGCTGCAGACTTTGAAAGCGGACAGGTACAGTTGACGATCACGGTGACAGGCGCAGGAGGAACAGCAACAGATACGATGGTGCTGACCTTGTACAGACTGGCCACATCGAATGCCGGACCTGATGCGGTAATCGCAGCAGGCAGCAGCTATACATTATCAGGAGCAACTGCAAGTAACTTTGCAGGCTTGACCTGGAGTGCAGCAAGTGGCACGTTCAACAATGCGAACGCGTTGAACCCTACATTCACTCCTGATTTAACAGCACTTACCTTCACAGGTGGAGTTGCTACGATAGAATTGACCTTAACAGCAACAGGTCTTGGTACTTGCGGTGATGCGGTAGATACGATGATCTTGACGATCAGCGAGAATCCAGCTGCGAATGCGGGCGCTGATGATGAGTTGTGTATAGATGAAGTAAGCTACACGTTGGCAGGTGCTACGGCAGTGAACGGCACGGTACAGTGGAGCACAAGCGGCAGCGGAAGCTTTGACGATGTAACAGGAATCAACGCTGTTTACACGCCAAGTGCTGCAGACTTCGAAAGCGGACAGGTACAGTTGACGATCACGGTGACAGGAGCAGGAGGAACAGCAACAGATACGATGGTGCTGACCTTGTACAGACTGGCCACATCGAATGCAGGCCCTGATGCGGTAATTGCAGCAGGCAGCAGCTATACCCTAAGCGGAGCAACAGCTACCAACTTCGGAACAGTAACTTGGAGTGCAGCTAGCGGTACGTTCAACAATGCGAATGCGTTGAATGCGACGTATACGCCAGACCTAGGTTCCTTGACCTTCACAGGTGGAGTTGCTACGATAGAATTGACCTTAACAGCAACAGGTCTTGGTACTTGCGGTGATGCGGTAGATACGATGATCTTGACGATCAGCGAGAATCCAGCTGCGAATGCGGGCGCTGATGATGAATTGTGTATAGATGAAGTAAGCTACACGTTGGCAGGTGCTACGGCAGTGAACGGTACCGTACAGTGGACTACGAGCGGCAGCGGAAGCTTTGATGATGTGACAGCGATCAATGCTGTTTACACGCCAAGTGCTGCAGACTTCGAAAGCGGACAGGTACAGTTGACGATCACGGTAACGGGTGCAGGAGGAACAGCAACAGACACGATGGTGCTGACCTTGTACAGACTGGCCACATCGAATGCCGGACCTGATGCAGTAATTGCAGCAGGCAGCAGCTATACCCTATCAGGAGCAACTGCAAGCAACTTTGCAGGCTTGACCTGGAGTGCAGCAAGTGGCACGTTCAACAATGCGAATGCGTTGAATGCGACGTATACGCCAGACCTAGGTTCCTTGACCTTTACAGGTGGAGTTGCTACGATAGAATTGACCTTAACAGCAACAGGTCTTGGTACTTGCGGTGATGCAGTGGATACGATGATCTTGACGATCAGCGAGAATCCTGCTGCGAATGCGGGCGCTGATGATGAATTGTGTATAGATGAAGTGAGCTACACGTTGGCAGGTGCTACGGCAGTGAACGGCACGGTACAGTGGAGCACGAGCGGCAGCGGAAGCTTTGACGATGTGACAGCGATCAATGCTGTTTACACGCCAAGTGCTGCAGACTTCGAAAGTGGACAGGTACAGTTGACCATCACGGTAACGGGTGCAGGAGGAACAGCAACAGACACGATGGTGCTGACCTTGTACAGACTGGCCACATCGAATGCAGGTCCTGATGCGGTAATTGCAGCAGGCAGCAGCTATACCCTATCAGGAGCAACTGCAAGCAACTTTGCAGGCTTGACCTGGAGTGCAGCAAGTGGCACGTTCAACAATGCGAATGCGTTGAATGCGACGTATACGCCAGACCTAGGTTCCTTGACCTTTACAGGTGGAGTTGCTACGATAGAATTGACCTTAACAGCAACAGGTCTTGGTACTTGCGGTGATGCAGTAGATACGATGGTATTGACGATCAGCGAGAATCCAGCTGCGAATGCGGGCGCTGATGATGAGTTGTGTATAGATGAAGTGAGCTACACGTTGGCAGGTGCTACGGCAGTGAACGGCACGGTACAGTGGAGCACAAGCGGCAGCGGAAGCTTTGACGATGTGACAGCGATCAATGCTGTGTACACGCCAAGTGCTGCAGACTTTGAAAGCGGACAGGTACAGTTGACGATCACGGTAACGGGTGCAGGAGGAACAGCAACAGACACGATGGTGCTGACCTTGTACAGACTGGCCACATCGAATGCCGGACCTGATGCAGTAATTGCAGCAGGCAGTAGCTATACCCTATCAGGAGCAACTGCAAGCAACTTTGCAGGCTTGACCTGGAGTGCAGCAAGCGGTACGTTCAACAATGCGAACGCGTTGAATGCGACGTATACGCCAGACCTAGGTTCCTTGACCTTTACAGGTGGAGTAGCCACGGTAGAATTAACCTTAACAGCAACAGGTCTTGGTACTTGCGGTGATGCGGTAGATACGATGATCTTGACGATCAGCGAGAATCCTGCTGCGAATGCAGGCGCTGATGATGAATTGTGTATAGATGAAGTGAGCTACACGTTGGCAGGTGCTACGGCAGTGAACGGCACGGTACAGTGGACTACGAGCGGCAGCGGAAGCTTTGACGATGTGACAGCGATCAATGCTGTTTACACGCCAAGTGCTGCAGACTTCGAAAGTGGACAGGTACAGTTGACGATCACGGTGACGGGTGCAGGTGGAACAGCAACAGACACGATGGTGCTGACCTTGTACAGACTGGCCACATCGAATGCCGGTCCTGATGCGGTAATTGCAGCAGGCAGCAGCTTCACATTGAGTGGAGCAACAGCCACCAACTTCGGAACAGTAACTTGGAGTGCAGCAAGCGGTACGTTCAACAATGCGAATGCGTTGAATGCGACGTATACGCCAGACCTAGGTTCCTTGACCTTCACAGGTGGAGTTGCTACGATAGAATTGACCTTAACAGCAACAGGTCTTGGTACTTGCGGTGATGCGGTAGACACGATGATCTTGACGATCAGCGAGAATCCTGCTGCGAATGCAGGCGCTGATGATGAGTTGTGTATAGATGAAGTGAGCTACACGTTGGCAGGTGCTACGGCAGTGAACGGCACGGTACAGTGGACTACGAGCGGCAGCGGAAGCTTTGACGATGTGACAGCGATCAATGCTGTGTACACGCCAAGTGCTGCAGACTTCGAAAGCGGACAGGTACAGTTGACGATCACGGTGACAGGAGCAGGAGGAACAGCAACAGATACGATGGTGCTGACCTTGTACAGACTGGCCACATCGAATGCCGGCCCTGATGCGGTAATCGCAGCAGGCAGCAGCTATACCCTAAGCGGAGCTACGGCTACGAACTTCAACACAGTAACCTGGAGTGCAGCAAGTGGCACGTTCAACAATGCGAATGCATTGAACCCTACATTCACTCCTGATTTAACAGCCTTGACGTTTGTCAACGGTGAAGCGACAGTAACGCTTACACTGACAGCTTCAGGATTGGGAACTTGCGGTGATGCAGTGGATACGATGATCTTGACGATCAGCGAGAATCCTGCTGCGAATGCAGGAGCAGATGCTGCGATCTGTATCACGGGAGATGTTACAACGGATATTTATGAATTAATCGGCACAAGTGCTGCGAACGGAACGATCAGCTGGAGCACCAGCGGGACAGGTACGTTTGCGGACGGCACGACGCTAACGCCTATCTATACCCCAAGTACTGCTGATATTGCCAACGGTTCGGTTACCTTGACGATGACAGTTACGGGAGCAGGCGGTACGGCAACAGACAGTATGGTATTGACGCTATGGAGACAGGCTACAGCTTTTGCGGGACCTAATGCTTCAACAGGTGCTTCTCAACCATATATCTTGACTGGAGCTAGTGCTTCGAATTTTGCATCAGTGACTTGGACATCATCAGGTACAGGTACATTTACCAATACGAATGTGGTAAATCCTGCATATTCCCCAAGTATAGCTGATGTGCAAGCAGGTTCTGTTACTCTAACGATCACAGCAACTCCTCTTGGTACTTGTATACCAACCGCTAGTAGTATGGAATTGACTGTATTTGCAACTCCAATTGCAGATACTGGAGCAGATGCAGGTTCGGACGCCGAGATGTGTGAAAGTGAAGGAAGTTATTTCATTGTGGATGCAGAAGCATTCAACTTTGTGACAGTGATTTGGACTACTTCTGGCTCTGGGACATTTGATAATTCAAACATTGTGAATGCGACGTATACACCAAGTTTGGCAGATTACTTAGACGGACAGGTTCGTTTGACCTTGACAGCAATCGGTGCTGGCGGTGATAGCAATTCAGATAATTTAACCTTGACTCTTTGGAGAATTCCAATTGTCAGCGTAGGGGAAGACAGAGCAATTGCTGCAGGTCAGCAGTTGATTATCACAGGTGCTTCGGCAAGCTATCAGGCAGGTTTGACCTGGAGTACATCAGGAACAGGTACATTTGCAAATGCGAATTCCCCAACACCAACGTATACTCCAAGTGAGGCTGATATTGCAGCAGGCTCAGTTACGATCACGTTGACAGCTGAAGGATTTGGTACATGTGCCGATCAGGATGATTCATTTGAGTTGACCATCTTTGAAAATCCAACAGTATTTGCTGGAACGGATGCAAATATTTGTGACACAGAAGGTAGTTACGAGCTTGTCAACGCTGTGGCAACGGCAACCAATGCTATCCGTTGGACTAGTTCGGGAACAGGTACTTTCTCCGATGCAACAATTTTGAATCCAGTGTATACTATTTCGGATTCCGATATTTTGACCGGTCAAGTACAATTGACAATCACTGTGAGTGGTGACGGAGGAGAAGAATCCGATACCATGGTACTGACAATTTGGAGACAACCAACTGCATTTGCAGGTGTGGAAGTGGCGCTATGTGGAGATAGTAGCTACCAAGTATTGGATGCAGAAGCTTCAAATGTAGGTGCTATTCTTTGGACACATGATGGTCAAGGTAGCTTGCAAAATGCTTCTACATTGAGCCCTACGTATGTGCCGGCGACTGGTGAAACAGGTGTAGTCACATTAACCATGACTGTGACAGGTGCTCAAGGTTCGGTTTGTCAAACCGCTGTAGCTACCAAACGATTGATCCTGCAAGCAGCAGCTGCAATAGAAGCAATTAGCATCACTGATACCCAATGCAATGTTGCGATCGGAGAAGTAACCTTACAAGGTAACCAAGCGGGTACGATATCCTTGAATGGAGGGCCAGCTTTAGCATCTCCTGCTACATTCTCTAATCTATCTGCCGGCGCTTACATCGCTACATTCACAGCGGAGGGTTCTGGATGTACAGCGACAACGCTTGTAAATATCAGAAATGAAAACAACGATCTAGCAGCAACTGTGGCAGTGGACGATGTGCTTTGTGTAAATGGAGAAGTAACTGCTACGATTACTGCTTCAGGCGGATCAGGAACCTATAGCTTTACTTTAAACGGTCAAGTAACCAATACAACAGGCATCTTTGACGGGCTGTTGGCGGGTAACTACAATGTAGTCGTAACGGATGAAAATGCATGTGCCTTCAATGTAGCATTCCGTGTGAATCAACCTACGCCATTGATACTTGAATTAGTAAATCAGGTGGATGTAAGCTGTACGGATGCCTCCAATGGAAGTCTACGTGTAGGAGTGACGGGAGGCGTTGGTCCATACACATTCTTGTGGAGTGATGGTCAAACGACTCCAACAGCAACCAATTTGGAAGCAGGGACCTATTTTGTAACGGTTACTGATGTCAACGGTTGTATCGCAATCTTGGATAACCTGGTGGTTGAACAGCCTGTGGCTAGTATTTCGGCTACCGTTGAGACAATAGCTATCCTTTGTAAAGGTAATGCCAGTGGTGAAGCAAAAGTGATTCCAACAGGTGGAACAGCTCCATTCACCTATCTGTGGAGTAATGGTTCCACCGATCAGGTGGCCAAAGGACTGACTGCCGGTATATATAGTGTTACGGTGAGAGATGCAGGTGGATGTACATTCACAGTAGAAAACATCGTAATTGAAGAGCCGGAAGAAAGTCTGACAGCATCCATTGTGGATTTTGAAAACCCAAGTTGCGAGGGAGAAACAAGCGGTACAGCTACCGTTCAAGCACAGGGTGGTACAGGAGTTTATACATATTTATGGAGCAATGGGCAGACTACAGCTACTGCGACAGGTTTGACAGCAGGTAGTCACTTTGTTACTGTCACAGATGAAGCCGGATGTACCACACAAGGAAGCATCCTACTGACAGATCCAACAGGAATTACTGCCTCTATCAGCGAAAGTATTCAAGTAACCTGTGCTGGAGGAACTGATGGTGAGGCTACGGTATTGGCTTCCGGAGGTTCAGGAGCATTTACCTATCTATGGAATGATCAGGCAGCTCAGACTACGGCTACGGCTACTGGTTTGGCAGCGGGTAAATATACTGTGATTGTGACAGACGCAACTGGTGGATGTGTAACGACTGCAATGGTGACTATTAATGAGCCAACGCCTTTAGTAGGTCAGGTAATAAATAGCACTGATGTAAGTTGTAATAACGAAAGTAATGGAACTGCTTCCATCGCAATCTCTGGGGGTGTAGGTCCATATACCTACCTATGGAGTGATGGTCAGACTACAGCTACAGCTACAGGCTTAAGTGCTGGAACTTACACAGTGACTGCTACAGATGCAAATGGATGTCAGTTGACATTGGATAGCATTGTCATCACGGAGCCAAGTGAAAGTCTTTCAGCTACTGTTGAAACGGTGGATATCCTTTGTACTGGTGGAAATACCGGAACAGCTACTGTGAACCCAATAGGCGGAAGCGGACATTATGCTTTCTTGTGGAGCAATGGATCTACCGATCAAACGGCTACAGGCTTGTTAGCAGGTGTGTACAGTGTGATAGTAAAAGATGCAAACGGCTGTGAGTTTACGGTTGAAAATATTGTAATCAATGAAACAGAAAGTTCACTTGCGGCTGCAATAGTAACAAGTACCAACCCAAGCTGTGATGGTGGAAGCACTGGTTCTGCTACGGTTGAAGCGACTGGAGGAGTTGGTCCTTATACGTACCTATGGAGCGATGGTCAGACTACGGCCACTGCGAATGGGCTCCGGTCTGGAACTTATTTCGTCACTGTCATGGATGTAAATGGTTGCCAGGCTCAGGCCACTGTGAATCTCAATGATCCTACAGCTATTAGTGCCATGATTACATCTAGCCAAGATGTTAGTTGTGCCGGTGCTGCAGACGGGGAAGCTACTGTAGCAGGTAGCGGAGGTTCAGGAACATTTACTTACTTGTGGAGTGATGGACAGACAACGGCTACTGCTACAGAATTGGCAGCAGGTCAATATACTGTCGTAGTAACAGATGTTGCAGGTGGATGTACCACTCAAGCGATGGTTACAATTGGAAGTCCTACACCTGTAATTGCAAAAGTAATTGCTCAGACGAATGAAAGCTGTGCAGGTCTTGCGGATGGAACGGTTAGCATTGATGTGAGTGGTGGTGTAGGTCCTTACACCTACCTATGGAGTAATGGACAGACTTCACAGACTGCGACAGGATTGACAGCAGGTACATACACTGCACTTGTTACAGATGCGAATGGATGTTCTGTTGAACTTACGAATATAGAAGTAGCTAGCTCTGGGACATTGTTCATTGCACCAATTGACGATATTGGGCCGTTGTGCCAAGGTCAAGAGGTAGGTCCAATATTCCTTGATGCGAATCCTTTCAATGCCGAAGTGGAATTCACTTGGACAGGTGGAGCATCCATTGGATTGATAGACGGTACTGCTACTGGTTTAACACCAAGAATCCCTGCATTTGTAGTACAAGGGAGCTCTGCGAATGTGGTTATTACGGTAACTGCAAGTTTGGAAGGTGCATGTACTACTGTTCAGACCTTTGAGGTACGGGTAAATGATAATGTACCACCAATTATCCTCGCGCCAATGAATATTACGGTTTCTGCGGATAATTCTTGTGAAGCGATCATTGAAAATCTAGGTATACCAGCTGTAGCTGATAATTGTTCAGGGGTGACAGTCACCAACGATGCACCAGATGCATTCCCATTGGGAGTCACTGTAGTAACTTGGACAGCAAGGGATGTAGCAGGAAATACAACTACTGCCACACAACTGGTGACAGTTGTGGATAAAACGCCTCCTACGATCATTGCTCCTGAGGATATCGTAATTAATGCAGGAGAAAATTGCCAACTAGCTATTCCAAACTTGGGTATGCCTCAAGTGGCAGATAACTGTTCGATTGGAGTAGTGGAAAATGATGCACCGGAGGTCTTCCCAGTGGGCGAGACATTGGTAACATGGATTGTGACGGATGGTAGTGGCAACATTGCTAGAGCAATTCAGAAAGTGACAGTTGTGGATAATATTCCTCCTACCATCACAGCTCCAGCAAATGTCAGTGTCTTTGCAAACAATTCTTGCGTGGCATTCAATGTGAATTTAGGATTAGCAGTCGCAGACGATAATTGCACTGTTGCATCCATTTCAAATGATGCACCGTCCGTCTTCCCTATGGGTGAGACTGTCGTGACATGGACTGTTCGTGATGCTGCGGGCAATACTGCTACATCAACTCAAGTGATAACAGTAATTGATAGTATACCACCTACAGTCGTGGTGAAGGCAATTACTGTCAAACTTGAATCCAATGGTCAAGTAACCATCACACCAGAAATGGTTGACAATGGATCATTTGACAACTGTGGTATTGCTACTATGACTGTATCACCTTCTGTATTTACTAATGTGAATGTGGGAGACAATCTGGTAACCTTGACCGTAACCGATGTTAACGGTAATTCAGCATCCGCTGTCACCGTGGTAAACATTGAGCCATTTGATATTCCAATTGAGCGAACATTCATCACAGGTGTGGTATATGATTTCAAAGATTACCTTGTCAATTGGGGTGCCACAGACTTTAGCAATGTTCTTCCTGAAACGATGTTCATTGTAACTGGAAATGGATTCATTGTAGAAGTTCCAGTGGTTTGGAATACTACGACAGTGAATAGTTTCAGAAGAGGAACGTATCCTATTACGGGTAGCATTGAGCTGAATGAGTATTTGACAAATCCACTTCAAATCAAAGCTGAGGTTAGGATCATTGTATTGCCAAAACCATTCTTGACCGATATTACTTTGACCAACAATGTATTTGAGGCTAAGCCAGATGTGTTTGAGGTTGCAATCGGAGATTTTGTAATAGAAGATGACTATGATAATATTCACTTCTTAAGCTTGATTCCTAATGCAACTGACAATCAATTCTTCCAAATCAGAAATAATACCTTATTCTGGAGCAGTCAGGATCAACAGGCTGGACGAACAGAGTTCCAGGTAACCCTGAGAGTAGAAGATAGAGATGGAAATATTGTGGATAAGGTATTTACAATCATTCGATTGAGGCCAGCAGTAGCAGATATTGTTATCTACAATACCTTCTCTCCAAATGGGGATGGTTTCAACGATACTTGGGGTATCCCTGAGTTGAGATTCTACAAAGATGTGCGTATTCAAATTTATGAAAGAAGTGGAGCTCAAGTCTTCATTACGCATGACCCAGATAAACGTTGGGACGGTACTTACAACGGTAAGGAATTGGCGATAGGTACATACTTCTGGACGGCTGAAGTCGGGGAAACAGGAGAAATCAGAAGAGGTATGTTGAACTTGATAAGGAAATAAAAATTTAGGAAAAAGGGGTAAGGAAAAGGTGAAAGAACAAGTTAAAGGTTGATTATGAATTCTTTTGCTATCCTTTCTCCTTTTACCTTTCCCCCTTTACTTCAGAAAAAAGAACTATGAAGAAGCTATTGATAGTCATTATTTACTTAGGCTTGACTACTTCGGTCTTTGCCCAATCCCGTAAGTATATTAGCCAGTTTAGTCACTTGCAGAGTTACTACAATCCTGGCTTGACGGGGTATGAAGGCTCCATGATTCGAGGGTTTGTCCGTAATCAATGGGTAGGCTGGGAAGGAGCACCTATGACTTATTTTATATCGGGAGAACTTGATTTCGGAGAGCTTTCTGGAGTTTCTGATCCTGCCTTACTAGGAAAAAATGCCCTTGGTGTGAATATGTTTCATGATCAATATGGGGCTTTTGTGGAAACAGAGCTTATCCTGAGTTATGCCTCCCGAATTCAACTTACAACCGAGCATAATTTGCGCTTGGGAGCTGGGATAAATTATAACCTTGTTCAGTTGGACGGCACAAAATTCACTATTCAAGAATCGTTGGATCCAATTCTTGGACAGTATGCCAATAGCTTTTCGGATATGCAAATTTTAGACTTTAATCTAGGAATTGCATTGACGCACAAGGATTACTATATTTCAACTGCCGTGCATAATGTCAATGTAGGACAAATTAACGGAGGAGATGCATTTATGGAGCGTAAACCTCGTGTACTTATTTTCCAAGCAGGTTATAGAAGTGAGTTGACCGATAATCTGATGATTGCTACAAATGTCATGTATAGAGGTCAGAATGATCTTCCAGACAATATTGAGGTTAATTTCAAAGTATTGATGGCAAAAAGAATATGGTTGGGAGGGGGACATCGTTTCAATTATGCGCATAGTTTTCAAGTAGGATTGGTGCTGGATAGATTTCGAATTGGCTATATCTATGAAATGCCCATGTTAGGGGCTTACCTTTTACCCAATACTACACATGAATTTATGGTGACCTATTCTCTCTTTGGAAATGGGAATGGTTTGATGTGGTAAATCGGTTTGAAGAGTTGTTTTGTTTATAGTTAAGTGAAATTTTTTTTACTTAAAAGCAATTTTTTTTCATATTTGTGATAATTCAAGAGAGATTTTTTTGAAAATTTTTTAAAATCAAAAAAAATTCTTTGACCCTCTATTTTTCAAATTGTAGTTTTTGTATTTCAATTCTCCAATTTTGGACTTCTCTCACTTCATGTTTCAAAAGCTGTTTTTGGAACATTTGTGTGTAGGAAATGCTGTGAAGAATGGTGTGATTTACAAAAAATCATCGCATACATTCATAATTTAACCTTTATCCTCATGGACGGAATCAGCAATAATTATCTCTTGCATGGGTATGGAAAAAGTCCTGGAAACAATAGTTTGTTGTTAAATATTTGGAAAGGTCTTCTTTTTGCTTTCTTCCTAAGTATTCCACATTTACTAGCAGGGCAAACTACCGAACAATTTAACTCATCTCCAACGCTAATCTCTCATCCAACTGTACCCTCTTGGAAAACCTCGGCAGAGGTAACCATCAACGGAGTGGTTTATGAGTTATTAAATGGAGGTAATGGAGGGTGGGCTTTTTCTCCCAATGGAGGAGTTTCCAATAGCTCTAGTCTTTGGTACAGCACAGCAGCTACCACATCTGTCACAATCAAAAGAAAAGACGGGGAGCGGTTTCAGTTTTATGGAGTTTGGTTAAAATATACAAATGTTAATAATTCTACTTTCTATCCACCTCCGTTCTTAAGAGTCAATTACAATGGATCTGGGGAGGCTAGCGAAACTTTTGGTATAAATTCAACTGTAACTTTAAGTAAGAATGTCAATGTCACTAGTGTTACATTGATGTTTTCTGGTTTACTTGATTTGTATTTTGATAATCTGATCGTTGGGCCAGCCGTAGCATCTTTATCAACAGTCACTACCAGTACACCAAGTAATGTAGCGGGAACTTTCGCTACCCTGGGCGGAAATGTCACGAGTGACGGGGGAGGGATCATTACTGAACGAGGAGTAGTATTCAGTACTACCACAAATCCTACAACATCAAACACTAAGATCACCATGGGCACTGGTTCTGGTGCTTTCTCTACCCAAGTAACAGGGTTGAGTCTTACTACTACGTATTATACACGCGCTTATTCAATCAATAGTGCTGGGACTAGCTACGGAGACCAGGTTACCTTTACAACTACTGATGGTTCGGGACCAATTGCACTGTATCCAATAATGGATTCCGCAATTGATGATGTGGGCTCTTACCCAAATGATCAATCTTTATACATAGGAAACGATCCTGTTTATGGCTATGGCTTTATGGAAGCGTTTATGAAGTTTTCTATTCCAGTTGATCTTTCAGGCACTGTACAGGAAGCTAAACTCCGAGTGAATGTCAATTACGTAGAAGGAACCGGTATTTTTTTAAAAGCTTTTGGATCATCCAATGATAGTTGGCTTGAAAATACAAGCAATGTGCCTTCAAAAGATTCTCCACTAGGACAAACCAGTATCAGTGCAACAGGATGGATAGAAATTGACGTTACTTCATTTGTTCAAAGTGAGTTTGCAGGAGACAAGGTGGTCACCCTAGTGTTGATTGGGAATAACTCCGGAATGTCTTACGTTGGGATAAATAGTCGAGAGCATACGAACAAACCAGAGTTGGTCCTTACCATGGCGTCAGGACCATCATTGCCTGAAGTTTTAACTTCTGCTCCTGATATGATAGGATTTACAGGTGCAACATTGAGTGGTCTAATTTCATCTGACGGTGGGGCTTCGATTACTGCTAGGGGTTTTGTTTATTCCACTACAGATAATTCTCCTACTATTGGAGAAAGTGGAGTAGTCTCCATTTCTTCTGGTTCAGGTACTGGATCATTCAGCGAAGTAATCAATGGACTTGAATCAGTCACAACTTATTTTGTTCAGGCTTATGCTACTAGTAGTGCTGGAACGAGTTATGGAGGAGTGGAGAGTTTTACAACGTTGGCTGATGACGTGGATCCTGAAATTAGTGTGCCTAATAATGCTACAAAAAATACAGATGAAGACAATTGTGTTTATCTGGTTCAAGGAACCGAATTTGATCCGATTTCAGTAACAGATAATAGTGGAACTATTACTTCACTTACATACTCGCTTCAAAAACTTCTACCAAATCCAAACCTAGTATCTGAAAATTTCAATTCAGGCTCTTGGGATAGCAACAACTTTGAAATCGGTTCTGCCTCTGGTTCAGTGGTAAATGGGGCCTACCGAAGTGGTGGTGGAGATGACAGAGGTACGCTTAGAACTATTGCCAATTTTATCCCTTCAGTAGAAAACCCAATTTATGTTAGTGCTACATTAAGATTTAATGGCACCGCAATCGCATTTATTGGAACAAGGGCAACTGGTTTGAAAAATCCATCAGGATCAAATGAACCTCTAAATAGTTTATACTTTAGGATTCATAACTTCAACAATGGGCAGACCAATTTAACAAGTACCTCGTTTGACGGTCGTCCGGGAAATGCTTTTTATTCAAATCCAGTCCGCGTTGAATTCGTTGATAATGGGTCAAATATTACAGGAACTTTCACCAATACAGTAACTAATCAAGTACTTTCTTTTAATCAAAATACTAACTATAGTTCTGGATCTTGGAGAGTCGTTTTTTCTGGTGGCGGGGGAGTATCTTGGGACGATATTCAAATCAGCGTAGGCCCTCATGCGTACATTCAAGAATATGCATCAGGGAGTAATTCGTTAAGCGATATATCCCTTGGATTGGGGGAAACCACCATCTTTTGGACCGCAGAAGATAATGCTGGGAACATTGCGACAGAGTCTTTATTGGTATCGATTTTGGATAATCAAAATCCATTTCTTTCAGTATCAGAAAACTTAGCTGGGCAATCAGAGTCTTCGGTTAATTGGGAAACAACTGTTCCAGATGTGGTTTTTGGTGATAATTGTTCAGAGCCTCAACTTTCCTGGCAAATGTCCGGAGCCACATCAGCCTCTGGTTTGGGTCAGGTAGGTCAGCGTTCTTATGCACCTGGAATCACGACGATTACCTATACTGTTACAGATGCGTCAGGCAATACGGCCACAGCCTCAATTACAGTAGAAAATACCAAAGAGTTTTTTGCAGGAGGAACTGGTACAATCCTGGATCCTTACCAAATTGAGGATTGGGAACATCTATTTAATATTAGATACTTCAATGATAATTATTTCATTTTAAACAATGATTTAGATAATTCTAGTAGTGGGTATAATATCTATGCATCCCCAAGTGCAAATGAAGGGATTGGATGGTTGCCCGCAAATTATATAGGAAATATAAATTTGGATGGAAAAGGATATACTATCGCTGATCTAAATTGTTTTAGGCCTAATCATTGGGGTAATGGAATCTTTGAATATCTATATAATTCTTCAGTTAAAAATCTCATACTAAAAAATTTCAACATAGAGGGACAGAGTTCATCAGGAAGTATAGCAGGATACGCAGAAAATACTCTTTTCGAAAATGTTCAAGTAATTAATGGGAATATAATTTCAACTGAATATTCAGGAGGCCTTTTGATTGGTGGGGGGTATGCGGTAAGTATTCTAAACTCCTCGGCGGAAGGAGATCTTTCTGGACAATACTACTTGGGAGGATTTTCAGGAGAATTTTATAATGGAAGAATTGAAAATAGTTTTGCTGATGTTTCTATTTCTGGTACCGAGTCGATAGGAGGATTAGTTGGTTCTTATTACACTTGGGGTTCTGAAAATTTTATAAGCAAATCATTTGCAAAAGGCACAATATCTGGAGTTAGATATCTAGGTGGTTTGGTAGGGCAAGCCTACCAAAGCAAAATTATCAATGCTTATTCCCAGGTTGATGTTATAGGAAGCGACAATTATATAGGAGGTATTGTGGGATATGGGGATAACATTCTACTCCAGAATATTTATTCGACAGGTGAAGTCCAAGGAGAGGGTGAATATGTTGGGATCTTAACAGGTTCATTTTTTAACAGCTCTCTTCTGCAGTCCTTCTGGGATATACAAATATCAGGTGAGGAAGAAAATATCGGAGGAGGAACAGGTTTGTCAACTTCCGAAATGAAAACAAAAACTACTTTCACAGAAGCTGATTGGGATTTTGAATCAATTTGGATTATAAAGGTGGCTGAAAGTGATAATGGTTATATTTCTTATCCTTATTTAAAAACGATCACCTATGATGAGGTAGAAACGAGTGTAGAGGTAAATCCTATTCCAGGATTAGAACTGGTTATATTTTCCCAAATAATTACATTTCCAGAAATTGAAACAAAAACTTACGGAGATGAATCCTTTGATTTAGGAAATGAACAAACTGATAAAGGACTGATAGTGGTATACACGGCAGCAGACCCAAGCATCGTCAATATTTCAGGCAATCAAGCTACAATTTTGAAAGCGGGTACTACTACCATTTCAGCAACGCAGGAAGGGGATGAGACTCACTTTGCTGCAAATCCAATAGAACATACGCTAACTGTAGAGAAAGCCTCTCTAACCATCACAGCAGATAACCAAAGCAAAGTTTACGGGGAAGTGAATCCAACATTGACCTTCACTTACACTGGTTTGGTGAACGGTGATACCGAAGTAAGCACCGAGCCAAGCATTTCAACGACAGCGACAGCAAGTTCAGGAGTAGGTACTTATCCAATCACCTTAACAGGTGGATTAGATTCGAACTACGAGATCACGTTGGCAGCAGGAGAATTGGAAATCACCAAGGCTTCAGTAACCATCAGTGCAGATAACCAAAGTAAAGTTTACGGGGAAGTGAATCCAACATTGACTTTCACTTACACAGGTTTGGTGAATGGTGACGAGAAAGTAGCTACCGAGCCAAGCATTTCAACGACAGCGACAGCAAGTTCAGGAGTAGGTACTTATCCAATCACCTTAACAGGTGGATTAGATTCGAACTACGAGATCACGTTGGCAGCAGGAGAGTTGGAAATCACCAAGGCTTCAGTAACCATCAGTGCAGATAACCAAAGTAAAGTTTACGGGGAAGTGAATCCAACATTGACTTTCACTTACACAGGTTTGGTGAATGGAGACGAGAAAGTAGCTACCGAGCCAAGCATTTCAACGACAGCGACAGCAAGTTCAGGAGTAGGCACTTATCCAATTACCTTAACCGGTGGCTCAGATGCGAACTACGAGATCACGTTGGCAGCAGGAGAGTTGGAAATCACCAAGGCTTCAGTAACCATCAGTGCAGATAACCAAAGCAAAGTTTACGGAGAAGCTAATCCAGTATTGACCTTCACGTACACAGGTTTGGTGAATGGTGATACCGAAGTAAGCACCGAGCCAAGCATTTCAACGACAGCGACAGCAAGTTCAGGAGTAGGTACTTATCCAATCACCTTAACAGGTGGCTCAGATGCGAACTATGAGATCACGTTGGCAGCAGGAGAGTTGGAAATCACCAAGGCTTCAGTAACCATCAGTGCAGATAACCAAAGCAAAGTTTACGGAGAAGTGAATCCAACGTTGACCTTTACTTACACAGGATTGGTAAATGGAGACGAGAAAGTAGCTACCGAGCCAAGCATAGCAACGACAGCGACAGCAAGTTCAGGAGTAGGCACTTATCCAATCACCTTAACCGGTGGCTCAGATGCGAACTACGAGATCACGTTGGCAGCAGGAGAGTTGGAAATCACCAAGGCTTCAGTAACCATCAGTGCAGATAACCAAAGCAAAGTTTACGGGGAAGTGAATCCAACGTTGACCTTTACTTACACAGGATTGGTGAACGGGGATACCGAAGTAAGCACCGAGCCAAGCATTGAAACGACTGCGACAGCAAGTTCAGGGGTAGGTACTTATCCAATTACCTTGACAGGTGGCTCAGATGCGAACTACGAGATCACGTTGGCAGCAGGAGAGTTGGAAATCACCAAAGCTTCAGTAACCATCAGTGCAGATAACCAAAGCAAAGTTTACGGAGAAGCTAATCCAGTATTGACCTTCACGTACACAGGATTGGTGAACGGCGATACCGAAGTAAGCACCGAACCAAGTGTAGCAACGACAGCGACAGCAAGTTCAGGAGTAGGCACTTATCCAATCAACTTAACCGGTGGCTCAGATGCGAACTACGAGATCACGTTGTCAGCAGGAGAGTTGGAAATCACCAAGGCTTCAGTAACCATCAGTGCAGATAACCAAAGCAAAGTTTACGGAGAAGCTAATCCAGTATTGACCTTTACTTACACAGGATTGGTGAACGGCGATACCGAAGTAAGCACCGAGCCAAGTATAGCAACGACCGCGACAGCAAGTTCAGGAGTAGGCACTTATCCAATCACCTTAACAGGTGGATTAGATGCGAACTATGAGATCACGTTGGCAGCAGGAGAGTTGGAAATCACCAAAGCTTCAGTAACCATCACTGCAGATAACCAAAGCAAAGTTTACGGGGAACTGAATCCAACATTGACTTTCACTTACACAGGTTTGGTGAATGGTGACGAGAAAGTAGCTACCGAGCCAAGCATTGCAACGACTGCAACAGTAAGTTCAGGAGTAGGTACTTATCCAATCACCTTAACCGGTGGCTCAGATGCGAACTATGAGATCACGTTGGCAGCAGGAGAGTTGGAAATCACCAAGGCTTCAGTAACCATCAGTGCAGATAACCAAAACAAAGTTTACGGAGAAGCTAATCCAGTATTGACCTTCACGTACACAGGATTGGTGAACGGAGACGAGAAAATAGCTACCGAGCCAAGCATAGCAACGACAGCGACAGCAAGTTCAGGAGTAGGTACTTATCCAATTACCTTGACAGGTGGCTCAGATGCGAACTACGAGATCACGTTGGCAGCAGGAGAGTTGGAAATCACCAAGGCTTCAGTAACCATCAGTGCAGATAACCAAAGCAAAGTTTACGGGGAAGTGAATCCAACATTGACCTTTACTTACACAGGATTGGTGAACGGGGATACCGAAGTAAGCACCGAGCCAAGCATTTCAACGACAGCGACAGCAAGTTCAGGAGTAGGCACTTATCCAATCACCTTAACAGGTGGATTAGATGCGAACTACGAGATCACGTTGGCAGCAGGAGAGTTGGAAATCACCAAGGCTTCAGTAACCATCAGTGCAGATAACCAAAGCAAAGTTTACGGGGAAGTGAATCCAACGTTGACCTTCACGTACACAGGTTTGGTGAACGGAGACGAGAAAGTAGCTACCGAGCCAAGCATAGCAACGACAGCGACAGCAAGTTCAGGAGTAGGTACTTATCCAATCACCTTAACAGGTGGCTCAGATGCGAACTACGAGATCACATTGGCAGCAGGAGAGTTGGAAATCACCAAGGCTTCAGTAACCATCAGTGCAGATAACCAAAGCAAAGTTTACGGAGAAGCTAATCCAGTATTGACCTTCACGTACACAGGATTGGTAAATGGAGACGAGAAAGTAGCTACCGAGCCAAGCATAGCAACGACTGCAACAGCAAGTTCAGGAGTAGGTACTTATCCAATCACCTTAACAGGTGGCTCAGATGCGAACTACGAGATCACGTTGGCAGCAGGAGAGTTGGAAATCACCAAGGCTTCAGTAACCATCAGTGCAGATAATCAAAGCAAAGTTTACGGGGAAGTGAATCCAACATTGACCTTTACTTACACAGGATTGGTGAACGGCGATACCGAAGTAAGCACCGAGCCAAGCATAGCAACGACAGCGACAGCAAGTTCAGGAGTAGGGACTTATCCAATCATCTTAACAGGTGGCTCAGATGCGAACTACGAGATCACATTGGCAGCAGGAGAATTGGAAATCACCAGGGCTTCAGTAACCATCACAGCAGATAACCAAAACAAAGTTTACGGAGAAGCTAATCCAGTATTGACCTTCACGTACACAGGGTTGGTGAACGGTGATACCGAAGTAAGCACCGAGCCAAGTATTGCAACGACCGCGACAGCAAGTTCAGGAGTAGGCACTTATCCAATCACCTTGACAGGTGGCTCAGATGCGAACTACGAGATCACGTTGGCAGCAGGAGAATTGGAAATCACCAAAGCTTCAGTAACCATCAGTGCAGATAACCAAAGCAAAGTTTACGGAGAAGCTAATCCAGTATTGACCTTCACGTACACAGGTTTGGTGAACGGAGACGAGAAAGTAGCTACCGAGCCAAGCATAGCAACGACAGCGACAGCAAGTTCAGGAGTAGGTACTTATCCAATCACCTTAACAGGTGGATTAGATGCGAACTACGAGATCACGTTGGCAGCAGGAGAGTTGGAAATCACCAAGGCTTCAGTAACCATCAGTGCAGATAACCAAAGCAAAGTTTACGGGGAAGTGAATCCAGTATTGACCTTCACTTACACAGGATTGGTGAACGGGGATACCGAAGTAAGCACCGAGCCAAGCATTTCAACGACCGCGACAGCAAGTTCAGGAGTAGGCACTTATCCAATCACCTTAACAGGTGGATTAGATGCGAACTACGAGATCACGTTGGCAGCAGGAGAATTGGAAATCACCAAGGCTTCAGTAACCATCACAGCAGATAACCAAAACAAAGTTTACGGAGAAGCTAATCCAGTATTGACTTTCACTTACACAGGGTTGGTGAACGGAGACGAGAAAGTAGCTGCCGAGCCAAGCATTTCAACGACTGCAACAGCAAGTTCAGGAGTAGGTACTTATCCAATCACCTTAACAGGTGGCTCAGATGCGAACTACGAGATCACGTTGGCAGCAGGAGAGTTGGAAATCACCAAGGCTTCAGTAACCATCACTGCAGATAATCAAAGCAAAGTTTACGGCGAAGAAAATCCAACGTTGACCTTTACTTACACAGGTTTGGTGAACGGCGATACCAAAGTAAGCACCGAACCAAGTATAGCAACGACAGCGACAGCAAGTTCAGGAGTAGGTACTTATCCAATTACCTTGACAGGCGGATCAGATGCGAACTACGAGATCACGTTGGCAGCAGGAGAATTGGAAATCACCAAGGCTTCAGTAACCATCAGTGCAGATAACCAAAGCAAAGTTTACGGAGAAGCTAATCCAGTATTGACCTTCACGTACACAGGTTTGGTGAACGGTGACGAGAAAGTAGCTGCCGAGCCAGGTATTGTAACGACAGCGACAGCAAGTTCAGGAGTAGGTACTTATCCAATTACCTTGACAGGCGGCTCAGATGCGAACTACGAGATCACATTGGCAGCAGGAGAATTGGAAATTACCAAGGCTTCAGTAACCATCAGTGCAGATAACCAAAGCAAAGTTTACGGAGAAGTGAATCCAACGTTGACCTTTACTTACACAGGTTTGGTGAACGGTGATACCGAAGTAAGCACCGAGCCAAGCATAGCAACGACAGCGACAGCAAGTTCAGGAGTAGGTACTTATCCAATTACCTTGACCGGTGGCTCAGATGCGAACTATGAGATCACGTTGGCAGCAGGAGAATTGGAAATCACCAAAGCTTCAGTAACCATCAGTGCAGATAACCAAAGCAAAGTTTACGGAGAAGCTAATCCAGTATTGACCTTCACGTACACAGGTTTGGTGAACGGAGACGAGAAAGTAGCTACCGAGCCAAGCATAGCAACGACAGCGACAGCAAGTTCAGGAGTAGGTACTTATCCAATCACCTTAACAGGTGGATTAGATGCGAACTACGAGATCACGTTGGCAGCAGGAGAGTTGGAAATCACCAAGGCTTCAGTAACCATCAGTGCAGATAACCAAAGCAAAGTTTACGGGGAAGTGAATCCAGTATTGACCTTCACTTACACAGGATTGGTGAACGGGGATACCGAAGTAAGCACCGAGCCAAGCATTTCAACGACAGCGACAGCAAGTTCAGAAGTAGGCACTTATCCAATCACCTTGACAGGTGGATTAGATGCGAACTACGAGATCACGTTGGCAGCAGGAGAATTGGAAATCACCAAGGCTTCAGTAACCATCACAGCAGATAACCAAAACAAAGTTTACGGAGAAGCTAATCCAGTATTGACTTTCACTTACACAGGGTTGGTGAACGGAGACGAGAAAGTAGCTGCCGAGCCAAGCATTTCAACGACTGCAACAGCAAGTTCAGGAGTAGGTACTTATCCAATCACCTTAACAGGTGGCTCAGATGCGAACTACGAGATCACGTTGGCAGCAGGAGAGTTGGAAATCACCAAGGCTTCAGTAACCATCACTGCAGATAATCAAAGCAAAGTTTACGGCGAAGAAAATCCAACGTTGACCTTTACTTACACAGGTTTGGTGAACGGCGATACCAAAGTAAGCACCGAACCAAGTATAGCAACGACAGCGACAGCAAGTTCAGGAGTAGGCACTTATCCAATCACCTTAACCGGTGGCTCAGATGCGAACTATGAGATCACGTTGGCAGCAGGAGAATTGGAAATCACCAAGGCTTCAGTAACCATCAGTGCAGATAACCAAAGCAAAGTTTACGGGGAAGTGAATCCAACATTGACCTTCACGTACACAGGATTGGTGAACGGCGATACCGAAGTAAGCACCGAGCCAAGCATTGCAACGACAGCGACAGCAAGTTCAGGAGTAGGTACTTATCCAATCACCTTAACCGGTGGCTCAGATGCGAACTACGAGATCACGTTGGCAGCAGGAGAGTTGGAAATCACCAAAGCTTCAGTAACCATCAGTGCAGATAACCAAAGCAAAGTTTACGGGGAAGCTAATCCAGTATTGACCTTCACGTACACAGGTTTGGTGAATGGTGACGAAAAAGTAGCTACCGAGCCAAGCATAGCAACAACTGCAACAGCAAGTTCAGGAGTAGGTACTTATCCAATTACCTTGACAGGCGGATCAGATGCGAACTATGAGATCACGTTGGCAGCAGGAGAGTTGGAAATCACCAAGGCTTCAGTAACCATCAGTGCAGATAACCAAAGCAAAGTTTACGGAGAAGCTAATCCAACATTGACCTTCACTTACACTGGTTTGGTGAACGGCGATACCGAAGTAAGCACCGAGCCAAGTATTGCAACGACAGCGACAGCAAGTTCAGGAGTAGGTACTTATCCAATCACCTTAACAGGTGGCTCAGATGCGAACTACGAGATCACGTTGGCAGCAGGAGAATTGGAAATCACCAAGGCTTCAGTAACCATCAGTGCAGATAACCAAAGCAAAGTTTACGGGGAATTGAATCCAACATTGACTTTCACTTACACAGGATTGGTAAATGGAGACGAGAAAGTAGCTACCGAGCCAAGTATAGCAACGACAGCGACAGCAAGTTCAGGAGTAGGCACTTATCCAATCACCTTGACAGGTGGATTAGATGCGAACTACGAGATCACGTTGGCAGCAGGAGAGTTGGAAATCACACCTGCACAATTGACTGTTCGTGTGAATGAGGGGCAGTCCAAGATCTTCGGAACAGAGGATCCTGAATTAACCTTTGTTGCTAACGGATTTATGGCAGATGATACACTTGAAATTATTTCAGGTTCCCTAATTAGGGAGCAGGGAGAAGCAGTCGGAACTTACAGAATTTTGATAGGAAGCCTGAATGCAGGTATCAATTATACCATTGAATTTTCAAGTGACCTGTTCGAAATCATGTATGCTTCCTTGGAGGCGATTATCAGTCCAGAGGATGTAGAAACAGCATGGAATACCAATCCTGAATTGCCTGCAACAGTCATTATCATGACAGTGGATGGAAGGTTCCTTGAGTTTGGAGTCACTTGGGATCTGAGCAACGTCAATCTATTAGCCCGAGGCTCTTATACAATCGCAGGTACTGTTGCATTGCCAGAAGGTCTTCTCAATGAAAATGGATTACTTGCTGAGATGAAGTTGATTGTATTGCCAAAACCTATTCCTAGTGATTTGATTCTGAGCAATAATTCGTTTGAGGGATCGACCAAGCAGTTCTTTATCCATATTGGTGGCTTCAGAGTAGTGGATGATTTTGATCATACACATATAATCAGCCTTGCAGAGAATAGAAGTGATAATCAGTACTTTGAAATCATTGACAGCATGCTTTTCTGGAGCAGCGCAGATCAAGTTGAAGGAAGAAACAGCTTCTTTGTGACCGTTTGGGTAGATGACAGAGATGGTAATCGCTTAGAAAAAGTATTTGAAATCAAACGAATTCGAAAATCTGTTGCTGATATCATGGTATACAATACCTTCTCACCAAATGGAGATGGAATCAATGATACATGGGGAATACCTGAACTCAGATTCTACCGAGGAGTGACCATTCGAGTATTTGAAAGAAATGGACTTGAAGTATTTATCACGAATAATCCAGATAAAGGATGGGATGGTACTTTCAAAGGAAAAGAAATGGCCGTAGGTACTTATTTCTGGACAGTTGTAGTTGGAGAAACAGGAGAGACTAGAAGAGGTATGTTGAATTTAATTAGAAAATAGAAAAGAGGGAAAATGGTAAAAGGAGTAACTCTCCTTTTACCATTCACCATTCACCTTTGACCTTTACCTTTAAAATAGAAATTTATGAAAAAGATCATTATATTCTTACTAAGCATAGGCCTGAGCACACCTCTCTTTGCACAGAGTCGCAAGTATATCAGTCAATTCAGCCATTTACAGAGCTATTATAATCCAGCATTGACAGGGTATGAAGGCTCCATGATCCGAGGTTTTGTCAGAAATCAGTGGGTCGGTTGGGAAGGAGCGCCCATGACTTATTTTATATCAGGCGAAGTGGATTTTGGTGAGCTTTCAGGTGCTACAGATCCTGGATTGCTTGGTAAAAATGCCTTAGGAGTCAATATGTTTCATGATCAGTATGGTTCTTTTAATGAAACTGAACTTATACTAAGCTATGCATCTCGTATTCAAATAAGTCAATCGCACAACTTACGTTTAGGTGCAGGGATTAATTATAATGTCGTTCAGTTGGATGGAACTCGATTTACTATGGCAGAAGCGATGGATCCCATATTAGGGAAGTATGCCAATAGTTTTGCCGATATGCAGATTTTGGATTTTAACTTGGGGTTAGCTTTGACTCATTACAACTACTATGTTTCAACAGCTGTACATAATGTTAACGTAGGTCAAATCAACAGTGGAGATGTATTTATGGAGCGCAAACCGCGAGTATTGATCATGCAAGCGGGGTATCGTAGTGAATTGACAGAAAACTTAATGATTGCTACAAACGCCATGTATCGTGGTCAGAACGATTTGCCAGATAACATAGAATTGAATTTTAAAGTTTTGATGATGAAGCGTATTTGGTTAGGGGCAGGTCACCGTGTCAATTATGCGAATAGTTTTCAGTTAGGCTTAGTATTAGACAAAGTCAGAGTTGGCTATATCTATGAAATGCCCATGTTACAGGCTTATCTTTTACCCAATACTACGCATGAATTCATGTTGACCTATTCTCTCTTTGGAAATGGGAATGGTTTGATGTGGTAGTATTGTAAGGTGAAGGTCTTCTAATTTACTAACCTAGTTTCTATTGAGGTTAGAGGAAATTTAGCGTTTTATCAATTCTAAAAGTTCTTTATAAAACCCTCTGCGTATAGGGATCACAAAAGTGCCAATAAGTAATTCCTTAGCATTCAAAGAGTGGATTTTATCCACATTTATACAAAAAGACTTATGAACACGGATAAATTTCTTGTCATCTAGCCCATTGAGAATATCCTTTAAAATACCTCGAACAACGTAGGTTTTTTCCAAGGTGATAATTTTGCAGTAAAGCCCATCTGCTTCAATGAACAGAATATCATGGTAGGGTAGATGTATAACGTATCCTTTGTCTCGTACTTTAATGGCGGATTTTAAATGATTTTCTTGTGTTTCATCCTTAGGCTTTTTATTCAGTCCCAAATAAACTGCTGATTTGAGGGATTGCAAACTAAATGGCTTAAGTAGATACCCTTCATACTTCCCATTGGATATGCGTTCTAGAACATTTTGATCAGAAAACGCAGTTAAAAAAATGATGGGGATGTCATAAATTGACTTTATTTTTTCCGTGAGTTGAATACCGTCTAAATCACCTTTAATCATCACGTCCATTAAAATCAAGTCTACAGGATTTTTTTCTAAAAAGTCAATCACAGTAGATCCTTTATCAAATATGCCCACCACGATGTAACCCAAAGCTTGAAGAAGGTCTCTGATATTTTCCCCTAGTTCTTTTTCGTCTTCGACCAAAAGAATTTTTTTCATCTCATCATTTTTTTCAAATAACATTTATTTACCTGATATGCTAAATAATTATGATCGTTTTGTAAACTATTTGTTTGTATTAAGTAATGAACTGATATCTCATCGAATAGGGTACGCTGTCTTTTGATCAGGGCTTAATTTTTTTCCAGTGGATTTCAATGAATTCTGTAATTAATTGTAACATCTCGGAGGTTTCGTAGGCATCTTCAGGTTTAGTGAAAAATGCGGTACAGTTATTTTTATAGGACTTTTGAATGTCAATTGAATCGCTCGATGTAGTCAAAACTATGATCGGGATATCTATAAACTCTTCCCATGTTTTGATTCGGTCCAAAAACTCAATCCCGTTCATTACAGGCATATTTAAATCCAATAATATTCCATGAGGGTATTCACTGCGATCACGATTTCTACAAGTACTTAAATGCTCCAAAGCTTCTTGTCCATTGCTACTTGTAGTAATAACAATAGTTGGGTCAATTTCAGTAATTAGTTCCGTTAATAACGCAAGGTAGCCCTTACTGTCATCTATGATATGAATAAGCATCTAATACGGGTATTTTCTAGGGTCGATCAAAATAAAGTCATTCGTTACAATTCGGGCAATGAAGTGTCCCTTTAGGTAAATTAAATGATATTTTTTACAAATCAAAAGAGTTTTATTTGTAAATCTTTAGAGGCTATGTATTCAAATGCTGCAATTTTAAGAGCAATTGGTGAATCCTATTTTGAATTAGAAAATAATTCAAGACCGTCAAAGGCGATTCCTAAGATTATTGCTAACCTAGGTCAGGCGACCAAAGTGGATAGGATTTACATTTTTAAAAATCATTTAAATGATTTAGGAGAGCCCTGCATGACTTATACCTATGAATGGTGTGCTCCTGGTGTGACTCCTCAGCTTGATTTTGATTATTTACAAGAACTACCGTGGAGTTTGTTTTCAGACATTGAAACAGATCTTCGTACCAATCGGGTGATCAATGCCTTGGTCAAGGATACTAAAAATGGAGAGTTTTATGAGGCAATGGTAGCGCAGGGAATCTTATCTTACCTTTTTATTCCTATATTTTCCGGATCCTACTTTTGGGGCTACATTGGTTTTGATAATTGCTCAAAAGAAGAATTATTTACAAATGATCAGGTTTCTTCCTTACATGCATTAGCAGCTACTTTGGGGGTTAAGATTTTAAATGATTTGCAGCACCGAAAACTACTAAGAAGCCGCAAATCGTTCTATGATCTGATAAACAATATGAATGATGTTGTTTTTCGGTTAGATCTAGAAGGAACAATTAAGTACCTCAATCCTGTTTGGGAAAAATTATCAGGTTACACGGTGGAGGAAAGTGTAGGTAAGCAGACTTTTGATTTTTACGAGTCTGAGTATTGGGTTGAAATTCAACAAAGGCTCGACAATCTCATCAATGGCATTACGCTAGAAGATATGTTGGAGTTAAAGCTCATTCATAAAAATGGGCAGCGTATTTGGGTAAAAGTGTATGCAAAACTCTTAAAAAAAGAGAATGGGAAAATTCAAGGCATAACTGGAACTGTATTCAATATCCATCAACAAAAGGAAATGATGTTGGAATTGCAGGAGAGTCAGCGTAGTCAGCAACGCCTCAATGAACTGCTACAAGCAGTAAATGAGGCACACTTGAGTTTTTTTGTTGAAAATGATTTTCAATCGCCGCTAGAGGTTTTTTTAGACCAAATTTTACAAATTACAGGAAGTAAATTTGGATTTATTGGAGAGGTTTTTTTCGATGCAGGGCAACCTTACTTGGTAACTCATACCCTTACAAATATCGCTTGGGATGAGGATTCAAAAGAGTTCTTTAAGAAAAATTACAGAGGAGGTATTGAGTTTAGAAATTTAGATACGCTTTTTGGTTACACACTGCGCACAGGTGAAGTTGTATTGGCCAATGATGTGGCTACTGATCCAAGAGCCAGTGGAATGCTCCCGAAGGGACATCCACCTTTAAAAAGGTTTTTAGGAATCCCCGTAAAAAAGGCAGGTAAATTTATAGGAATGATGGGTTTTGCCAATAAGGAAACGGACTATACGGAAGAAGATGTTTCTTTTTTACAACCCTTGATTTCAGGATATGCCAATCTTATTAGTGCTATCCGAATCAACAGAGCCCGCAAAAAAGCAGAAGAGCTTCAACGAATAAGTGATGAAAAGTATAAACTTGTATCTGAAAACACAGGAGATATTATAGCCTTGCATGACCTGCAAATGAGGTTTGTCTATGTTTCACCTTCCATAAAAAAAGTATTGGGGGCATCTCCAGATGATATTATTGGGAAAAAACCATCTGAGGTGTTTGGGGTGAAAGAAAATCAGCCTGAATTATCTATGCAAACGGAAAAGTTTGTTGTTCCACATTTCCATCTATTAACAGGGGAAGAAATTTATTTAGAAATTTTAATGAGTCCTTTGATGAATGAAAGTGGGGAAGTGTATTCTTATTTGGCAACCTCCAGGGATGTTACTCAGCGGGAAAAAATGCTAATAGAGCTAAAAGAAACACTGGCGCGCGAACAAGAATTAAATCAAATGAAAACCCGATTTATTTCCATGACGTCTCATGAGTTTAGAACCCCGTTGGCCACTGTACAAAGCAGTGTAGAAATCATGGAAATGTTTTTGGAAAATGAAGAAATATCGAATAAAGTAAAAGATAAGTTTTCGCTTCATTTTTCTCGAATCTCCCTTCAGGTAGAAAGGCTTTCTAAGGTTATTGCTGATTTGCTGTTGATAGGAAAAAGTAGTCAAAACAAAATCATTGTCTCCAAGCAGCCTATCGCGATTCAGTCATTTCTTGGTAACCTTGTAGACAACTATCCAGTCCCTCCTGAGCGAACATTAAAAATTAATAAGATGCAACAAGAGATTGAATTAACTACTGACCCAATTTGGTTGTCTCATATTGTATCAAATCTTATTGACAATGCATTTAAATATTCTAAGGGACCAAAAGACCCTCAAGTAATCTTGTCAAATGATGAGAAGCATGTGTTTTTGACGATAAAAGACTTTGGTATTGGTATTCCAAAGAGTGAACAAAAATACATATTCGACTCTTTTTTTCGCGCTAAAAATGTAAGTACAATTAAAGGCACTGGTTTGGGATTAAATATCGTCAAAGACTTTGCTGATCGGATAGGGATTGATATTCAATTCAAAAGTAAAGAAAATGAAGGGTCTGCTTTTACCTTATTGATTCCATATGAATAAAAAAATATTATTGGTAGAGGATGAATTCGAACTCCAGGAAAATATCGCAGAGATATTAGAAATTGCCGAGTATGAAGTAATTGTGGCTTCGAATGGCTTGGAGGCACTCAAGATTTTAGAGGTGGAACTTGTAGATTTGATAGTTTCTGATGTTGCAATGCCTAGAATGGATGGATATGAATTCCTAAAAGTTTTTCGTTCCAAAGAATACTGGCTGGAGACACCTTTTATTTTCCTTACGGCAAAAATGGAGTATTCAGATCAGCGTATTGGAATGGAGGGGGGAGCAGAAGATTACCTGATTAAACCAGTGAGAGCGAAAGAGCTTTTAGCGTCCATCAATACGGCACTTCAAAAAAAAGAACAAAGAACGCGCCTGAAAGCAGAAGAACTGAAATCTGTTTTTAACGAGCAGCGCAATGTGTTTTTTCATGAAATGGCAACACCTCTAACGGGAGTAATAATGGCTTTGGAACTATTGAAAGAGTCCGGGCAATCGCTACCAAAAGAGGACTTTGATTTGTTTACAACAAAAGCATTAGAAGCATCCAAAAGGTTAGACGGAACTTTGAAAAAACTTAGAAGGTATCAAAATTTACATGTGATCAAACCAAGTTTACAGGAGCATGCTTCCATCAATCAAGTGTTAAAAAATTATCTCAGAACACACACTTTTTCCAAAAATATAGAAATAGTAGCCAAAGAAGATTTTTCGTTTGTTTTCACAAGTAGTCACTTCAGCGATGTTCTTACCTATCTTCTGGATAATGCTGAGAAATTTTCTCCTGAAAATAGTGTAATCAGCATCGTAATAGAAAAAAATGAATTGATTTTTAGAAATCAACAACATGTTTTCACCAACATAGGCAGCCTTTCCCCCCAACCCTTTCTGCAATTTGATCGGATAAAAATGGAACAACAAGGGTTGGGTCTAGGGATGTATTTAGCCTCTCAGCTAGCCTTGATAAATCATTCAATCATTGACTTTCGAATCAGTAAGGATTTAAACTTTGAGGCTTGTTTAAAAGTTAGTTTTTTGAAAGGTTAATGATATGATTTATTTGGTCAATCAGATCCTGTATGTATACTGGTTTTTGTAGGACCTCTCTAAAAGGTGAAGGATTTCCATTATTTTCTTCTAAATAAGTCCCACCAGTAATTGCCATGATGGGAATTTGGTTAAATTCTGAATTTAATAATTGATTCGCTAACTCTACACCTCCCATTTGGGGCATCATAATATCGGTGATAATAATATCTGTATTGGGGTTATCTAATAATACCTCTAAGGCATTCACGCCATTTTTCGCAGTGATAACAAAATTCCCCTTAGTTACTAGTTGTGAAGAAATTAACAAGCGAATGATCGGATCATCTTCGACCAACAAAATTTTCATCTTTTTCTTTCAAAATTAAAGTAATTTGAAAAATTTACACAAATTCAGTAGTGAAAAGGTACTTATTGTAAACTATATGATAATTTAGGTGGAAAAAGGGGGCGGAATAGGTGCATTCAATGAAATCAAGAGAAAGCTGAATAATCAGTCTTGATCATGTATGTTTTTTACAGTTTACTAAAGTTGATAGTGATTCTTAGTTTTTATCTCTCAAAAAAGCAGGTTAGGATAGGAACCTTTGGTGATATCCCCCTCCTTTCTTAGGTTTTTTTAAACATTCATTACAGTTTTTTAATTAATTTTGAGAAACTATAAACCCGAATAACATGGCTTATTATCATAGATTAGGTAACATACCACCCAAAAGGCATACGCAGTTTCGCCAACCTGACGGTTCTTTATACAAAGAAGAATTAGTGAGCTCCAAAGGTTTTTCAGGGATTTACTCCAACTTATACCATATCCATAACCCGAATAATGTACTTAAAATCGGTCAGCCAACACCCTATTCTTGGGAGCCGGCCAAAGCGCATGGGCTCAAGCAAACACATCTCAAGACAGCGGGTGTAGAAATAACCGGCAGGGATTATCTCAGTGCCCGCAAAATGTTGATGATGAATAATGACTGCATGATGGGCATCTGTACGCCGGAGCAGCGGAAAATGGATTTTTACTTCAAGAATGCAGATGGTGATGAACTGATTTATGTGCATGATGGAGAGGGAGTTTTATATTCACAGTTTGGAAAATTAGAAGTTAGACAAGGCGATTACATCGTTATCCCAAGAACGACCATTTATCGGTTCGAATTCAAAGAAGAAGGACCTTTGCGCTTGCTAATTATAGAGTCTCATGGTCCTATCGAAACTGTGAAAAGGTATAGAAATGAAGTTGGACAGTTATTGGAGCATTCACCTTACTGTGAACGAGATATCCGCCCACCAGGGGAATTGGTAACTGAGGCAGAAAAAGGGGAGTATTTGGTACAAATCAAAAAGGGAGGGATGTTGCACCCCTACACTTATGGACACAGCCCCTTGGATATTGTTGGTTGGGATGGATATTTGTATCCTTATGCGTTGTCAATTCATGATTTTGAACCGATTACTGGTCGGATTCATCAACCACCACCGGTACATCAGACCTTTCAAGCCTGGGGCTTTGTGATTTGTTCATTTGTACCTAGGTTATTTGATTATCATCCATTGGCGATCCCTGCTCCTTATAATCATAGTAATATAGACTCGGATGAGGTATTGTACTATGCCGAAGGCGAGTTTATGAGTAGAAAAGGCATAGATCGAGGCAGTTTTACCATTCACATGGGAGGATTACCCCATGGCCCGCACCCTGGGACTGTGGAGAAATCGATTGGAGCCAAGGAAACGCATGAATTAGCAGTGATGTTGGATACATTTAAGCCTCTGCATGTCACCACACAGGGATTAGAATTTGTAGATCCTGCATATCCTATGAGTTGGTCGGAATAATCAGGAGGAAAACAAGAAAAAGGATTGATGTGAATATCAGTCCTTTTTTTATACCTTTGCAGCCCTAAAATCAATGTCCACCAGCGGTTCGATTACCCGCTTTATCAAAAATTACTATGCAAGCAATTCAAGAAGCTGTACAAGCTGGGACAGCGCTTCCGTTAATGGAAGCTTTTTATACCATTCAAGGAGAAGGAACCCACTCCGGAGTTCCTGCCTATTTTATCCGGTTAGGCGGTTGTGATGTAGGTTGTGTTTGGTGCGACGTGAAAGAATCATGGGAAGCAGGCAAATGGCCAGTAATTCCGATCGAAGAAATTGTTTCAGAAGCAACAAAGTATCCAGGAAGAGTAGCAGTGATTACGGGGGGAGAACCTTTAATTTATGATCTTGGTCCGTTGACGACTGCCTTGAAATCCGCTGGTTTTAAAACCCATATTGAAACTTCTGGTGCTCATTCATTTTCTGGAGATTTTGATTGGGTGTGTTTTTCTCCCAAGAAATTCAAAGCTCCGCATCCATCTATTTACGAGCAAGCAGATGAATTGAAGGTAGTAATTTTTCATGCATCTGATTTTCAGTTTGCAGAAAAGCATGCTGCTTTGGTTCGCGAAAATTGCCAAAAACTGCTCCAACCAGAGTGGAGTAAGCAAGATATTCACTTAAAAAGCATCATTGATTACGTAAAATCCAATCCAAGTTGGAATATATCCCTACAAACTCATAAATTTATGGACATCCCTTGATGCCCATGAAAACCCTTCTTCTCTTTCTTTACATTTTCCTGCAAGTATTCGCAGTTCACTCCCAAACCTATTCTATTATTGATAGCCGGGCGATAAAGATGCATCAGGAGGGAGATGAACTCGTCAGAAAGCGCATGTATGACCAGGCAATTGAGAAGTATAAGGCTTCTATTCAACGGGAAGCTGGGTTTTTGGAATCATATGTGAAATGGGGGAGAGTTTTATTGACCCAAAAAAAGGTAGAGGAGGCATTGGAGGTGGTTAACCGT
The DNA here is from genome assembly GCF_021596945.1 of Mongoliitalea daihaiensis. NCBI lineage: Bacteria > Pseudomonadati > Bacteroidota > Cytophagia > Cytophagales > Cyclobacteriaceae > Mongoliitalea > Mongoliitalea daihaiensis. The sequence continues at coordinate 206,168 of NZ_CP063779.1, read as the reverse complement.
GGGGAGACTCGTGCAGGAAAGGCTTCCAGTCAGGTGAAAGCGGATTTTGGTTGGTTGAAAACATACATTCTTCTTGCAAAAGGGGATTTTACCAGTGCAGTTTCTGTTTTTGATGCGACTGAACCCTATTTTTCCTCTACATTTTTGAATTCTTCTGATTACAAAAGGGCAAGCGAGCAGATGGGGTTTGTTCGAAAGGTCTTGGACAATCGCTTGGATATCACTAAAGAGCGACTTGCTGAGCCATTGAATGAGTTCAGTATGCAATACTTTCCTGTTCTCACTGCTGACAGTAGGAAAATTCTTTTCACCAAACGGGATGGTATCAAGGATTTTCAAAAAGAAGATATTTTTGTTTCATACCTGGATGATGATGGAGTCGGTTGGAGCAAGCCTAAGGGAATTAGTGAGGTAATCAATACTCCTTATAATGAAGGTACATGTACTATTTCAGCAGATGGAAATATTTTAATTTATACTTCCTGCGATGCTCCGGACTCTTTTGGTAGTTGTGATTTGTATATTGCTTACCGGGTAAATGGTCAATGGCAACGACCTAGAAACATGGGGAGGCATGTGAACTCCAGGTCTTGGGATTCTCAGCCCTCTCTTTCGGCAGATGGCAGGATGTTGTTTTTTTCTTCTAATAGAAGAGGGGGATATGGAGGTAATGATATTTGGTATACGCTGAGAAAAGCAGATGGCTCGTGGTCCGATGCAAGAAATTTGGGGAATATAATCAATACACCCATGGATGAAGTCTCTCCTTTCATCTATTTCAATAATGAGATTTTATTTTTTGCTTCCAATGGACATCAAGGGTTAGGGGGACTCGACATTTTTTCTTCGCGTATCGTCAACGGGGAATTTGGAACACCTGAAAATATTGGTTACCCCATCAATGATCATCAAGACCAATTTTCATTGTTTATCACTGCTCAGGGAGATTATGCATACTACACAGAAAGCAGCTTTAAGGAGCAGACATTGGAGCAGTCTTTATTGTATAGATTTAAGTTTCCTGAGAATATCGCCTTGGGAGAAAAACTTATTGTGACGCAAGGTAAGGTACTCAACAGTAACACCGGAGAGCCAATAGATGCAAGGCTCTCTCTTGTGAGTTTAAGAAATGATAGTACTTTATACGAGTTTAGAGCGGACGGTGCTTCGGGTGAATTCATGATGTTATATCCAGATAAGGATTTTGCTGGACTGTATGTGGAGAAGGAAGGCTTCTTACCTAAAATCTACAACGTAGACAAGGACAACCTGAAGAACAAAGAAAATTTAGAAGTTTCATTGATTCCTATCGCTTCGGGAGAAGAGTTTGTCTTTGAAAATATTTTCTTTGACTTTGATAAGCATGAACTAAAGCCCGAATCCATGTCTTCCTTGAAGCGTTTGGTGGATTTCTTGCAATTGAATCCAACCGTAACTATTTTCATCAACGGGCATACAGATAATGTAGGCTTGGCTGCATACAATGAATCGCTCAGCATGCGGAGAGCAGAAGCAGTAAGAGATTATTTAGTGAGCAAAGGGATAAAAGAGGGGAGGGCAATCCCTGTTGGAAAAGGAGATCGTGAACCTGTTAGGCCAAATGATACTGTGGAAAATCGCGCATATAACCGAAGAATTACTATTTCGATTCAATAAGTAGAAAGCTATTTAAATAACTAGTTTAACTTTGTTCTTTAGTTTTATTTGGTTTTCGTGAAAGGTTTCAAAATTTGAATAATCATAAAAAAAATTCATATATACCTATCAAGTATTTTATTTGGTTTTAGCTTTTATATTAAAAAATTCTTTTTAGGCAATATTTTTTCCCATTTGAAGAAAGAAGGTCATGTTAATTCAAGATTAAAATTTTATAAAAGTTGGTTTTTTTCAGTATATCGGAATAAAATTTTTTTATAAACTTTTTTATAGTGTTTTCGTATTTCGTGTCTGCAATAGAATAGCATATGGTTTTTACGAGATTATCTTCCCGTTTTCCAAATAATATTTTAGTGTTACGTTAATGTTAAAGTATGAATATTTTTTATACAAATTGAGATTTAACAAGCTTTAACCTAACATTGCTCGATTGATAAAACTCAAAAAAACAACATGAAGAGGATTTTACTAGTAACCGCATTTTTGACATTGCTATCGTCAGCAGTGTTTGCGCAAAGTAGAACTGTCTCTGGTAAGGTTACCTCCAAGGAGGAACCTGAAGGCATTCCAGGGGTCAATGTTCTTATTAAGGGTACCACCAATGGTACTGTGACAGATTTTGATGGTAACTACACTTTATCCATTCCAAGTGGAAATGATGTGGTTTTGGTCTTTTCTTTTGTGGGATTCCTACAAAAAGAAATGCGCGTCGGAAATAACAGTGTGCTGAATGTGGTCTTAGAGCAAGACTTGAAGACACTCAATGAGGTGGTCGTAGTAGGATATGGTACTCAAGAGCGTAGAGACATCACAGGCTCAGTTACTTCGATCAGTAACAAATCTATCGAAAACTTGGTAACTCCTTCCTTTGAATCACAATTGGCAGGTCGTGCACCAGGTGTACAGATTACTACTCCCAACGGTACGCTTGGTGCTGCACCAATTATCCGTGTGAGAGGGGTAAACTCCATCACAGGTAGTGCCAGCCCTTTGATCGTTATTGATGGAGTTCCTGTGGTGGATGCAGATAGATCAGCTGTAAATTCCTCTAACCCCTTAGCTAATATTAATCCGGCAGACATCGAGTCTTTTGAAGTATTAAAAGATGGTTCGGCTACGGCGATTTTTGGTTCCAGAGCTGCTAATGGCGTGATTTTGATCACTACTAAAAGAGGTTCTAGCGGTAAAGCAATGGTCAATTACAATACATCCATTGGCTTTAATGAGGCTCAAAATAGATTTGATTTATTGAATGGAAACGATTTTGTAACCATTGCAAACGAGCGAAGAACAAATGCTAATCAAGCACCTCTAGCAAATGTAAGTGACGTCAATACGGATTGGCAAGATTTGATCTTGCGAAGAGGTTTTACTCAACAACACAACCTCTCCATCTCCGGTGGTTCGGATGCTACCAAGTATTTCTTCTCTATGGGTTTCACGGAGCAGGAGTCTGCATTGCAGTTAAATGACTTGAGAAGATATTCTTTTAGAGCAAATGTGGATCACAACGTATCTAAGTCCGTACGAATCGGTACTTCCTTGAATTACTCATTTACTGAAATCAACGGATTGAATCAGGGTGCTAATTCTCTTTCCGGTATCATGTTGAATGCCACTAGGGCATTGCCAAATGTTTCCCCATTTGATCCGGCAAACTCAAGATTTGATGGTTTTAACGTGACAGCAGATGGTCGTACAACTGGCTTCGGTACCAACTTAGCCGGTCCGGATAATAATTTGCCAAATATTGGTTTTGTACTGGACAACAACGTATTTAGAAATAGAATCCATAGGATTTTAGGAAATACCTATGGTGAGGTTGATTTAGCTAAAGGTCTGACCGCCCGCTCCATGATTGGGGTAGATTTGACACTTGCTGATGACTTCCAGTCGTTGGATCCAAGACACGGCGATGGTCAAAGTGTGAATGGTTCTGTATTTATGGCATTCAACCCAGTAACTCGATGGAACTGGCAGAATACCTTAAACTATCAGGCAATCTTTGCCGAGAATCATATTTTCAATGTTACGTTAGGTGCGGAATTTCAATATGATCAATTCTACAATTTTACGGCGTCTGGAAACGATTTCTCAGATGATTTCTTTAGAAGAGATAATTTGATTTCAGGTTCCTACAACAATCAGTTCTCCGGTGGAGGATTTGCAGATAGAGGATTCGATTCTTATTTCAGTAGAATCAATTATGGCTACAAAGGCAAGTACCTAGCATCTTTTACGATCAGAAATGATGGTATTTCTGATTTGGCTAGAGAAAATCAACGAGGTACGTTTTTTGGAGGATCTTTGGGATGGAGAATTTCGGATGAAGCATTCTTTAATTCTGGTTTGATCTCTGACTTTAAATTGAGAGGATCCTATGCGGAAGTAGGAAATACAGAGATTGGAACTTTTGCAGCTTTTGGAGGATTTAGCCCTGTTCTGGGCGGTGCTGGTGCAGGTTTGGGTTACAATAGAATAGCCAACAGAGGTTTATTATGGGAAACTTCCAAGAAAATTAATGTCGGTTTGGATATGACGATTGGTAAGGTAACGATTGCCGCAGATGTCTTTAGAAACAACATTGATGGCTTGATTTTGAGTGCTCCTACCATCCCATCTTTGGGTGTGCCGGGTAACTCCATCAATCAAAACGTTGGTTCCATGTTCAATGAAGGAATCGAATTCAGAATGTTTACCAACGTCATTGAAAGAGGTAAGTTTTCTTGGAATACGGATTTCAATTTAACCTTGATCCGTAATGAGGTAACCAACCTAGTGCAGCCAATTGTATCTACTTACAACAGAACAGAGGTAGGTGGACCGATCGCGCAGTTATACGGTTTCAGATGGGCTGGTGTGAATGCTGCCAATGGAAATCCTATGTATTTTAGAGGAGATGATATTGTACAGTTCAACTTGCAGCAAGGAAATTTAGGTTGGAGAGCATTTGACCCTGCTAATCCAGCTAATATCTCAACCGCAGCTGGATTACCGACGCAAGAGTTTCTAGGAAATACCTTACCAATCTGGCAAGGAGGTTGGATCAACAACTTCACCTATGGCAACTGGGATGCTGAATTGTTCTTCAGATTTTCAGGGGGTAACTTCATCATGAATGAAACCTTGAGAGGGCAGTTGGGCCAAGGATTCTCCAACAACAATGCCATTGTCCTGAACAGATGGACTGAATCTGGTCAGCAGACTGACATTCCAAGACAGTACTCTGGACAAGATGCCAACATGTGGTTAACCGCCGCCTCTAACTCTCGCTTTGTAGAAAGAGGTGATTTCTTAAGAGTTCAGAATATTGTTATTGGTTACACAGTACCAACCAATAAGTTGCAAAGTGCCTTTAAAGGTGCCATTTCTAGCGCTAGATTCTTTGCACAGGCTCAAAATCCTTTCTTGTTTACCAACTATTCAGGTTTGGATCCTGAGGCAAACCAATTTGCTGGACAGCTACAGTTTGGTGTTGACTGGAACGTTACTCCAATCTTCAGAACATATTCCATTGGTCTGAATGTAGGGTTTTAATGCACATCAATAATTGATACAAAGATGAAAAAGATACAATTTAGAAATATTAAATTAGGGATTGCTGCACTCGCATTCGCAGGTATGACCAGTTCATGCGATGTGACAGATCTTTCTCCTGCCAACTTGATTCCAGATGAAGAATCGTTTGGAACAGCTGTAAGAGTTGAGTCCTTGGTACTGGGCGTATATGAGTCAGCACAGCAAGGTTTTTACCTAGGATCTGCTGGACAAGCAGGTAGAGGTTATCCCTTTGGAGCTGCCAACGTTCAGCAAGGGGATATGAGAGGTGAGGATATGTACAATGATCAGTTGTTTTATGAGATTACTTACATTGCTGCCCATACACCTTTCAGTGCCAATAATAACGGGATGTGGATTTCAATCTATCGAATGATTAATAGAGCGAATATCGTACTGGAAAGCTTGGATGCAGCCTTAGAAAATGGAGTAATCACTCAAGAGGTGAGAAATACCTTAAGAGGTGAGATGCTTTTTTTGAGAGCTTTGGGGCATCATGAGTTGTTGACACATTTTTCAAGACCTTATATGGGAGATCCAAGTGCCATGGGTGTGCCTTATAGACGGGTAGCGATCAATGATGTACCTTTGGTTGCTGCAAATGAAACGTTGGGTAGAACTACTGTTGCAGAAGATTATGCATTGATTTTAGCGGATTTAAATGAAGCAGAGGAGTTATTACCGCTGACCCGCAACCATGCGCGCGTACGTAGAGGTGCGGCAATTGGCCTAAAAGCTAGAGTGATGTTGCATATGGGCAACTGGCAGGGTGTGATAGATGAGTTTACTAAATTAGGTGGAACATACTCTTTGATGGATAGCCCAGTGACTCCTTTCAGAACAGTCAACAGTGCTGAAAATATCTTCTCCTTTGTACATACCGCAGAGTCTAATGCAGGAGTAAATGGAGCACTACCATCTATGTACGGCAATCCTGCAAGAGGTGCTAGAGGACTTGTAAAGGTGAGTCCATTGATTTGGAGATCAGATTTCTGGCATTCAGAAGATTTGAGACGAACTGAATTGACGGATAGAAATGCCGGGGGTATTTATACCTTTAAATATACAGATGTAATCAACCGTACGGACCCTAACCCTATCTTGCGTTATGCAGAAGTAGTATTGAGTGCCGCAGAGGCAAACGCCAGATTAGGCAATACATCTGTTGCCATAGAGTTATTAAATTCTGTGAGAGATCGTGCATTGCCAGCATCTGTGCCTTCCTTTACTTCTTCAGACTTTGCTAATACCGACGCGCTTTTGACTGCTATTTTCAATGAGCGTAGGATAGAACTCTTGGCAGAAGGTAAAAGGTGGGGAGATATTCATAGGCTTTCCGGAGAAGGTAGAATGCCTGGTATCCCTACAAAGGCGACTTCCAGATCAATTACTAGTTTGGATTTCTACACAACTGATAGAGCCATTCCAACTGACCATGCATTGCCATATTCGAGCAATCTTTTCGTATGGCCTATCCCGATCGATGAGATTGTAAATAATAGCCAAGATCCGATTCCTCAAAATCCGGGTTACTAATTGGCCAAACAAAACAAATAACCGACTCTCCGAAACCTTGTTTTGGAGAGTTTTTTATTATAAAACTAAAACCTTTCGCTTTCATTTTTCGTAAAAACGCCTGTCTTTCTTTGAAAATCTGCTTCATTGTTAAGTTTTGTTAAAAAAAAATTATCTTTTCCATAACAGGTCTATATGTTTTTAAGAAGTTTTTAGTCTTCTATTTTTTAACCAAAAGACAAATTTAATTTTACCTAAAGGATTAAACCCGAATTTTGTTGAAATCAATACAGCGACATCTAAGTGTAAATTTTTTGAATGGTTTTGCATAATATCAACTTAATAGATAAAATTGAGGTATCGTTAAACCAAAAAAACTAATTATGAGGAAAGTTTTACTTCTAGGACTTGCGCTCTTGTTTGCAACAGCATCCGCTTTTGCACAAGGACGTGTGGTGACTGGAACGGTAACATCCGGTGAGGATGGACTGCCGATTCCTGGCGCTTCAGTCATAGTGAAAGGTACCACTATTGGTACAGCTACCGACTTAGACGGTAAGTATTCACTAAACGTTCCACAAGGCAGCAATGTGCTTGTGATTAGCTTCGTGGGTTCCACAACTCAGGAGTTGACAATCGGTAACCGTTCTCAGGTGAACGCGGTACTTCAGCCAGATACTAGAAACTTGGAAGAGTTTGTAGTAACTGGATATGGTACGCAGCCTAAAAGAGAAGTGACCGGTGCAGTTTCATCTGTAAAAGGTGAATTGATCGAGAACCTTCCATTGCAGTCTTTTGACCGTGCATTGCAAGGTCGTGCTGCTGGTGTGCAGGTAAGATCTAACAATGGTCTTCCAGGTGGTGCTGTAAACATCCGTATTCGTGGTGTAGGTTCCATCAACGCTGGTAATGAGCCATTGTTTATTATTGATGGTGTTCAGATGAACAACTCATCGAATGCTGCCTTTACTCAGTCTAACCCTTTGGCCTTCTTGAACCCTAATGACATCGAGTCTATGGAGATATTGAAAGATGCTGCTTCTGCGGCTATCTACGGTTCTCAAGCGGCTAACGGTGTTGTAATCATTACTACCAAAAGAGGTAAGCAAGGTAAAGCAAGATTTGAATTCAATGCATTTGCAGGCCAAACGCAACCTATCAAATTCTTGGACGTGATGAACGGTCCTGAATGGTACAGCATGCGTGCTGAAGCTCTTACAAACGGGGGTGACGGTATCGCAAGAGCGAGAGCTTTATCTAATATGGGTAGACTTCCAGGTAACTGGCAGACACTTTCTCCAGAGGAGCTAGATGCTGTCGGTGCTGGACTTGAGTCTTATGACTGGCAAAGAGAATTGATGGGTAATGGTAATCTGCAGAACTATGAACTATCAGTTTCTGGTGGTGATGCGAAAACCACATATTTCCTTTCAGGTTCTTATAATTATCAGGAGTCTTCTTTCCGTCCAGTGGATTTTGAAAGAGGAACCTTTAGAATGGCTTTGAGTCATCAGGCCAATGAGCGTTTGAATATTGAGACCTCGGTCAACTTATCTACATTCCAGCAGAATGTACCTTTTGCGGTTGATGGTGCGTTCTTGGGTTCACCTCAGTTCTCTTCCTCCGCTATTTTGCCTCATAATCCTATCAGAAATGAAGATGGATCATTCAATACGGCAATTGCAGGCGTTTTAGGTCAAAATATTGCTCTTGTAAACGAGTTCAACACTGGTTTGCAAAGAACAAATACTGTAGTAGGTAATATTGTTGCTAACTACAAAATTGCTGATAACTTAACTTTCAGATCTTTATTTGGTTTGGATTACAGATTATTGCAAGGTGATAACTACCGTGATCCACGTACGCCTGATGGAGCTGGTGTAGTTGGACGTAGTTCCGTTCAGTCTGACTGGAGAACTCGTTTCATTACTACACAGACATTGAACTGGAACAAAACATTCAACAATGTTCACAATGTATCTGCCTTATTAGGGGGCGAATTCCTTTCTGAAACTAGAGAAGGTGTTTCTGGAGCAGGTATTGGATTCCCAACTTTCCAATTCAGAACTATTCAGTCTGCTGCTACTCCTGAATCAATCACAGGTTTTTGGACTGGTTACAGAAGAATTGGTTTCTTTGGATCAGCTAACTATGATTACAAGAAAAAATATTTATTTACTGCTACAGCTCGTTACGATGGTTCTTCCCGTTTCGGTGCTAACAACAGATTTGGTTTGTTCCCATCTGTTCGAGGTGGTTGGAATATCGTTGAAGAAGGTTTCTTGAAAGATAGCGAAACTATATCAGACTTAAAATTAAGAGCTTCTTGGGGTCGTACAGGTAATGACCAAATTGGAAACTTTGCAGCTAGAGGTCTATATGGCGGTGCTGGTAACTACAGCGGTCAGGCTGGTATCAGACCATCATCTTTGGCAAATCTTGACTTAGGTTGGGAAACTAACGAAACTTTCAACCTTGGTTTGGACTATGGTTTCTTTGGAAACAGAGTGACTGGTTCCTTAGATTTATTTGACAGAAGAACTAAAGACTTGTTATTAAGTCAGCCGATTTTGTGGACAAATGGTTTTGGCTCTATATCCAATAACGTTGGTGAATTGCAGAATAAGGGTATTGAATTCGAGATATCTACAGTCAATATCGATAGAGGTGGATTCAAATGGACTACTTCCTTTAACTTCTCCAGAATTTGGAATAGAATTGTAAGCTTGTACGATGGTTTGGAAGCACTTCCAGCAAATCCAGGTCTAGCAGTTGGTCAGCCTGTGGGTAACCCAGGTACGGATGGTGTTGCTGCTCCAGGTTCTTGGTTTACTCAGGAGTTTGCTGGTGTTAACCCTGCTACAGGTCGTCCAATGTGGTTTGATATCGATAGAAACATTACCTATTTGCCATTGGCTGCTGATAGAGTTTATCTAGGCTCTAACTTAGCTACTCATTACGGTGGTTTCAATAATACATTCTCTTTTAAAGGGTTTGATGTAACTGCTTTCTTTACGTACGAATATGGAGCGGTTGTATCTGATGGTCAGTTCAATTTCTTGAATGAATTGGGTACTCGTTTGACCTTGAATGGTTTGAGAGAGGTTTATGATGCTCGTTGGACAGAGCCTGGTCAAATCACACATGTGCCAAGATTGTATGTGACGGCTGCAGGTAATGCAAACGAAGTACGAAGCTTAAGTAGAAATGCTGGCTCTGCCACTTTATTGAAAGCTGATTTTATCCGTTTGGCACAGTTAACTGTAGGTTATAACTTTAAGCCATCTATGTTGAGAAGCTTAGGTTTGTCTAGAGCGAGAGTATACGCTCAGGGCTTAAACTTGTTGACTTTCTCTGACTATCCTGGATATGATCCTGAGTTCGCTGGTGCAGCTACTGGTGCTACTCCGTTGACAAGAAACATCCAGTTTGGTGTTCAAATAGGATTCTAAATAATACTAGACATGACAAGAATGAACTATATATCTAAAATTGTTTTGTCCTTCTTCGTGGCAAGTGCATTATTTCTCACATCTTGTGAGGATGCCTTGTTGGTAGATCCAAGACAATCCATTGACGCAGACGGGGCCTTAGGTACACCGGATGCAGTAGATGCAGCATTAAATTCTGTATACGCACGTTTGAGAGCTACAGCTAATTATGGTAGAAACATGTTTGCTGTTTCTGATGCCTTGGCTGATGTTGGTCAAACAACGAATAACTCTGGTCGATTAATTGGGGAGTTTAATAATAACCCGGGAGCTCATCATGGAAATTGGGCTAATTCATACTTCGCTATCAACGAAGCCAACCTTATTTTGGATGGTATTGCTGGTGGCGTAACAGGTGCTACCACTGCCCAACTATCTCGTTGGGAAGGTGAGGCCAAGTTCTTAAGAGCTTTGTACTACTTTGACTTGATCAAAATTTACGCTTACATGCCTACTGCAATCTATCAACCTGGTGTGGTTGATGAAGGTGGTGTTCCATTGGTGTTAGAGGGTGTTATTACATCCCAAGCAGCTTTCGCGAGACAGTCTCCAAGAGCTACAATTGCACAAGTGTACGATCAAATCTATGCTGATTTAGAAGATGCTAAGCGTTTGTTAACTTCAAGAGGGCCTCAGTTTGCTTCTTCTGGTGCTGCTTCTGCTTTACTCTCTAGAGTTGCGCTTTATAGAGGCGATTGGGCTAAATCCAGAGATGAGTCTACTCTTGCTCTTAATTCGGGTGTAGGTACTGTTTTAGGCGGAGACGCGTATGTTGCTGGTTGGAGAACGGATATTCATCCTGAGTCTATGTTTGAAGTACGTTTTGCTATCGCTGCGGAATCTATCGGTGTGAATGAATCTTTGCAATCTTCTTTTACTACCATCCTTAATTTAGGAGCGAGTAAAAATGCTCAAGGTGGTTGGGGTGACTTTATTCCTAATCCAACAGTAAGAGGTTTCTTTGGTTTGACTCAATTACAAGTAGACAATGTTGCTGGTGCTAACAACGATAACTGGGATGTGACTAGAAATGATGACGTAAGAGCTTTCTTATACACCACAGGTAACTCCATTCGTGGCGCAGGTCGTCAGATTGAATGTATTAAATTTGCTTCAAAAAATGGTTTCGCTTATGGTGACAACGTTCCAGTTATCAGAAAGTCTGAAATGCACTTGAATCGCGCTGAAGCTAATTATCAGTTAGGAAATGTTGCAGATGCGTTAGCTGAATTGAATGCTTTCAAAGGTTTAAGAGGTGTAGCTACTGTTGATTTAGCAGGTGAAGCTTTATTGAATGAGATTCTTTTGGAAAGATTTAAGGAGTTTGCTTTCGAAGGTCAGCGATTCTTTGATCTGAAAAGATACGGTAGAGGTCCTAAAGCAAACATCGCTTTTGATGATTTCAGAATTTTGCCTCCAATCCCTCAAAGAGAAGTGGATGGTAATACTAACTTAAATCAAAATAGAGGCTATTAATTAGAAAAAATTATGAAAAGAATATTTGGTATATTTTCAATGGTTGTAGCCTTGTTTTTCTCTTCTTGTATAGAGCAAGACTACGCCCTATGGGAAGGTTCCTTGGTAGAGTTTCAACAAGCAGTGGTGTTAAACCCAGTTGCTGGTCAGACTTTCCCACGTGTGACTGTTCCTAATACTCAAGGCTCGGTAAATTTGCAAGTGAACTTCGTAAGTGCTCACAGAGCGAATGACGAGGTCATCACTTATAAAGTAGTTCCTGAAGGTACAACTGCTGTTGCTGGTACTGATTACACAATCACTGGTACTGCAACAATTCCAGCTAATTCATCTTTTGCAACTGTAACAGTAAACATTGTAAATACTGGTGCAATTGGTGGTTCTGTTGATTTATTATTGGAGTTGGAAGGTAATGCTACCATTCAACCTAGTGAGAGATACAAGCAAGTGCAGGTACGTATTACACGTCCGAACCCACCTGCTGAAGGTTAATAAAATTTTAACAAAAATTATTTACTAAAAAGACCGGATTTATTCGGTCTTTTTTTTAGTTTTGAATATGAGAAAGTTTAGTTTAAGTTTACTAGTTGTACTTGCGATAGCCCTATTTTCAGAGAAAAGTTATGGGCAGTTGAGTTTGTTAAGAGATGCAGGGACAGGCATGCCTGTTATGGCTAATCCGTTTCCTGATGTCAAGGGTACTCCATATTGGGGTGATTTTGCTATGGGCAAAGTAATCTTCACAGAAAAGGATACTGTTAAGAATTTAGTGGTTGCATTCAATGCTTACAATCATATGTTAGAGTATAGGTTGGAAGGTAATCAGCTGGCTTATTCTCCGAAAATGATTCAAGGTTTTGTGTTGGAGTCACAGGGGCAGGCCTCAGTTTTCCGTTCTGGATATGATATTCCTAAGGTTGGTGCCAATCGTTTTGTAGAAGTACTGGTTGATGGGAACTACAGTTTGATTGATCATAAGTATAAAATTATGGGTGATGATCCGAATGCAGCTTATGGTTCTCAGCGGTCAAGAATGTTCCTCAATAGGGAAGAATTGTATGTGGTAAAAGATGGTGTTGTCTATCCTTGGAAGACCAAGAAAAAAGATTTAATGGTTATTTTTGGGGACGACTATGCAAGCTTCAGTAAGTTTGAAAACCAATATGGATTTGACTTGAAAGATAGAAGTGCTGTGCGTAGGTTGATTACAATGATGAATACGCTTTAATAAAGTATAAAGGCTATTGAAGATGTTCACGCTTGAATAGCCTTTTTTTTGTTTCTGATTTTTTAGGAAGTTTTTTAGAAGCTATTAATTGCATGACTTTTTCTTTACTTTTGCATTTCAATTGAAAAACGGGATGGTACACGTTTGTAGAAAAGAGCATTTTAACGCTGCACATAAACTTTGGAATCCGAATTGGTCCGAAGAAAAAAATAAAGAAGTATTTGGTCCATGTGCAAATGTCAACTGGCATGGGCATAACTTTGAATTAATCGTAACGGTCAAAGGCCTTCCTGATCCTGAAACTGGTTTTGTTGTTGATTTGAAAGATCTAAGTAAAATCATCAAAGATCTAGTGATTGATAAGGTGGATCATAAAAACCTGAATTTGGATGTTGATTTTATGGAAGGTAAAATGGCTAGCTGTGAGATTTTGGTGATGGAGTTTTGGAAAATACTTTACCCTGCAGTGAATGCAATTGTCCCTCATGGTAGCTTATATAAGCTTACACTTTACGAAACCCCTCGGAACTTTGTAGAGTACTACGGGGAGTAAGATTCGCTTAGCAAATACGTAAGGAGACAATACAGATGTCTCCTTTTTTTGTTTTCTTTGGACTATGAAATATTATGTGATTTCTGGCGAACGGAGTGGTGATCTCCATGCATCAAACCTAATTAGAGCGATTCGAGTAAAAGATGACACCTCCCTGTTTAGAGGTATGGGGGGAAATTATTCCATAGAAGCGGGTCTTGATGCCACAGTGCATTATCAAGAAGTCGCTGTGATGGGTTTTTTGGAAGTCCTGTTGGGTTTTCGTAAAGTCCTTCGTTATCTTTCGATAATCAAAAAAGATGTGGAAGATTTTAAGCCGGATGTAGTGATTTTAGTAGACTATGGTGGCTTTAATTTAAAAATAGCTGCTCATGCTAAAAAACTGGGGTTAAAAGTTCACTATTACATTCCTCCCAAGATATGGGCATGGAATCAAGGCCGAGCAAAAAAGCTTGCAAAGATTACCGATGGTGTTTACTGTATACTACCATTTGAGGAGGAGTTTTTTAAAGGTTTTGGTATTCAAGCAACTTATGTGGGAAACCCCTTGTTGGACGAAATTCAAAAGTTTGAAGGCCATCCTTTTTTCTTTCAAAAAAACGAGTTGAGTTATCAACCCATCATTGCATTGCTTCCTGGTAGCAGGAAGCAGGAGGTCAAAGCAATGCTGGGTATGATGATAGAGCTTGTCCCTAAATTCCCAAATGCTCAATTTGTTATTGCTGGGGTTTCCAACCTGGAAGCTGAACTCTATACACCTGCGGTTGAAGCTGGAATTCGACTAGTAGTGGATCAAACCTATGATTTACTCAAACATTCGGTTGCAGCTGTCGTTACTTCTGGGACTGCGACTTTGGAAACAGCTTTATTTCGCGTTCCTCAAGTGGTGGTTTATCGTACTAGTGCGATTTCCTATCATATTGGGAAGCATTTGATTCGGGTTCCTTTCATTTCCTTGGTCAATCTTATTGCCGGTAAAAAAATAGTAACGGAGTTGATTCAGAAGGATTATTCTGTTGATTCATTAACGAATGAGCTGAATTCTATGCTAAGTAATGTACAGATAAAAGCTGCTATCTACGAAGGTTATGATCTGATCAAGGAAAAAATAGGTACCCAATCAGCCTCTGATCGCACTGCCGAAATGATTGTAGATACAGTCCGAAATCCATCCTAACTTGTTAAAAAATTAGTTCTATTGATTAATAGTATGAAAACAATCAACCCAAAAGAAATCACTACTCAAGAATTACATGGATATCTGTTGGGGGCTATTAGCCCTCGCCCTATAGCCTTTGCCAGTACAATCGATAATGAAGGCAACGTGAATTTGAGTCCTTATAGTTTCTTTAATATTTTCGGGTCTAATCCCCCTATACTCATTTTCTCACCAGCTAGACGGGTTCGAGACAATACTTCTAAGCATAGCTTGGAAAATGTGTTGGAAGTACCAGAGGTAGTCATCAATATTGTGGATTACGCTATGGTGGAACAAATGTCTTTGGCTAGTACTGAATATGAAAAAGGAGTCAATGAATTTGTAAAGGCTGGCCTTACCCAAGAGCCATCAGAGATGGTTAAGCCACCAAGAGTAAAAGAGGCTCCTGCAGCATTTGAATGCAAGGTGCTGCAGGTCATTCCTACTGGTGAAGAGGGCGGTGCAGGAAATTTAGTGATATGTGAAGTAGTTTTAGCGCATTTTCAAGACCATATTTTTGACGAGCAGGGAAAAATTGACCCTTTCAAGATCGATACTGTTGCTAGAATGGGCGGGGATTGGTATTGTAGAGCAAGTGGTGCCGCATTGTTTGAGATTGAGAAGCCTGTCCGCAACAAAGGGATTGGTATTGATCAAATTCCGGAAAGGATTCGTCATTCTGTAGTCCTGACAGGCAATCACTTGGGTAAGTTGGGGAATGTGGAAACGCTTCCTTCGTTGGATGCTGTTGCAGCCCGATCTTCTAATCCAGCCTTGCAAGATTTAAAAAAGCGATTGCAGCAGGATGAGGAGGGGTATCATTATCACTTGCATTTGCTTGCCAAAGAGGCCCTCGATGCTGGTAAGGTTCAGGAAGCCTGGGAGATTCTCCTCCAAAAATAGATCTCTCGCAGATAAAACGGATTTTGCAGATTTTAAGTGGGGTCAAGTCTTCGAGCATATGTGGTGCGGATAGACTTGACCCCTTAATTTTTGATGGCTTAAGATATTAAAAAAGCTCATTCTGGCCCTTATTTCACGCAACGAGCGCAACGATTGATCGCTACGCTCGCAAAAATAAGGTATCCACAGATTTCGCAGATTAGCACAGATAGGGCGCTTTGCAAGTAATTTTCTGCTCTACACGCCCCAATATATCGCTTGAGCATATTTCACTTTACTTCTTGGCTTTTGAGTATTGAGTTTAAATTCCGACCTCTCGGTAGGTAAGCTCGTCTCTTATTTCACGCAACGAGCGCAGCGATTGATCGCCACGCGCGTAAAGTGGGCTGTCCACAGATTTTGCAGATTAGCACAGATAGGATGCTTTGCAAGTAATCTTCTTCTCTACACGCCCCCAATACATCGCCGAAAGGCATATATCAATTTATATCGCGTGAGCATATTTCACTTTACTTCTTGGCTTTTGAGTCTTGAGTCTAAACTCCGACCTCTCGGCAGGCAAGCTCGTCTCCTATTTCACGCAACGAGCGCAGCGAATGATCGCCACGCTCGCAAAGTGGGCTGTCCACAGATTTTGCAGATTAGCACAGATAGGGTTCTTTGCAAGGTATCTTCTTCTCTACACGCCCCCAACATATCGCCGAAAGGCATATATCAATTTATATCGCGTGAGCATATTTCACTTTACTTCTTGGCTTTTGAGTCTGTGGAAGTGCTTACTTCACTTCAATATCATACGGTAACCGTACCATCACTCCTTTGTACTGATTGACTTTTTCAACCTGTTTGATGATGGGGTATAATTCCCCGTATTTTCTGATTTGGTAATAGGATTGAACGTCGCTGGTAAATTGATTTAAAAAACGCTCAAACCAAGGCTTGGACTCAGGATAGTAGATTACACGGAAATCATCAGCGATGTCAGCTTTTGTTGCGGCAATTTGTACGGCATCTTCTAGTCCACCTAAAATATCTACTAAACCCACTTCTTGTGCGCGTATACCTGACCATACACGACCAGAAGCCACTTTCATGACATCTTCTTTGCTCATGTTTCTACCAGACGCTACACGGCTCAAAAAGGTATCGTATCCTTGTTCCACTTGATTTTGAAAAATGGCTTTTTCGCCTTCTGATAATTTACGGGCGGCACTTAAAAAATCAGAAAACTCACCAGTTTTGGCAACGTCAGTTGTAATTCCTAATTTATTGTTTAGCAAACCTTGTGCATTGAACCATAAGGCAAAGATTCCAATCGAGCCCGTGATGGTATTTGGTTGGGCTACAATGGTGTCAGCAGCAGCGGCGATGTAATATCCCCCAGATGCGGCTACTTCACCCATTGAGGCAATTACAGGCTTAACTTTGCTGCACTCCTCTAATTCTCTCCAGATTACTTCGGAAGCAAGTGCAGAGCCACCAGGTGAGTTGATACGGATCACTACAGCTTTAATGTCATCGTTTTTTCTTGCTTTGCGAACTTCCTCTTTGAATACTTCTGAGCTTATAGAACCTTCCGCTCTTCCGTCCACGATATCACCTTCTGCGATGATGACAGCAATTCTATTTTTGGATAGTTTATTTTTGGATGGTGCTGCAGCATTCATGCGGGTGATGTTAGTCAAGCTAATTTTATCATCTTCGGTTAGACCCATCTTTTCTTTCATATGATCAATTACCTGATCTTCGTACCATAAGTTGTCTACAAGATTTAACTCTTGAGCATCCTGTACCTTCCTGACAAGCATTTGGTTATTGATTTCGGTGATTTTGTCTAAAGAAATTTTCCTGCTTTCGGCGATTTCTTTCAGTGCAAAATTATTGAGATCACCTAAGAATGTTTCAGTTTGTAACCTATTTTCATCACTCATTTTGTCAAGTAAAAATGGCTCCACAGCACTTTTGAAATCGCCCACACGAAATACGACAGGTTCTACTTCAATTTTTTGAAACATGCCTTTCAAAAATACGATTTCCGAAGAAAATCCATTAAATTCCAGCATTCCAGATGGGTTCATATACACTTCATCTGCAACAGAACTGAGGTAATATCCACTTTCTCCATAGACTTCATCATAACTGATGATAAATTTCCCTGATTCTTTAAAATCGACCAAGGCATCTCTTATTTCTTTTAAGCCCGCTTGTCCTGCAGAGAAAAATCCAGCTCTGAGGTATATTCCTTTAATATTTTCATTGTTTTTGGCGGCTGAAACGGCCGTTTTGATATTGGAAAGGCCCACAGTAGAGATTCCTCCAAATAAATCGATAGAGGAAAAATCAGGATCATTTGCATTGGTTCGCTCTACCAAAACCCGACCGTTCAAATTCAAGTGAAGGACCGAGTTCTCACGCACTTTTACTTCGCTATCAGAGGCAGAGATGGCTGCAATGATTCCAGCAAAGATAAAAAAGCTCAATACAGAAAAGACAAGTAAGCCTACAATGACGGCTAATACATTTCCTAAGAATTTCATAGTTTTTAAGTTAAGTGCCTAAAATTACTGGTTTTTTGCTAATGTTGTATGTTTTGTTAGGTAACACGTAGATGGAAAAACTAGTTTTGATTTTAGGGGGTAATTTGGGTGATCGGGAAAAATTAATTGTTGAAGCGAAAAAAAACCTTCAACTCAAGCTTGGCTCTATCGTCTCGGAATCTAAAATCTACGAAACTGCCGCTTGGGGAGGGGCTTCAGAAGGGAATTACCTCAATCAGGTATTAATTTTGGAGACTGATTTGGAACCTCTGTATATTCTCCAAGTGATTCAATCTATAGAACAATCGTTGGGCAGGGAACGAATTCAAAAATGGGGTAATCGTACCATGGATATTGATATTTTGTACCTGGGGAATCAGATTATTAAAGAACCTCAGCTCATAGTTCCACACCCTTACATTTCAGAAAGGAAATTTGTTTTAGTTCCTTTAGTTGATGTATGGCCTGATTTTATCCATCCCATCCATCAATTAAGCCATGTTCAGTTACTCCAGCAATTGAATGATGATTTGGATGTCCTAGAATTCATTGCCTCCAGCTAAAGCAGGAGGCAATTGATGAGTTTTCCCTGTCTCAATTTTGAAAGGACCGCCCCATTAATAGACTTGTTGTTGATTTCTATTTATTTTTTCACAAGCCATCAGATGGAGGATTATTTGGAAACCCATTCCTAAGTATTTGGCTAAAGCCAAAAAAGATTTGAATGACTATTTTGGTCTTAAGCTAAAGCAGGAGGCAATTGATGAGTTTTCCCTGTCTCAATTTTGAAAGGACCGCCCCATTAATAGACTTGTTGTTGATTTCTATTTATTTTTTCACAAGCCATCGGATGGAGGATTATTTGGAAACCCATTCCTGAGTATTTGGCTAAAGCTAAAAAAGATTTGAATGACTATTTTGGCCTTAAGCTAAAGCAGGAGGCAATTGATGAGTTTTCCCTGTCTTAATTTTGATGGGACCTCCCCATCCATAGGGTTGTGGCTTTAGCCTAATCCGACCCAACCCAATCCAATTCAAAAAATAACCCCAGACATGCATCCGGGGCTTAAAATCTAAAATCTAAAATCAAACACTCCTCACTTCTGCTTCTTTATGGATTTTCTTAACCAAGCCTTGCAGCACCTTGCCAGGGCCACATTCAATAAATTCTATTGCTCCATCGGCAACCATATTTTGAACAGATTGGGTCCATTTTACTGGGGCTGTTAACTGCGCGATCAAGTTATTTTTTATTTCCTGAACATCTGTAACGGCTGTAGTGCTGACATTTTGGTAAACAGGGCAGGATGGCTCATGGAAGGTAGTAGCGGCTATGGCTTTTTCTAACTTCTCTCTGGCAGGCTCCATTAGGGGAGAGTGAAATGCTCCACCGACAGGCAATGGCAATGCCCGCTTGGCACCTGCGGCTTTCATAGCATCACAAGCCAATTCAATTCCTTTGTTGGAACCGGAAATCACCAATTGGCCAGGACAGTTGTAATTAGCTGCAACAACGGTCTCTCCTTCCATGCTTGCACAGATTTCTTCAACTTTAGCATCTTCCAACCCAAGAATAGCCGCCATACCGGATGGATTGATTTCACATGCTTCCTGCATAGCTAAAGCTCGCTGATACACTAATTTCAAACCATCCTCAAAAGCTAACACACCATTCGCTACCAAGGCAGAAAACTCTCCCAAAGAGTGGCCAGCTACCATGTCAGGATTGAAGTCAGCAGAAGTTTTGGCCAAAATCACCGAGTGTAAAAAGATAGCAGGTTGGGTAACTTTGGTTTGTTTGAGTTCCTCGTCTGTACCTTCAAACATGATATCAGAAATTCTGAAACCAAGGATTTCATTGGCTTTTTCAAACAATGCCTTTGCTTCTTCATTGCTTTCATAGAGATCCTTTCCCATTCCTGGGAATTGGGCACCTTGGCCTGGAAAAACGTATGCCTTCATAAGTTTTATGTTGATTGAAGTGCAAATATAAGAAAAACGGATTGATGGGATATTGATGGATATTGGATATTGATTGATATTTAGATATTAGCCGGAAATACGATTGCCGATTGGGTTGAAATAAAGTAGAAATAAGGTGGAAATAAATTGAAATATTGGTGAGGGGTGTACTTCCAATTTGCGTCAGAAAAACATCTGTGAATATCCTGGCTGATTTTCGGCTAAAATAGATATTGGATATTGATTGATATTGAGATCTTAGCCGGAAATACGATTGCCGATTGGGTTGAAATAGAGTAGAAATAAGGTGGAAATAAATTGAAATATTGGTGAGGGGTGTACTTCCAATTTGCGTCAGAAAAACATCTGTGAATATCCTGGCTGATCTGCGGCTAAAATAGATATTGGATATTGATTGATATTGAGATATTAGCAAGAAATACGATTACCGCTTGAGTTGAAATAAAGTTGAAATAAGGTGGAAATAAATTGAAATAAGGAGGGAGAGACCCTGACAGGTTTTTTAAACCTGCCAGGTCTGAATCCGCTGATAATAAGGTATATGATAACGAAATTTATCCAGATGTTTTAAATAAACGGGGAACTGGATTATTGCAATCTTCTTTAATCTACTCTCCCAAATCGTAGATTTCCATGATTTTGGAGAGGATGCTTTTGAAATCTATCTTTAAGTCTATCAGCTTTCCTGTAGAAACGTCAAAAACCCATCCATGTACTTGCACACCTCTTTGGCGAATAGCCTTTTGAACAGTGGCTGTTTTGAGGAGGTTGATGCATTGTTCTTGTACATTTAACTCGATCAGGCGATTGTATCGGTCATTTTCATTTTCAATCCCATCTAACTCGGCTTGATGAAGTCTGTACACATCCCGGATATTTCGTAGCCAAGGATTCAATACACCCAAATCGGCTGCTTGCATGGCAGCTTTTACGCCTCCGCAAAAGTAATGTCCACATAAGACAATATGGTCCACTTTTAAATGGTCCACTGCATAATGTAAAACTGCCATGGCATTGACATCAATGCCAATAACCAAGTTGGCGATATTTCGATGAACAAAGACATCCCCCGGAGCAACGCCCATCAATTCCTCTGCAGTCACACGGGAATCAGAACAGCCTATGTAAAGAATTTTTGGCTCCTGTCCTTTGGAGAGTTCATGAAAATAAGCTGGATTTTCGGAAAGTTTCTTCTGAATCCATTCCTCATTGTTCCCAAATACTTCCTGTAGCTTCATAAGTGGAAAAAGTTTAGTGGTTAATTATTGCTTATCTATTTTTTCTATTATTCTAAGTCTTCGGCGGTAAGGAATTTTGCCCGTTCCTCAGATGTGGGCAATCTGCATGTTTCCTTCTTACCAAACCATCGGTAGCGGTTACGGGCAATCCAATCGTAGATGGGGTCTCTGATAAATGCCGGAATGATGATCAATCCATATAAAATTGGCCAAAGTCCTCCAAGGTTTCGGGTAATTTCTAAGGCCCCTCGGCTTTTGTAATACACCTGATCTTGATGAATGTAAATTAAGGAGTCCAAATAATCCGCAGGTATCTCAAAGGACTCTAAGAGCCTTTGGGTATGCGCATCTTGTATTGCGCCAACTTTAAATACATTTTTGGTATCTCGGCGGATAATGAAATCCACCGAGTTATTACACAAATTGCAAACCCCATCGAAGAGGACAATATGGAATTTTTCAGTAACTGTCATCGAAGTACTTGGACAGTCCCTTTGTACTTACGCATTCGCAAAGCAGGATCCAAGACATCGAAATTGACAGTTGCTTCGTAGAAATAGGTTCCTGCAGGAACTTCATTGTTGTTTTTATCACGCCCGTTCCAGCGAATGAAGATATCATTTTCTGCTGATTGGGTACTGTTATATCGGAACATTTCTACACCCCATCTATTCACGATGGAGATTTCCACCCCAAGTACAAATCGTGGGCATCTGATGAAAGGTGTATCAAAGGCCATGAATGTATCATTTACTCCATCGTTATTTGGCGTAAAGGCGTTCGGCAACTCGTAATTAGGACAATTATCAACACATACGGTATTACTTGGCTCACTTTCATTGCCTGATCGATCCACTGCTGTGATGTAATAGCAACCTCTATATGTTGGGAGGTTCCGGATAACTGCTGATGATTCAAACACGGTAAACGTCCGAATCATATCAAATGGGCCATCTCCATCATTGTCTCTGAAATACAAACGATAGCCGCTCAATTCATCATCGCAAACACCCGAGAAATCTGGCTCCCAACTCAACTCATGTTCAAAATTGTTAAAATTACATGGTTTATCAGATAAGAAATCTGCACAATCGGGTCCTTCGAATGTAAGGATTGGAGGACATGGTAGCCTATCGTCATCTGGTCTTGCACAGATAATTTGCGATTTGTTTTCCAGCGGGAATTCTATCATGTCTACATTGTAATTTCCTTTGGTGACGACATAGTAGCAATACTCAATTTCTTTTTGAAGTGTCACTCCATTGTGAGAACCATCGTCAAAATAGCGGAAACCTTCTGTTACTGGATTTACTTCGGCTATCAATGTGAAGGTATCTGCATCCTGCGCCAAAGGATCTGTGCGGTTTCTGTAAACTTCATGAGCGAATTCTCCAACCGAATTATTCCATGGAACATCAAATGTCCAATTCAATTCAATGGCTTCGTTGATAATTGTAGGTTCTAGTCGCACAGAAGAGGCTTTGCTCGAACTGTCAATAACAGTGGTGTTTTCTCTTAAAATCACCCGATAATTGTACACAAGATTTTCTGTATTGAGTCCAGTGTCTGTGAAAACAGTGTCATCCGTGGTTAATAAAGAAACACGATTTTGATTCCCTGTAAACCCTGTGCTTCGGATCAATTCGTAATTAAACGGACCTGGGAATTGCTCCTGATCAATATCATAGGGAGGTGTCCAGCGGACGAAAATTTCTCCATTTTCTGGATCTGTTGCTTCCACGCTCACATTGGTAATCAGTGGCACATCGACATCTATTGTAATACAGATTTCTTCGGAAACGATGCTTTCTCCCGATCGAGGTTGAGGGAAAGCCGCTACCAAGCGATAGCAATAAGTGTTGCCAGGTGCTAATCCATTTCCTCCATTGGTATCAATGAAATTGAAAGTTTGCATATTGGTAGTACCCACCAATTCAAATCCAGCACGAATACCCGTTTCACAGGAATCAGGTTCATAGGGATCGGAATTGATTCGTCTCCATACTTGCATGGTTTGCGCTGAATTGGCACAGGTGTAAGGGTCCCAACGAATATCCACAGATCTTCCCTGCTGTTGTACTAAATCATCGACCACAGGAGGTGGACCAATGACTCGTATATTCCATGTTCGGATATCTACAAGGGATGGCCCTGATCTAGGTTGGTCTGAAATCCGTATACGTACCTGGTACTCCCTTTCACGCACATGAGAACAAACAGTTTGCCAATTGAAAGTTACGATTCCTGGACTAGGCTGGAATACACTGACTGGCGTATAGGTAGCGCTAGGACTAATTTCAATGGGGTCTCCAAATACTTCTATCCGTATGGGGTCACCGTCCGGATCCACTCCTTGGATTATTTCCTCAATACGTGTCCCAGCTACTACACAGAGATCAGGTGGTAAAATCAATTCAGGTCTTCTATTATTGGTGTTTTCAATAATAATCTGCATATCCCGGACTACATACCCAATGAGCCGATATTGTCCATCGATTTTTCTCCATTCTTGTATCTGGAAGGCAATGTTGTACTGACCCGCCAAACCTGGTGCGTCCCAAATTAAATCTCCATCTCTATTCATGGAAATAAAAGGATTGGGACTTCCGTCTTCTCTATTGAAACTGAATTCTGAAGATGCAGGGCTTCTGTAATTGTTTACAAATCGTTGGAATGCCTGACGGGGACGGACAGTGTTTTCATCAAATAAATAGGCAATGCTGTCTCCATCCGGGTCATAGGCTCCAGGATTGTGAATGTATCGAATATTAACACCGCCATTGTCCACTGGAGGAATAGTCAATACAGGGGAGTTATTGATACCAATAAATGGATCAATCGTAATCATGGTTTCCACGTAAAAAGGCGTATCTACCGAGTTATCCATATTAAGTGTACGGTCATTCCGGTTGAATTCCCGGAATCGAATGACATACTGCCCTGGTCCTTGATAGGTATGGGTGACTACAAAAGTATTTTTCTCAATTTGGTTACCTAAAGGTTCTGTAAAGGCAATTTCAGCTTCGGTGTTCAGTGTCACCTCTCTTCCATCTCCAAAATTAATTTCTCCAGGGCCAAAAATGACGTTGGAACGAGTATCCGTATAACCCACGACTGTAATCCTGTAGGTGAGGGTTTGAGTAGAAATTCGTTCAGCAATAATCTCCCCAGCACGAATATGTGTTGCGTAGGAAGACTTTAAAAAACTGAAATTCAGTAGGATAATAAATAAAAAGAGCGCCTTGATTTTCATGAGTTTCTTTTTTCAGCTTTTAATTTATACGAAAATTACCATTTCGAGATGATTTATTTAGTATTTATCAAACAATAAAATTGAACAGCTGGTTAAAAGTGTATCAATTAAACCTAAAAAATACTTGTTTGAACACTTATTTAGAACGTTTTAAAATAAGTTGAACCGATTGAATAAGCTTTGTTTGCTAATTTTTGCAGATGTAAATTTGGCATCAAAGTTTTAAACTAAATCAATCGAACGTTTAAGAAAAACACATATGAGTTGGGTATCAAAAACCTTAAGTAGTACACTAGGCCGTAAATTATTAATGGCTCTAACCGGTTTGTTTCTCATTTTGTTCTTGGTAGTGCATTTAGCTGGTAATTTGCAGCTACTCTTACCTGACAATGGAGAATCTTTCAATGTATATGCACATACCATGGCTAACAATCCTTTCATCAAAGTTGTTTCTATTGGTAACTTTGCATTCATTCTCATCCACATTATTTACTCCATCCTACTTACTCAACACAATAAAAAGTCGAGACCAGTAGGTTATGCTATGAGTAAAGAAGGAAAAAGCAGTACATGGGCATCCAGAAACATGGGTGTTTTGGGTACCGTTATTTTAATCTTCTTGATCGTGCATTTAAGAGGGTTTTGGTACGAAGCCAAGTTTGGCACACTACCAACGACTTTAATCGATGGAGAAAGTTTCGATGACATCTATGCAATCGTAGCTGCGTCTTATTCCAACATTATTTATGTGTTGGTATATGTGATTTCTATGGGCTTTTTGGCTTTTCATTTATCCCATGGGTTTGCAAGTGCATTTCAGACACTTGGCTTGAATCATGTGAAATACTCACCATTGATTCAAAAGGTTGGAGCTGGTTTTTCCATTTTGATCCCTGCCTTGTTCGCTTTGATACCGATAGTCATGTATATTCAAAGCTTGTAGTAATTAGTTTGAAGATTAGTAATTAAATCATAGTAAAATGATACTGGATTCTAAAATACCTGCTGGTCCCATTGGAGAAAAGTGGACCAAACATAAGTTCAACGTGAAGTTGGTCAACCCGGCCAACAAGAGGAAGTATGAAGTGATCGTAGTGGGAACTGGTCTTGCAGGTGCTTCTGCGGCGGCTTCCCTTGCAGAGTTAGGTTACAATGTCAAAGCATTTTGTTTTCAAGATAGCCCGAGAAGAGCGCACTCTATTGCAGCTCAAGGCGGGATCAATGCGGCTAAAAATTATCAAAATGATGGCGATTCCGTATATCGTCTATTCTACGATACCGTCAAAGGTGGTGATTACAGAGCAAGAGAAGGCAACGTATATCGTCTTGCCGAAGTATCTGTAAGCATCATCGACCAATGTGTGGCGCAAGGTGTACCCTTTGCAAGAGAGTACGGAGGTTTGTTGGCCAACCGTTCATTCGGTGGCGCACAGGTTTCCCGTACATTCTATGCAAGAGGCCAAACCGGACAGCAATTGTTGTTGGGTGCTTATTCTGCACTTTCTAGGCAAGTAGCCAATGGTAAGGTTAAATTATATCCACGTACCGAAATGATGGATGTGGTAACTGTGGATGGTAAAGCACGTGGTATTATCACCCGAAACTTGATCACAGGTGCTTTGGAATCCCACAGTGCTCACGCAGTGTTGTTATGTACAGGTGGATATGGTAACGTATTCTTCCTTTCCACCAATGCGATGGGTTCTAATGTGACGGCTGCTTGGAGAGCACACAAAAAAGGTGCTTACATGGCAAATCCTTGCTTTACCCAAATTCACCCAACATGTATCCCTGTATCAGGCGATCATCAGTCCAAGTTGACTTTGATGTCCGAGTCTTTAAGAAATGATGGTAGAGTATGGGTTCCAGCAACTGTAGAAGTAGCAGAAAAACTTAGAAAAGGTCAAATCAAAGCCAATGATATTCCTGAATCAGACAGGGATTATTTCTTGGAAAGAAAATATCCTTCGTTTGGTAACTTGGTACCTCGTGATGTAGCTTCCAGAAATGCGAAATACGTGTGCGATGAAGGCAGAGGAGTTAACGAAACGGGTGAGGCTGTATTCTTGGATTTCCGTGATGCGATCAAGCGTGATGGCAGAAAAACTATCGAAGGAAAATACGGCAACTTGTTTGACATGTACAAGCAAATCACCGGTGAAGATCCTTACGAAATGCCAATGATGATTTATCCTGCGGTACACTATACCATGGGTGGTTTGTGGGTAGATTATAATTTGATGACGACAGTACCAGGTTTGTATGCGTTGGGTGAGGCAAACTTCTCTGATCATGGAGCCAACAGATTAGGAGCTTCTGCTTTGATGCAAGGCTTGGCGGATGGGTATTTTGTAATTCCGTACACTATTGGTGACTATCTGGCTCAAACGCCTTATGAAAAAGTTTCTACGGATCATCCGGAATTCAAAAAGGCCGAAAAAGAAGTTCAGGATCGTATCCAAAAGTTATTAACCATCAAAGGAGAAAAGACAGTAGATCATTTCCACAAGCGCTTAGGTAAAATCATGTGGAATTACTGTGGTATGGCTAGAAATGAAGAAGGTTTGAAAAAGGCCAAGCAGATGATCAAAGATTTAAAGGCTGAATTCTGGTCCAATGTCAATGTACTTGGTGGAGGCGATGAATTGAATCAATCCTTGGAAAAAGCTCACAGAGTTGCTGATTTCATCGAATTGGGTGAATTGATGGTGGATGATGCCTTGAGCAGAAATGAATCCTGTGGAGGTCACTTTAGAGAAGAGTATCAGACTCCTGAAGGCGAAGCCTTGAGAGATGACGAGAACTATGCTTACGTGGCAGCATGGAAGTACATGGGAGAGGGACAAGAGGAGGAATTACACAAGGAGCCTCTTGTGTTTGAAAATGTGAAGTTGACCCAAAGAAGTTACAAGTAATCAACCCAATTTAAACTCGTAAGAGCCATGAATTTAACATTAAAAATTTGGAGACAAAAGAATAATTCCGATAAGGGAGGATTCAAAGAATATAAAGTATCCGGTATTTCAAAAGACATGTCGTTTTTGGAAATGTTGGATGTATTGAATGAGCAATTATCTGAGAAAGGTGAAGATCCAGTTCACTTTGATCACGACTGTAGAGAAGGTATCTGTGGGATGTGTTCCTTGTACATCAACGGAAATCCCCACGGGCCACTACAGACCACTACTTGCCAATTGCACATGCGTTCCTTCAGTGATGGAGAAACCATCACGATCGAGCCATGGAGAGCAAAAGCCTTCCCTGTGATGAAGGACTTGGTCGTAGACCGTTCTGCATTTGACAGAATCATCCAAGCAGGTGGTTATGTATCCGTCAACACCGGTGGTGTGCCTGATGCCAATGAGATTCCAATTCCTAAGACGATCGCAGACTTAGCGATGGATGCAGCTCAGTGTATCGGTTGCGGAGCTTGCGTAGCCGCTTGTAAAAACGCATCTGCCATGTTGTTTACTTCTGCGAAAGTTTCCCAACTGGCTTTATTGCCTCAGGGACAAGTAGAGCGTAAGCGCAGAGCAGAGAAAATGGTAGCTCAAATGGATTCAGAAGGCTTTGGAGCATGTACCAACACAGGTGCCTGCGAGGCGCAGTGTCCAAAAGGCATTTCTATTACCAATATTGCCCGTATGAACAGAGAGTATTTCTCTGCTGTGGTGAGCAATACAGAGTTGGTATAACAATTTAGCAATTAATTATTAAGTCAAAAGCCAGCATCATTGCTGGCTTTTGTGTTTTTTGAATTTTTAAGGATTGTAAGTCAACATGAAAAATCTAGTTTTATTTTTTTGTTTGTTGCACATGACAATTTCTTGTGCTCAAAAACAGGCAAGTGAGGAGTTTTTAGGCAAGAAAATCCCTTCGGTTTTATTGAGTGTTGATCCAAAGATTGAATTTCAATGGCCGTCTACTATAACGGTAGAGGAAGTTATCTATTTGGAAACTACCGATGAATCCATTCTTTCTAGGTTGGATAAAGTCTTTGTTTCACCGGATGAGCAGATCATTGTAACCATAGACTTGACTTTAAGGAAGGCAGTCATTTTTGATCAACATGGGAATATCCTTCGTGTTTTAGATAAGAAAGGTCAAGGTCCGAATGAATACCTAACATATGACCGATGTGTTTGTGAATTTTAAAAAGAACACCATTGAAATCTTTGAGTTGAAAACCATTCAGGTATTTGATTTGATAAGCTTGGATTTTTTGGAAACTATTTCCTTGGATGGGATAAAAGGGGATATCAATTACATTCACCATGTGAGTATCAATGATGTCTATTACCTATGGACTCCTATCCCATCGGAGCAGCGAAAGGACATGATTCAAATCACAGCATACAATAAGTATCATTTGATTAGGAAAGCATCAGACACCGTAGAATATTTTATTCCATTTCAGTTTGGGGCTCCAATTGATGATCGATTTTATCCTTCTGCTCGTGAGGGTGAGTTCCTGCTGTCTCCAATTTTAGGCACTTCTACTGTGTATAGCCTTACGAAAGAAGGAGTCAAGCCTGCGTATGACTTTCTGTTTTCTTCAAATTTTCCAAGCAATGAGGAATTGAAGTCCTATCGTGGAAATGAAGTTGAGTTTTTAACCAACAATTCCTTTAAGTTTTTAACTAATTTCTCAGAAACTGAAAAGCATCTTTATTTTCAATTTCTAGGTGGGGAATTTTACTATCATGCATTGGTTGATAAAGAAGAAGAACGAATTATTTCAATCGGGAAACAATCTGATTTTCGAGTAAAAATCGTAGCTACTAGCGGTTCCTATTTTTATTGCTATATTTTCCCAAGTGTGTATCACCGATTGAAAGAGGAAGGGAAATTAGCTAAGGATCATCCCCTGTTGAGATATGTGGATGTGAATCAGGTGGATAGGGATGACAATCCGATAGTGATTAGATTCTCTCTTGAATAATGGTAATTCCCTTAAGAGTTTGCAGATAAGTGTTGTTCTGTTAAAAATTTCTAGATTTTTAATGCATTAATTTAGGAGCTAGAAATGTAAATACTATAAAAATATAAGGATACGAGTTTTTAGAAAAGGTTTTATTTTACGGTTTCATGCTTTTAAACAAAATTTTATTTTTGTAAATTTGAAATATTATATCAATTAAAAATTTTGTTTTATTTTATCTAGAAAAACATGCATTACATTGACCTCGGCATATTTGTCGGGTACATGGTACTGATGTTAGGCGTAGGGTATTACTTCATGCGCCAAAATAAAAATCAGGACGATTACTACGTAGGAGGAAGGAATATTGGGAGCTGGCATATTGGATTGTCCGTTGTAGCTACTGATGTAGGTGGAGGCTTCTCTGTTGGGTTGGGAGGATTGGGCTTTGTAATGGGCCTTTCGGGTAGTTGGATGTTGTTTACAGGGCTTTTGGGCGCCTGGTTGGCAGCAGTTTTTTTGATTCCTCGAGTGAAGAGTGATCCTGCTTTTGCAAACTTTTACACCTTTCCTCAGATCTTCGAATATCTATTTGACAAAAAGGTAGGGGTTATTGCAGCTATTATCTCGTTGATAGGATATCTCGGTTTTACGTCTTCTCAGTTGTTGGCGGGTGCAAAATTGGCCTCAGGGACATTTCTAACACTGGGTTTGACAGAGGCCTTGGTCTTAATGGGTGTCATAGCAGTGGTTTATACCGTGCTAGGAGGCTTAAAGGCTGTAATTTACACTGACACTGTACAGTGGATTATTCTAATGCTGGGTTTTATTTTTATCGGTTTGC
The DNA here is from genome assembly GCF_021596945.1 of Mongoliitalea daihaiensis. Lineage (NCBI taxonomy): Bacteria > Pseudomonadati > Bacteroidota > Cytophagia > Cytophagales > Cyclobacteriaceae > Mongoliitalea > Mongoliitalea daihaiensis. The sequence goes on along the minus strand of NZ_CP063779.1, from coordinate 175,814 downwards.
CGGTAGCCTACTTTTATGTGGGTGGTTGGGAACAAATACAGGCCACCTTACCGGATGCTTATTTTTCGTTGACCAATCTTCGCTGGCAGGATTTGGCTAACTGGGGTATTACCATCATTCCCATTTGGTTTATTGGGATGACCCTATATCAGCGGATATTTGCAAGCAGGGATGTAGCCTCAGCCAAGAAAGCCTGGTTTATTGCAGGTCTTTTTGAGTGGCCTATCATGGCTTTTATGGGTGTATCCTTGGGATTATTGTCCAAAGTGGCCTTTGAGCAAGGAATGCTGATCATCGATTTGGATGTGATGGATCCTGAAATGGGTTTACCAATCCTATTAAGAACAATTTTACCGCCGGGCATTTTGGGATTGATGATGGCGGCCTATTTTTCGGCAGTGCTATCCACAGCTGACTCTTGTTTGATGGCAGCATCGGGAAATCTTAGCACCGATATCTTTGGTTCATGGTTGCAACCGAAGTCCGAACAGGCCCAAATTCGGTACAGTCAGTTATTTACCTTAATTTTAGGAGTAATCGCACTTGTAGTAGCCTTACACATGACCAATGTATTGGACTTGATGTTGTATAGCTATGCATTTATGGTGTCGGGTCTGTTGGTGCCGATTTTATTTGGACTCTTTACTATCCATAGAAATCCCTTGGCTGCTGTATTTGCCATGCTGACAGGAGGGGTGGTTACAGCTGGGTTGGGTTTGTTAGGTTGGGAGCTTTTATGGGGCTTAGACCCAAATTTTTTCGGAGTATTGGCCTCTTTAGCAATGTATTTGCTTGTAAGTGTATTTAATAGAGATTATAAACAAAATAAAATTACAAAATATGCCTAGTATAGAAACGCTATCCGCAATGGATCAAGCTACCTATTTACAGAAAAAAGAAATTGCAGATTTTCTATTTGTTCACTTAGAAAAATATGGAGATCCGCATGAGCATATCATGAAATGTTTGGATTATGCATTGGATCAAGCAGTAGATAAAGGTGGATTTGTAGTGATGGCGAGAGAAAACCAAGCGGTAGTAGGGGCAGTAATCGTCAACAAAACAGGGATGTCTGGCTATATTCCTGAAAATATTCTGGTATATATCGCAGTTGACAGCTCTCAACGGGGAAAAGGCGTTGGTAAAAAATTAATGCAAACAGCTATTGACTTAGCCCAAGGAGATATCGCCCTTCACGTAGAACCGGATAACCCTGCCAAAGGACTGTATGAGTCTTTAGGGTTTACGAATAAGTATTTGGAGATGAGACTTACCAAAGGAAGAGTTTAGACTTGCCTGCCTCAAGCAGGAGCGAGAAGCGAGAAACGAGAGTAGAACCAAGAGCCAAGAATCAAGAAACAAGAGACCAAGCTCACAGAATACACGGAAAACGCAGAAAAATTCGCATTGAAAAATTTGTACCCAAAGAGAAAAATTAAGAATCAACTAGTTAGCTCCAGCCATTACCCAGGGTTTTAACTTGGGAAAACATGAGTATCTCCTAATTCATATACGTAGGTTTTAACCCACTATCATGGAACGTTATAAAACACATCAAATCAAAGGGATATATCTTTGAAAACTGTAAGGATTGGGATTTATCCATCTAGAAAGAAGCAAAAGCATTGGAGACAAAAGAAAAACAATGAAAAAAGTGTCAAGTATTTTCAAGACCGAGACTGTAGTTTAATTTCTCTTCTCCTGCTTGCAGCAGGCAAGTCTCGCTTCTCGTTTCTACCACCCAAAACCCTACTTGGTACAAAGTAGGGTACAACGTAAACTACAAGTGACTACTAAACGAACAACTAAAAATGGCATATCTGACTTTACATAGGCAAAAACTATCAGAGAATTTTAAATTCTTGCGAGGGATGTTTGAAAAGCATGATGTCTCTTGGGGAGTGGTTTCGAAGTTGTTTTGTGGAAACCGGAAATTTTTGAAAGAGTTGATTGATTTGGGTGTTCGGGAAATTCATGACTCACGCATCAGTAATCTTGCAAAAATCAAGGAGCTCAATCCGGAAATACAAACAGTCTACATCAAGCCTGTATCCAAGCGTAATGTTGCCAAAATGGTGACCTATGCGGATGTCAGTCTGAATAGTGAACTGAATTCTATCCGCTGGATTTCAGAAGAAGCTGTGAAACAGTGTAAGACCCATAAAATCATTATTATGGTGGAAACGGGAGATTTGAGGGAAGGCGTGATGGGAGATCATTTAGTGGATTTTTATGCACAGGTTTTTGACCTGCCCAATATTGAAATCATTGGCTTAGGAACCAATTTGAATTGTTTGAATGGAGTAATGCCGTCCACCGATAAATTGATCCAATTGAGTTTGTACAAACAGATCATTGAGCTCAAGTTTAATAAAAAAATTCCGTGGGTTTCTGCAGGTACTTCTGTAACGATTCCTTTGATGCTCCATCAGCAATTGCCTAAAGGAGTCAATCATTTTAGGATAGGGGAGACATTATACTTTGGTGTGGATCTATTTGAGGAGAAAGTGATTGAAGGCATGCATGGGGATGTGTTTGAGCTGTATGCAGAGATCATTGAAATGCAGGAAAAACCTTTATTACCTACGGGTGTTTTGGCTGCCAATCCCCAGGGTGAGGTCTTGGAAATTGATGAGGATTTGTATGGCAAATCATCTTTCCGCGCTATTTTGGATATTGGATTATTGGATATTGATCCTAAGTACTTGATTGCAGAGGATGGGGAGTTGGAAATTTTGGGAGCTAGTTCGGATATGCTTGTTTTGAACATAGGTACCAATCCCAAGGGCTATGCAGTAGGAGATACGATCAAATTTGATTTAAAGTATATGGGAGCTCTGGGCATTTTGAACTCTAGCTACATAGACAAGGTAGTAGTTTAATTGGGATATAAATATAATTTATTTATTTATAGTATAAGTTATATGTTGGCATGGTATTGGATATATATAAGTCATAACCAACTATTATTTATACTATGAAAAAGTTATTATTAGTATGTGCATTTGTTTTTAGTGTACTTGCTGTGCAAGCGCAGGATCAGAGCAGATTAGGTATAGGTGTCCGTGGAGGTGTCAACTTTTCTACTTTTGGAGGTGGGGATATTCAGGATGATGATTATTCCAATAGAACGGGATTAAGTGTAGGTTTATATGCAACAGTACCAATTTTACCTTTTTTGGCGGTAGAACCTGGAGTATACTATTCTATTAGAGGCACGAAAAATAATGACTTTGCCAATTCCCGGGCGGTGTTGGGTTATGTTGATATACCTGTATTGGCTCGTTTGTATGTAGGTAGTGCGTTTAATGTTTTCGCAGGTCCACAGCTATCATTTTTGCAATCTTCCCGATTTGAGGGAGATTTGTTTGGATCTACGGTAGGTTTCGATACCAATGCTGTTCGTGAAAGGGATTTTGGTGCGGTAGTAGGTGTTGGTTTCAATCCAGCGAAAAGTTTTAACGTGCAGGCGTCTTACAATTACGGAATGCAGCCTGTGTTCAAAAATTCTAATGTAGATGTCTACAATCGTGGATTTACTGTCTCGGTTGGTTATACATTCTAAGAATTATTGGAACTAAAGAAAGGCCTCTTCCACGAAAATGGGGGAGGTTTTTTTGTTTCACGCAGACCTGCCTGGCGGAAGACAGGGGCTCAAAGGCGCTGTTTTTGGAATGGTTTGCCACAAAGGCACGAAGGCACAAAGTTTTGTTGGTTTTGGGTACTTGGCGCAAAATCTTGGCTTGCTTCGCGGTTAATTATTTTTAGGCGGTCCACGAATGGCAGGCAGGAATGACACGAATTCTAAAATCAAAAAGTCCACAGATTTCGCAGATTAGCACAGAATAAATCTGAAATCTACCTTCTAAAATCTAAAATAGAATAGTCCACGAATGACACGGATTACACGAAGGGATCAGTGTTAGTTTCTTTTTTATCAATAGGATTGATGTGTTTGTATAGATTTTTTTATTTCAACTCAAAGCTTAGCAATTACTCTAATCCTCAAACCTCCCTGCGGTAGGCAGGTCTAAAATCTAAAGTTAAAAAGTCCACAGATTTCGCAGATTAGCACAGATTAAATCTGAAATCTACCTTCCAAAATCTAAAATAGAATAGTCCACGAATGACACGGATTACACGAAGGGATCAGTGTTAGTTTCTTTTTTATCGATAGGATTGATGATGTTGGATAGATTTTTATTGTTGGCGCATGGCCTAGTAATTTCACGAATTTTGAAATCTAAAATTTAAAAGTCCACAGATTTCGCAGATTAGCACAGAATAAATCTGAAATCTGCCTTCTAAAATCTAAAATAGAATAGTCCACGAATGACACGGATTACACGAAGGGATCATTGTTAATTTCTTTTTTATCAATAGGATTGATGATGTTGGATAGATTTTTTTATTTCAACTCAAAGCTTAGCATTTACTCCAATCCTCAAACTTCCCTACGGTAGGCAGGTCTAAAATCTAAAGTTAAAAAGTCCACAGATTTCGCAGATTAGCACAGATTAAATCTGAAATCTAAGATCTAAAATAAACCAACCATCTGCCTTATCCACATCCACATATTTACATCTCGTTAATCCATCGTTTTATTAGCTCTAATCCTTCTTGATGCACGGTAACTCTGCCGATTTCGGGCATGGCGGCGCCGACTTGGTTGGTACCCATGCGGTAGGTGAGGATGGATTCATCGGCTTTGCCGGGGACAATGTCGTATTTAAAACTTCCTGCTCCGAAACCTGCTGCCACAGGTGTTTTGAGTATCCCCAATTGTAGTGGTTCTGTTTCTTCATAGGTCAAAAATAGCCCCGAAGTACTGGCAGGTGCTTCTGCCCGATGGCAATGGGCACAGTTGATGTCCAAATAGGCTCGGGCTCTCAATTCGAGTGATTGGCTTTTGTCTTGGTAATTGATCATGGTGGGGTAAGTGCTTTCAAGTGAGAAGTTGTTGAGTTTGCCTGTATCAGCCCATTTGACCAATTGATTCTGAGTACCATCTTCAAAAGTGATGGCATGATTCAAATGCTTGACTTTTACTCCTATCGGGGCAAGCTGCTCATGGATGTTATGGCAGCTCTTGCATTGATTTTTGTTCGGAATGATGTAATTGATAAGCTGTGTTTGTCCTTCCTCATCAATCCAACTCACTTGTTTTTCCCCTCCGATTACTTTTAGCTGCGCATCGGATTGATCATCTGACCAAACATAGGGGTAGGCCTCCCATTGTTCATTAGCTTTCACCATCAAGCGAGTTTCTATGATTCTACGCTCTTCCTCGGGTTTACGGAAATCCATGGGGTAATAAAAGTTTTTGATAATGACTGTTCCCGCGGGAAAATCCATCGTGCCTTCCTCATCCGTGTGAATACTCGCAGCAGTCCCCTCCGGCATCCAAATGTATCGGGATTTGAATGCATAATCTGTGAATAAGGAAGAAGCGGGTTCATACAACAATACGCCTTCATTGGGGGTAAGGCTTCGCATGACTCCTTTGAAAAAACCGTAATCCGATAATTTAGCCAATGGGAATTCATCCAAATTTAATTCAGCTGGATTTTTATCGGGTGCTTGAAAGTCTACAAATTCCGGCAAAGCAATTACCGCATGTTGTTCTTTTGTTGGCTGGGAACAAGCAAATACCATCAACAGGGAAAAATAGAAAGGTATGAAATAACTACTACGCATATTAATTGGCTAAACTTAGTGAAGATACATCAGTGGAGATGCTAAGGGAACAGTTGAAGAAACTATGGTCCTTGGAGGACTTGATATTGGATTCCCCTTCCCACAGGTCAAATAGGGTGAAGCGGAGTTTGTCCATAGAGGCTTCCTTGATACAAATATTCATAGGATTTTCTTCTATGCTTGAGGCTACCGATGTATCCCAAAATCCATCGTACACAATATCCTGACTTTTCCCTTTGCCATGGGCGTTGTATACCGATATCAATTGTCCCATTTCTTTGCTAAGATCTGGGATCTTTCTGCTGCGTTGATAATCATTGCTGTGTAGGTAGATATTTTTTGAAAAAGGTGACCAATTGGCGGCATCCATGGGGAAACCTGTGACATGGTAATTGGCGATAGCAATGCCTACCGTCTTGTTTTGGTGAATTCGATTGTTGTAGATTTCCACATCCTTTGCGGCTAATAAAACGATTCCCGAACCGGGAGGAATCATGGTTACCGTATTGCCGTTGGGATCTTCGCCTATAGGAGTGGCAAAATTGACATGATTATTGGAGAGGATGTCATTATCGTAGATCTTGGTGCCTATTCCATCTGATTTGGGTAATCCTGGCAAGTTAAATACCAAAATGCCGCCTGAATTATCCCGTGCTGTGTTCCCATATACTTCTGCATTATCAGAGTTTTCGATTTCGATGCCAGCCACATTTCCGAAAGCCAATGAATTTCTGACGATGATATTTTCCGATTGTCCTACATAAATTCCCGCATCCTTGGAATGGGAGGCAATGCATTCATCTATGAGTACATTTTTACATTGGACGGGATAGATGGCGTAGGTGCCATTTTTGGATTTGTCTCCGTTGGTCCACGTGACATTGATGCGGTAAAATGTAATTCCGTCGCAGTGCTGGCTTTTGATGCCATCACCTGGGGCATCTTCAATGCTAAGATCTTGTATACGAATATTATTTCCAACCAATTTGACACCTTCACCGCCCGACCTAAGATCTCGAAAGGATAATACCGTTTCGGCCATTCCAGCACCTTTGATGGTGATATTGGATTTGTTGTCTAAAATCAGTTGGGTTTTGATGGCATAAAATCCAGCAGGAATTTCAATTACTTCACCATCTTGAGCCATGATAAATGCTTCGACTACTTGATCTACTTCTTCCTGACTTGCTTTTCTGAGTTTGCTGGAGTCAAAAGTCATCTCTGTGCTGCTTTCTGAGCATCCAAAAATCAAGACTAGTATAAGGAGGGGAATTAGTGTTTGAAAAGAGTAGGGGAGGTTCTTCATGAGCTGTTTGGGTTTATGTTTGGCTAATTGGCCTGAATAGTTAAAGAAAATTTCGCAAAAAATCAAGGGGGAAGTGATTGGTGACTAGTGAGCAGTTAACCGTGAGCAGTGAACTCAAGTTTTTCTGATCATTTTGCATGATTCATTCGTGGATTCTAGTATATTCGGGGCGTTTTGAAAAGTATCAAAATCACCAATAATTAAAACAATAGAAGCCATGAAAAAACTACTTCTCCTATTGATACTTTCTTCGGTAGGGATGCAGGCAAATGCTCAGTTCGGGGTACGTGCAGGGGCAAATGTGTCCAATATCAATCAGTTTGCATTTGCTAACCGTGCGGGGATTCATCTTGGGGCCTATTATGCTTATGAGTGGAAGGAAAACATTGTATTGGAAGCTGGGGCTTATTACAGTCAAAAAGGATATAATGATCAAAAAAGCTCAGGTATCTCGGAAAATTTCAATTATCTCAGTGTTCCTGTGATAGCCCGTTATAAATTTTTGGATCAGTTCAATGCATTTTTGGGACCTCAAGCGAGTATACTTGCTGGAAGAAAAAGAACAAATCCAGATGGTACCATTTCACAGACTACTGCTATTTTGCGAGGATATGATTTGTCTGCTTTGGTAGGCGTAGGGATGGACTTACCTCAAGGTTTCAATGTACAAATTGCCTATGATTATGGGTTGATTAGTCTAAATTACTTTGACTTCAATGTCAAAAACAGAACGCTGCAATTATCCGTAGGGAAAAGTTTTTAAGATTTAAGACGGTCTGGATTTTCTTGTAAAAAGGATTTCCAGCCGCCTGTTCTACCCCTTGTCTGCAATCTTCCTGCATGAAAATGATGGCATAGTGCTACCGCCAATGCGTCTGTGGCATCTAAAAGTTTGGGCAATTCCTGAATATGCAGCAGGGTCTTCAACATTTCGGCTACTTGCTCTTTAGAAGCATTTCCATTTCCGGTTACTGATTGTTTGACTTTTTTGGGGGAATATTCAGCAATAGGAATTTCTCTGGCCAAGGCTGCTGCCATAGCCACGCCTTGTGCTCTTCCCAATTTGAGCATGGATTGTATATTTTCGCCATAAAATGGAGCTTCCAATGCAACTCCATCGGGATGAAACTCATCGATTAGTCCTGTGATGCGTTCAAAGATTTTTTTTAATTTAAGTTCATGAGTGGTATATTTTTTTAAATGAATCACTCCAAACTGTAGTAGACTGTATTTATTCCCTTCCACCAAGATTAAGCCATAACCCATCACATTTGTGCCGGGGTCAATACCTAAAATAATTTTTTCGGAAGCGGGTTTTTTGATTACATTACTCATTCCTGCAAATTACGCCATTTCATGTTTACCTTGTACATATTCTTTGGGATAGTTTATCAGCTCCTTTTGTTAGGCTTGCATCGGCTAGCAAGTGTTCCGCACAAATTGCATCTTTCAAGCAAGCATAAACCTGTGAGTATTATTTTGCCGTTTAGAAATGAAGCGATGCATTTGAATCAGTGCTTGGAAAGCATTCTTTCCAATAAGTATCCTGTTTTTGAGATTTTATGTGTGGATGATCATTCGACGGATAAAAGTTGTCTGATTGTTAGACAAATCCAAGAGAGATTTCCTCAGTTCAAGATTCGTTTACTTTCCAATCCAGGTGAAGGTAAGAAGGCTGCCGTCAGTTATGCTCTTGAAAACAGTGCTTATGAGCTGATTTTGACGACTGATGCCGATTGTGTAGTTTCTACAAATTGGATTGAAGCTATGGCGTTTGGATTGCAGGAGCATACCCAATTGGTGGCAGGACCTGTGATGAGTATAGATAAGGGAGGGTTTTTCCACGGATTTCAACAAGTGGATTGGGCAAGTATTGGACTTGTGACGCGAATGGGGATATACACAGGAAAGCCGCTGATGTGCAGTGCTGCCAATATGCTGTATCGAAAGTCTGCTTTTCAACAGGTGGAGGGATATACGGGCAACGAGCAAGTACTTTCAGGAGATGATGAATTTTTGTTAAAAAAAATCAATACTTGTTTCGGCCCTTCTGCGATAGCTTTTCAGGCTGAACCTGAAGCACTCGTATTTACTGAACCAATAGAGAACTGGCGGAAGTTGTTTCAGCAACGAATTCGTTGGGCATCCAAATGGAGAGCTCACGGATTCAACTACCACGTGCTTGCTGCGTTGTTCCCAACGCTAGTTCAAATGGGATTTTTTTTCTTATTCATTTTTCCGTTTTTATCACCGGAGTTTTGGTGGTTGGCTTGTTTGTTGCTTGCGATGAAGGTGTATGTGGAACGATTTGTGTTAGGGGCACTGTTGCAATCATATGGGATATCCCAACCACCTAAAGTATGGCTACTGACTTCGCTGGTACATCCTGTATATGTGGTAGCGGTTGGTATTCAGACTTTTTTTCGAAAAATCGAATGGAAGGGAAGAAAATCTTTCAGATAGCATTAATTTAGCGAAATAAATAGGTAAAAATCCATGACAGATCTGGAATTTGATTTATTGGATGAGTTGTATTTTGTCCAACATTATGATTATATCAAAGATACCTTGGGTTGGGAAGATGCTCAATTGTTGGATACACTTGCATCCTTATGCCAAAAAGGCTTCATCAAGTGTTTATTCGAGCCTGATGAGGAGGTTTTCCGCACGGTTGATTTCAAAAAAGAGGGCCAAAACTTATATTATTTAGCTACTAAAAAAGGTTTAATGGAGCATAATGCTCTTTAATTGATAGATCATTGACGTTGCAAACAGAAAAATATCATAAAAAAGAATTAGAGCTTAAGGCACTACTGGAGATCACGCAAGCGATCAATGAGAATAAGCCTGCAAATGTCCTGCTGGATATTTTTAAGTTTACCTGCTTGGTACACTTAAATATCAAATCCATATTGCTGTACATGCAAGGTAGTGAATCCTATGAAAAGAAACTTGCACATGGGGTCAAGGGCGTTGTCCCTGAGTTTATCCCAAGAAGTTCTGTAACCTATGACAAATCTGCGGGTACACTTAACTTGGAAGTAGATCAGGGCTATTCTTTTGGTGAGCTTGAAAATTACTTACCGGTTTTTCACAAAGACAACATGTTGGCGATTCTTTTCCTTCGCAAAAAGGATCCCGAGTTAGAGCTTGATTTGGACTTTACTCAAGCTTTGACCAATATTCTGGTAGTCGCATTGGAAAATAAGCGTTTTGCCAAAAAGCAATTGGAACAGGAGCGTTTGAATAGAGAAGTAGAGATTGCAAGTAATGTGCAGCGCATGCTTTTTCCAGCTCAATTGCCAAAGTCTTCGCCTTTGCACGCCAAAGTCACCTATGTGCCACATTCCACGGTAGGTGGTGATTACTATGATTTGATTCATAAATCTAAAGATGAAGTGTTTTTCTGCATTGCGGATGTATCGGGAAAGGGGATGCCTGCCGCCTTATTGATGTCAAATTTTCAGGCTGCTTTGCGGACCTTGTTGCGGAGTTCCTCTGATCTACAGATGATTGTAGAGCAATTAAATTATACACTTTTTGAAAATACTAAGGGAGAGCGATTCATAACCTTTTTCTTAGGCTACTATAATTACAAAGAGCGGAAACTTTCCTACATCAATGCAGGTCACAATCCTCCTGTTTTATGTTGGGAAAAAGAAAATAGATCTGAATTGCTAGGAGCGGGGACGACTATCCTTGGTGCCTTTGAAGAGTTGCCTTTTTTGGAAGTGGGTAGTCGAGAACATCTCAAAGGCTTTACCATTCATTTATATACAGATGGCTTGACTGAAAGTATGAATCCTCAAGAAGAAGAGTATGGAGATCATCGATTTATGCAGTTTGTAAAGAAGCGGTTACATCTGAATCCGGATGAGTTTCATGCCCTGTTTTTTCAGGAGTTAAAGGGTTTCAATCAAGGAGCGCCACAGCGAGATGATGTGACTATGCTGAGCATACAATTTTCCTAAACGATCATGGTACTGCATCATATACCTTCTTGGATTCCCTATCTGCTCAAAGATATTACCTGGCACAAAGACAGGGATGCTCCCAAGATTTACCTGACTTTTGATGACGGTCCCGTACCTGGTGTGACAGATTTTATTTTAGAACTTTTAGCCCTGCGATCGATGACTGCAACCTTCTTTGTTGTAGGGGATAATGTAGTCAAACATGCAACCTTAGCGCAGGAACTGCTGGCAAATGGACATAGTATTGGCAATCACACATTTCATCATCTCAAAGGCACTCAAACCAAGGATTGGACGTATTTAAAAGATGTCCTTCGCTGTCAGCATGCCATTCAAGATACGCTCGGGTGTTCTCCCAGACTTTTCCGTCCACCGTATGGAGTGATGAACAAGGGGCAATTAGATGCGCTGAAAAATACCTATGAAATTGTTTTATGGGATGTTTTGAGCGGGGATTACGATCCGCAACAAGCTGCATCAACATGCTTGCAAAAGTCCATGCAGTATACGCAAGCTGGGTCGATTGTGCTCTTTCATGATCAGGAAAAGACCAGGGATAAAATCAGGAAAGTACTTCCAGACTACTTGTCTTGGGTAACTGATCAAGGATTTCAGACAGCGAGCTTATGATGGCATTCGTGGCGTTAGGGATTGTTGGTGGGTTGATTTTGCAGGATGTGCTATTGATTGTATTTCTGCACGTTAATTTTAAGAGTTTTGACAGATCAAAAAAAACCACATGTAGTTGGCCGCTGGTTAGTATACTCATCCCATTTCGCAACGAGGCGACAAATGTTCCCAGAATAGTGGCATCTCTTGAGTCCTTAGATTATCCTTTGGATTCTTTGCAAATCATTTTAGGAGACGATGGAAGTGAGGATGAGACAGGTACATTGCTGCAATCATGGGCAGTTAACTTTTCACATGTGAATTTTTTTTCTTTAGATAAGCCAGCTGATTTCACGGGCAATGGGAAAGCATGGGCATTGCAGCATTTATGTACACATGCGGTAGGGGAATATCTGTTGTTTACAGATGCCGATTGTAATCTACCAGCTTCATGGGTGAAAGCCATGGTGGGTGCTGCCAAGGATGCAGATGCTGCTATGGTGACAGGCGTGACTCATGTAGAAGCTTCCAATACCTTTGCTGTCATGCAGTCGTTGGATTGGTGGCTCAATTTGGGTATGGTCAAGATAGTTTCGGACCTAGGGACCAATATTACTTCTATGGGTAATAATATGTTGTTGCGCAGAAGTGATTATGCGCAGACTGGAGGTTTTCAACAAACTTATCATAGCTTGACAGAGGATTTTGAGATGTCTAGATGTATTTCAAGATTAGGAGGGAAGCATATTCATCTCGTCAGTTCGGATAACCTGATTACCACACAATTGATCCCTACTTTTACTGGCTTGCTCCAACAACGCAAGCGGTGGATGCGTGGTGCCATGGGTTTGCCGGTGTATTGGAAAGTGTTGTTAGGCTTGCAGGTGTTGTTTTTTCCAGCTATTGTGATCCTCGTGATTTTATCGTTTTGGAAAGGAATATTGCTGTGGCTGGGCAAATTGCTAATTCAGTCTCTTTTTCTTGTTTTTTTTGCATCAAAAACAGCTCAAAAAATAAAAATTTGGCATTTATGCCTATTTGAAATTTATTATTTCTTTACCGCTTGGTGTACGATAGTTTATTATTTTTGGCCTGGAAAAACTGTTTGGAAGGGTAGAAAATACTCCTAAGACGAACAAGCTTTGTCAAAGCTGTGTTAATCCATACATCGACTAAACCTATTTACTGTTGTGGCTTACATTGATTCCCACGTTCATATTTATTCATCCAAGTATGAAGAGGACCGTTCGACGGTCATACAGTCCGCTTTTGAACAAGGCGTAACGAAACTCTACATGCCCAATATTGATATTCCCTCCATCGATATGATGTTGGATGCGGAGTTACGGTATCCGGATATTTGCATTCCAATGATGGGCTTGCACCCTTGCGATGTGACTAAAGACTTTGAAAAAGATTTGTACATCATGGAAGATTGGATTTCTAAACGGGATTTTGCTGCTATTGGGGAAACAGGGCTTGATTTATATTGGGATAAGACTTTTTTTGAGCAGCAAAAAGTAGCACTCCGCATTCAAATCCAATGGGCAAAAGCCAAAGGTTGGCCGATTGTTCTCCATTGCAGAGAAAGTATGGAGGAAGTCTTGCAGATTATTCGAGAGGAACAAGATGGTAGCTTAAAGGGGATTTTTCATTGCTTTTCAGGAACTTTGGAGCAGGCTAAAGAAGTTGTGAAGTTGGGTTTTCTTTTAGGAATTGGCGGTGTTGCTACCTTTAAAAATGGAGGCTTGCAGCCTATATTATCGGTTATTGGCTTGGAGCATTTGGTGTTAGAAACAGATGGTCCATATTTGGCGCCTACTCCTCATCGAGGCAAACGAAATACGCCTGAATTCATACCATTGATTGCCCAGGTGGTGGCTGATATACTAGCCAAATCTTTGGATGAAGTAGCTTCTATCACGACCAAAAATTCACTCAAAATTTTTCACCCAACCTCCTAGTGCCATGAATTATAAAATTGTACGTCTGAATACTGTTGCTAAAAGTGAGATAACTTCATCTGTATTGATTATTTATACAGGGGGCACACTCGGGATGTCTTATGATGCATCCGGCGCTTTGGTTCCGTTTAACTTTGGTCAAATCTTGGATAAGATTCCTACACTTACCCATATGAATATTGCCATTACAGTGATCTCCTTTCCTGAGCCGATTGATTCCTCTAATGTCAATATGCAGCATTGGGTGGATATGGCCTACATCATTTATGAAAATTATGATAGCTACGATGGCTTTGTGATTTTGCATGGGACCGATACCATGGCTTATTCTGCTTCCATGTTGAGCTATATGCTGAGTGGATTGACCAAGCCGGTGGTGTTTACAGGGGCACAATTGCCCATATCAGCGATGCGCTCCGATGCACGAGAAAATCTGATGACAGCTTTGGAAATTGCAACGGCAAAAGCCAATGGCAGGCCGGTAGTCCCGGAAGTTTGTATTTTCTTCAACCATATGTTGCTGAGAGGAAACCGCTGTAAGAAGGTTCAGAGTGTGCATTTTGATGCCTTTGAGTCTGAAAATTATCCTCCTTTGGCAGAGGCAGGGATTATTATAGACTACAATTTTGCCGCGATCCAGCCTTTCGATGAAGGGAAGAAGCTTTTTTACAGCAATAAAATGGATAATCATGTGATGATTGTTAAGTTGTATCCTGGAATTACCGAGCAAGTGTTGGATGCTTGCTTTGATATGGAAGGGTTGAAGGGTGTGGTTTTGGAAACCTATGGCTCGGGAAATAGTCCAAGCGATGGGTGGTTTACAGGATCGATTAAGAGAGCCATAGCGAAAGGCTTGATCATATTGAATGTATCTCAATGTAACGGAGGTCGCGTGATCCAAGGACGTTATCAGACGAGTAAGGACTTGTTGGATATGGGAGTATTGAGTGGAGGAGATATCACCACGGAGGCGGCGATTACGAAGATGATGTTTCTCTTGGGCAATGAGACGAATAAACAATTGATCAAGCAAAAGTTGATAACCCCTTTGGCGGGAGAGATGTCGCTGATGGGGTTAAATTGATTTTTTTCGGGCAATAGTTGCAAAGGCTGGGATAAATTCATTTCTTTGCACTCCGATTGAGAATCGACCACACAGAGAGGTGTCCGAGTGGTTGAAGGAGCACGCCTGGAAAGCGTGTATACCCCTAAAGGGTATCGAGGGTTCGAATCCCTTCCTCTCTGCAACAAGCCAACTTTAGAAATAGAGTTGGCTTTTTTTATGCCCATAGTTTTAGTATTCCAAATCGGAAGGGATGAGAACCCACGATTAACAAACAATGGGTTCGAAATCGACCAAAGGGAGATTCGCGAGGGGTGGTGTGGCATGCCCAGTGGGTACGAGTAATCCCTTCCTCTCTGCGAATAAAAAACCTAACATTCTGAAAATATGAATGTTAGGTTTTTATTTTTTGATAGGGGTGCAAATTGGGGTGTTGATTCGTTGGTTTTACCTGAGAGGTATGATTATACCCTGCATTTCTTTTTGGTGATTAGCTTAATTTGTTCTCAGTATTTTTTTATTCATTCTCTAATTTACTGATTCCAATTGGTAATCATTTTAAAAACTTTCTATATTTCAGGTTTTGACAAGTTTGAGTTTTGGATTTCAACATTCTTCAACATCTGTGGTGCTGTTTGTAATTTTTGAATGTCACTTTTTGTCACCTTTCTCCGTTTTCATTCCTTCACGTAAGTCACGTAAGTTTTTCAAAGCTGTCTTTTGCTGAGGTGTTAAAAGAGTATCAAAAGGATCATAATTTTTGATAATTTGACCGTATTTCTCAGCCACATATTTGCCTCTATTATTTTCTTTTTTCAAACTATCTAAATTTATTCTTTCTATTGAACTTGCCATAAGTCCCATATTTTGATCAGTTTTATTCGCAAATATTACTAAAGATCTAAGTTTATTCTGGTTTTCTTGTGTCTTATTAAATGATAGAAATGCTTTTAAAGCGATTTGCTCAGATTTCAACTTAAATTCTCCTTCGGCTAAACCAAATGGAAGCCAACTTTCCCCATACTTGAACTGATACATAAGGTCTGATCCATTTATTTCATATACTAAATTGTTTAAGACGCCCTCCATGCCCATTTCAAAATTATAATTCTCAAATTCAACCTCCATGTAGAAAACAGAGTAAAGTAAATCTCCGGTAGCTAGTTGGTTTGACTTTAAATTTTTTACCCCTGGGAAATCAAAATCTGTGAATTCATCATTTGGATTTAAACCTATATTTGGAGTTTCGAAAATTAATCCATGAAACGAGTTCTTCACCCAATAAACCTCCTTTTCCTTTTTAACCTCCTCCTTGTAAAGTATCTCAGAAATAAAGTTTTGAGTTCGGTCCCTTCTCTTTGATTTTAAGTAAGCTGTAAAAAATATTGAGGCAAGAATTATTATGATTGTTGATAAAATTGATAACCATTTCCGATTCTTCATTTTGTAAAAATTTTGTTTAAGAGGTTAGATTTCAAATTATTTTACTTCTAAAAACTTATTATAGAATTGATCTTTTAGCTCTATTAAATATTTCACTAACCCTAAATATCATCAACTCCAAATAATAACCATCTAAAGGAAAGAACTACTAAAAACCCAATTCCGAACAATACAGGTAAACTTATCAATACCTTTCCAAATAATCCGATATCACCAGAATTGGGAAAAATCCAAATTTCATTGAAAGCAAGATACCCAACCAATGACGTAATAAATACACATGCTAAATGAAAGATTTTATCATAAAAGAAAAATTTACCTCCTAATGCTGTTATAGTTCCTGAGTTAATTACCAAGGAGGCAAAAACCCCACTTAAGATTAACCATGACACAAAAAACCAAAACCAACCCCATTCCAATAAGACATATTTATAAAACCAAATTGGTAAAAACGTTGAGAAATATACAAAGGCTGCCATTATTACAAGAACAAATGGACTTAATAATATTCTTAGAGCGAGCGAAGGTTGTTGCATGGCATTAACATATTTAAGGGCTTATTTTAGAATAATTAACTCTATCTGCATCAGAGTATTTATTACAACTAGGGAGGTAAATCCAATAAGTCCTAAAGTCTGAACATATTTACCTAGCACAATTGTGAGAATAAAGGCAGTTAAATAAGCGGAGATGGGAATAATGAAAAAGAAATACCATCCAAAATCAATTGCTCCTGCAAATATGAAATAAAACCCTACCAGCCATGAAAAAGATTTAAATTTTTTTTTATGGTCAGGAAGAAAGAAATCACTTATAGGTAGCTGCCTTTGAAATGCAAAGTGAAAGTAGGAAGTGATTATAATCGAACAAGTTACTATTCCGATAACAATATAAATTCGAGGGTCCATAAAAAAAGAAATTTGTGAATGTTAAAATTATGAATCTGCGGATTAATAAAAAATACCCTGTTTACGGTATTTTTCGACACTATCTCGATAAGTGGTTAAACTTTAATTTGTGATTTTATGGTTAGCTTTCAATAAGTCTGACCTTATCGCAAAATATAAGTAGGGAGCTGTTAAGAATATTGCCCCAGTCTCGAATGGGCATAGGTCATTTTTTCGATGTTTCTCTTGCAGCGAGGAAAACAGTCTTCATAACTGCATCATCTGTTGGGAAAGAGAGCTTGTTTTTGGTGTATTGTCTGATTTTTCCATTCAGGTTTCCAATTTTTCAAACATCAATTCATCTTGATTAATTTATGGTTTTGGATCACCCTTTTTTGATTTTTTGTTTTTCATGATTTGGACAACTAGGTTTCAGCCTGTTTCACTATTTCATATTCTTAATCAATTGAGTAAATTTTCCTTTTAAAATCCATTCTTTAATACCCGATTATGATGCTACTAAAGGTCGTTACTTGCTTAATTGTAACATCAGTCAATAGACCAATTAATAAAAAACATCTCCTTGAAAGTGAACGGTAATTACTAAATCGATATCATTAGATGTTGGGTCTTTTTGGTTCATTCAGTTACACCCTTAGTTATTTTATTTAAAATCATGTTTTTAACCTTTATAGTGAGAGGTGATTATAGTTGTAATTTTTTTTGATAGCCCATTTTCAATATATTAGCAATCGTAATTTTCTGAATAGGTGCCCTTCATGATCAAATCCAATTTTTCATATCTTGAATCAGAATTCCCCATTCTTTTTAATATCGGGCAAGCTGCTGAATTTAATCTGTATCAGGATCCGGTCACTAGCCTATGGAAATTAAGGCAATTTGGAGAAAGGGTGAGCGAATTGCTTTTTGAATTGCATCATTTGGATTTTCCCTATGACAATTCTTTCCATGGCCGATTGAAGACATTGGAATATGAAAATGCCCTGCCCCCTCAGGTAAAGGATTTGTTGCATACAATCAAACATAAAGGAAATCTGGCTGTCCATGACAACAAAGGCTCCTTGGAGGATGCGAAAGGGCTTCTATTTTCCACTTTCAAAATAGCCAAGTGGTTTTATCAGACCTACTCAGAAGAAAACGATGACCTGAGTACAGTTAAATTCCACCTGCCTGAAAATAAAGATGCTCGACATTCGCTGCATGTGTTGGAACAAGAATATGCAGATTTGCAGCAAAAGTTTGAAAAACTGCTCCAAGAGAGAATTGTAGCCGAACTTTCGAAAGAAAAGAAGGAAGAAATTCAGACCCGATCCCAACAAGCAGCCCGCAAGATAGAAATGTCCGAAGCGGAAACGCGCTTGCTTATAGACGAGCAACTCCGGATTGCAGGCTGGGAGGTGGATACCCAAGAACTCAATTTCAAAAAAAATAAAACGCTTCCTCAAAGGGGGAAAAATCTGGCCATAGCCGAATGGCCTTGCGGAAGCAAATGGGCCGATTACGCCCTATTTGTGGGCTTTGAACTGTATGGAATTGTGGAAGCAAAGAAATATGCAGCTGACATTTCCACCGACCTGAGCCAATCCAAAATCTATGCAGAGTTGGTTGAAACCAAGCATGAAGCAGCGCTCTTGGGCGAATGGCAGGGGTATAAAGTACCATTTTTATTCTCCACCAATGGCAGACCTTACCTAGAACAGATCAAAACCAAAAGTGGGGTCTGGTTTTTGGATGTGCGTAACAAGCATGGCCGCTCCAAAGCCCTCCAAGGCTGGTACAGTCCCGAAGGTTTGGTGAAGTTGTTGGAAAAAGACCTGACAGCCTCCGAAGAAAAGCTAAAAACCGAAGCCGTGGATTTTTTGGAAAGTCCAACAGGGCTAGGTTTACGCAAATACCAACTGAATGCCATTCAGGAACTGGAAAAGGCACTTTTGGGTGATCCCACTCGGACCCGAGCCTTGATTACCATGGCCACCGGAACAGGTAAAACCAGAACCATCATCGGACTCTGTTACCGCTTGATCCAATCTAACCGTTTCCAACGGATTCTCTTTTTGGTGGATAGAACGCTCCTCGCTACACAGGCGATCAACGCCTTTAAAGACAACAAAATCATTGGCCTCAATACTTTCTCAGAAATTTACGGAGTCAAGGAATTGGGAGCAAAAGTGCCCGAACTGGATACCCGCTTGCATTTTGCGACGGTACAGGGCATGGTCAAGCGGGTGTTTTATAGCGAGGAAAGTGAAGTGCCACCGGTGGACCAATATGACTGTATCATCATCGATGAAGCGCATCGGGGCTACCTGATGGATCGGGAAATGGATGAAGAGGATCTGGATTTCAAAGATCAACGGGATTATGTCAGTAAGTACCGCATGGTGTTGGATTATTTCGATGCCTTTGCTATTGGACTTACAGCTACCCCTGCTTTGCATACTACTGAGATTTTTGGTCCTGCGGTCTATACTTACTCGTATAGAGAAGCGGTGATAGATGGATATCTGATAGACCACGAACCTCCTTACATCATCAAAACTGAATTGGGCGAAGAAGGCATTACCTGGGAAAAAGGAGCACAGCCCAAAGCCTTGGACCGGGAAAACAACCAAATCGTAGAACTGGAAAAGCTGGAAGATGAACTGAAGATTGACATTGCAGGATTCAATCGAAAAGTCATCACCCCAAGTTTTAACCGAACCGTAATTCAATATTTGGTTCAGGAGTTAGATCCTGATGGAGAAGAGAAAACCTTGGTGTTTGCCGCCACCGATGAACATGCGGATATGGTGGTACAATACCTGAAGGAGGAATTTGAAGCCATTGGAGTAGAGGTGGCAGATAATGCCATTCAAAAGATTACCGGCAAATCCTACAATCCCCAAGAGCAACTCAACCGCTTCAAAAATGAAAAATACCCCAACATTGCAGTCACTGTGGATTTGCTGACTACAGGGATTGATGTACCTGCGATATGCAATTTGGTCTTTATTCGGAGAATCAAATCCAGAATCCTCTACGAACAAATGCTCGGTCGGGCCACGCGCCGCTGCGATGAAATAGGCAAGGAAGTATTCCGTATTTACGATGCCGTCAAGATTTACGAGACCTTGGAGGATTTTACCCAAATGAAACCCGTGGTAGCCAATCCGAAGGTCAGCTTTCAGCAATTGGTGGAGGAACTCAAATCCATTGATCAGGGAGATCGGGCCAAGCGGCAGGTGGAACAATTGGTAGCCAAAATTCAAAGGAAGAAAAAATTCCTGGAAGGAGACCAGGAGGAGAGGTTTGTGTACAATGCCAAAGGTGCTCAGCCCGATGAGTTTATTGAAACACTAAGAAATCTGGACACGCCATCAGCTGTGGAGAAAATCATACAGGTTTCAGGACTATGGAAATTCCTCGACGAACTGAAAACCGATGTGAGTTTACCTTTGGTTTCAGAGCATGAGGATAAGTTTCTGGGAATCGAGCGGGGTTATGGCAAGGCCAAAAAGCCCGAAGACTACTTGGACAATTTTGCCCGATTTATCCAAGACAACCAAAATAAAATCGAAGCCCTCAAGATCGTTTGTAGCCGTCCTACCGAGCTGGACCGCAAGGCTTTGAAGGAGCTGATGCTGGCCCTGGATCAGGAAGGCTACAATGCCCCTACCCTCAATGCTGCATGGAAAGCAGCCAAAAATGAAGATATTGCAGCCGATATCATTTCCTATATCCGAACGCTTTCCTTGGGGAGTTCCCTGATCAGCCATGAAGCGCGGGTCAAAAAAGCCGTGGACAGTATCCGTGGCATGAAAGCCTGGAACAAAACCCAGCTCAAGTGGATAGACCGCTTTGAAAAGCAATTGCTGAAAGAAACCGTGCTAAGAAAAGAAGACCTGGATGAGGATCCCTTCGATGAGGCCGGAGGATTTGAGCGGCTCAACAAGATTTTTGAGGAGCAACTGGAGGAAGTGATCGCACAGATCAATCAAAATTTATACGCCTAAACGAAACCATGAGTGCAGAACAGATAGCCAAGAAACTGTGGGAACTGTGTAACGTCCTCCGTGATGACGGAGTGACCTATCACCAGTATTTGAACGAACTGACCTATATCCTTTTTTTGAGATTGTCCGAGGTGAAGAAATTCGATCAGGACATTCCAGAGCAGTACCGCTGGTCCAAGCTCAAAGGCATCAAGGACAATAAGGAACTCTTTGACACCTACCGAGACCTGCTGGCCAACTTGGGTACAATGTCCAGTAATGCCGCCATCACGGAAATCTATACCAATGCTTCCACCACCCTTCGCAAACCAGTCAACCTGCGTACGCTGATCACCAATATCGATCAGATCGATTGGTATGAGGATGAGGAGCAGGATAAGATTGCCAGTATCTATGAGGAACTGCTGGAAAAGAATGCTGGGGAGAAAAAGAGCGGTGCCGGGCAATACTTTACTCCAAGACCCCTAATCAATGTGATGGTGGAATTGCTTGCGCCCAAAATCGGGGAGAGATGGAATGACCCGGCGGCAGGAACATTTGGCTTTATGATCGCAGCGGATGAATACCTGAAGCGCAAATACGACGATTACTATGCCTTGAGTCAGGCAGAGCGGAATTTCCAGATTTATGAGGCCTTCTCTGGTTGCGAATTGGTACAGGATGCCCATAGACTGGCCCTGATGAATGCCAAGCTGCATGGACTGGAAAGCCCCATCGCTATGGGAGATACCCTGACCGAATTGGGTAAGAGTTTCAAAAACTACGATGGCGTACTCGCAAACCCTCCTTTTGGTACCAAGCAGGGAGGAGAGCGGCCAACCCGGGATGACTTTACCATCCAAACCTCCAACAAGCAGCTGAATTTCTTGATGCATATCTACCGTTCCCTAAGAAGGGATACGGGGACGGCTAGGGCCGCTGTGGTGCTTCCCGATAACGTGCTCTTCGAAGACAATGACGGGCAGAAGATCCGCCGTGACCTGATGGAAAAGTGCGACCTGCATACCGTACTGCGCTTGCCAACAGGTATTTTCTATGCGGCGGGCGTGAAAACCAATGTGCTGTTCTTTACCCGAGGCAAAAAAGAAAACGGCAATACTCAGCGGGTATGGTTTTACGACATGCGTACCAATGCCCCGAGCTATGGTAAGCGTACCCCCTTTACCCGGGAAGCCTTTGCGGATTTTGTAAATGCCTATACCGGAGGCCTGGGCTTGGAGGAAGTGAAGGACAGCTTTGATGGGACGGTGGATGATGCCAAGCGTCAAGCCATTCAGGACCCAAGATGGCAGGTCTTTACCCGAGAGCAGATCGCAGCCAAAAACGATTCCTTGGATATCGGCTTGATTGAGGATGAGAATATCAGCAAAAATGCCGACCTGGGTCAGCCCTTGGATATTGCCAAACAGGCAGCGAGTGAATTAGATGCCATTAAAAAAGAGTTAGACCAGATAATTGCTTTGTTGGGATGATGGAAGAGAAATTACAGAAGGGGTGGAGAGTTTCTACTATTCCAGAATTAATATCAAAAGATGGAATATTTTCTGACGGAGATTGGGTCGAATCAAAAGACCAAGATCCAAATGGAGACGTCAGGTTAATTCAATTAGCTGACATTGGGGATGGTGTTTACAAAGACAAATCAGAAAGATTTTTAACTAGTGAGAAAGCTTCACAGTTAAGATGTACCTATTTGAAATCAGGGGATATTTTAATTGCTAGAATGCCAGATCCACTAGGGAGGTCTTGTATATTCCCTTTATCAGGAAAATTTGTAACGGTAGTTGATGTTGCAATAATTAGACCTACATGTAATTCAAAATGGTTGATGTATTGGATAAACACACCTCAGTTTAGAGCAGAAATATTTAAAAATGCCTCTGGTTCAACAAGACTGAGAATTTCAAGAAAGAATCTGAGCCAAATAAAATTTCCGCTCCCTACCCTTCCCGAGCAGCAGCGGATTGTGGCCAAATTGGATGCTTTGTTTGGGCATTTGGATAGTTTACGGGAGAAGTTGGATGGGATACCTGCCTTGCTGAAAAACTTCCGTCAGCAGGTTCTGACCCAAGCCGTGACGGGGGAGTTGACGAAGGAGTGGAGAGAGGGGAAGGGATTGGGAGAGTGGGAATACATAGATTTACAAGAAGTTGCTGATGTAGTTGATCCCCACCCAAGCCATAGAACCCCTCCGCCTGTAATAGGCGGAATTCCATACATAAGTATAAAAGATGTTGACTCTAAAGGTAGAATTGATTTTAGTAACTCAACACTTGTTTCGTCAAAAGTGCTGGAAGAGCACATTAAAAGATATGAATTAAAAGAAGGCGATTTAGGATTCGGTAAAATTGGAACTCTGGGTAAACCATTTCAACTTCCAATATTTAAAGAAAGGACATATACATTATCCGCAAACATTATTTTGATCCAACCTAAATCAAATTATAATCCCAAATTCCTCTTTTATTACTTAGATAGTCCAATTATAAATAAACTTCTAAAAGAGGGAGCAAAAGCCACTTCTCAGCCTGCTTTCGGAATTAAAAAGGCAAGAGTTTTCCCAACCCCTAATCCTTCTAAGGAAGAACAAAAAGAAATAGTATCTCAGGTCGATGCTCTATTCTCTTTAGCCGACAAAATCGAATCCCAGTATGTTTCCTTAAAAGCCAAGATTGACCAATTGCCTCAGGCGATATTGGCGAAGGCATTTCGGGGGGAGTTGGTGAGTCAGGAGGTGAAGGAGTATGTGCTTGAGGAAGGAGAGGGGTTGATGGCGGCGGAAAAAATAGGATTTTACAAATCAAAAAAGTGATAGAATTATGGCACTTAACATTGAATTGATTCAGTTTTTTATTAAACGAATCACTAATTCTAATTCGCAAACTTTTGGTAGCGAAGTAGCTCATCTTTTTGAGCATCTTGAAAAAGAGGTAAAAGACAATCCCATTTATACAGTTTATGAATCTTCAAGGATCAGGTGGAAAGAATGGGAAAAAGCATCAGATGGTGAATTGGAGTTGCCTAATCAGTTTGAGGATGCTAAACTTTATATCTATGACATTTATAAAAGAATCTCGGAAAAGGGGAAAGAAGGCTATCGTTTAATTTTTAATTATTTTCCAACCGGTAATCCCAATATTAATGACAAAGTAGCCTCTTTTAATGAACAATTACTTCCCTACCTTGCAGAAGCCTTAACAGACATTGTAAATGCAAATCCAGAATTTGAGGCTAAACCCCAAAAAGTGAGTGGAAACACCGTGTTCATTATCCATGGACATGATGGGCATTTAAAAACCGAAGTTCAATTATTACTTCATAGAGCTGGTGTAAACAACATTGTCCTACATGAACAAGCAGATAAAGGAAGGAATATTGTAGAAAAATTGATTGAGGAAACTGAATCTGCAAATTTTGCCATCGCACTTCTTTCTCCAGATGACGAGTTAAATGACGGCACCAAAAGGGCCAGACAAAATGTTATTTTGGAAATAGGTTATTTTTTAGGAAAACTTGGGAAAAGTAGAGTCAGGCTATTAAAGAAAGGAGATCTCGAAATACCTTCCGATTTGAGTGGTATTCTATATGAAAATTATGATGAAACTGGTTCTTGGAAGATACGAATTTGTAAGGAACTTCAGGCTGTTGGAATTTTTGTAGATTTAGAGGCAATTGTAAAAATTCACTGATGAAGACATCAATATTATTAGGGGCTGGGTTTTCTGCACCAATGGGATATCCAGTTGGTAACCAGTTAAATGAGTCTATCCTAAGATTAGAAGGAACCGAATTTGGATTTTCTACTGATGGCAAGTTAGTTGTGGATAGCGCAAAAGGTGGTAGACCAAATTTTGGATATAGAAATTCTTACGATAACCAGTTTGATTTTTTGTTAGAATTGATGAATTATTATCATTCCAAAATAAAAGCATTCGACTACGAGGAGTTTTACGATTTTTTGTCAAATGAAAAACAGTGGGACTTAATTAGTGATGATTTCGAACAGAGTGCAAAAAAATATTACAACAACATTTATTCAAGCCCCAAGGATTTAATTAATAATATAAAGCCCATTTTCAATCAAATTGTAAGACATTTTTTAAAAGATAGAGATGGAGAACATTGGTACGGAAATTCACCACATCAATGTAAACCAATCTTTCCAGGGTACACGGGATTTTTGAACTGTTTAGAAGAATGGACTAAAAATGGAATTGTCGATATCCATACTCTAAACCATGATCTCTTATTAGAAAGGCTGAGTATTTCAGACTGGCTTCAAGGAAATCTTTGTGATGGATTTGAGGAAATGGGTTCTCCCTATTTTGGAAAGCTTAGGACGGATTTGGATTCTTACATGGTTAGGCTAGCAAGATATACAGGGAATTACACCAGTAATTTAAGATTATACAAACTTCATGGAAGTGTTAATTATTACCCTTTCTATCGAAATGAAGGAGGTTATGCAATTCCTGAAATTTATGTTAAAACCAAAATCGGTATTGGTTCAAACAATCTCTTCAAGGAATTTCAAGATCAAAACGGAGAATTAGCATATGATAATTGCTGGATCAACTATCACTCTGATTTCCTTTCTGGAACGTCTTCAAAAATCATTCGATATAGAGAACCCCTCTTATTTGAACCTCTTTTCCAAAAATTCAAAGAGAATCTAAATTCCTCTGATCGATTAATCATAATTGGATATGGGTGTAAGGATGAGGAAGTAAACCGAATAATACTGGAAAACTTTGACTTTAAAAACAAACCATCATTTATGGTTAACCCCTATCCAAGTGAAAAAGTGATTGAATTTGGTAAAATCTTAAACTCAGCAATGATTTGCACTGAACTAGAGAATCTTGGAATTGGAATGTTTTAAAACTATTTATTCAAATCGAATCCCAGTATGCTTCAATAAAAACCAAGATTGACCAATTGCCTCAGGCGATATTGGCGAAGGCATTTCGGGGGGAGTTGGTCGGTCAGGAAGCGAAGGAGTACATGAGGGAAATTGGGGAATTGGGGATGGTGGCGGAGGGGGAACATAATTTTTAAATAACTAAACCTTAAAACATAAATATGAGCGAAATGAAAGAAAAGTGGGACAAATTTTTGTGTTCCGAACGTATTAAAAAATCTTCACGGAAGAAAGGTAAAGATCCAAGAAATGAATTTGAAAGTGATACCGGAAGAATCACCTTTAGTCCTGCAATCAGAAGAATGCATGATAAGACTCAAGTATTCCCCCTGACAACAGATGATAACATTCACTCAAGACTCACTCACTCCTTAGAAGTTTCAGAAATTGGCTATTCGCTTGGACTTAGATTGTGTTCTAAAAAAAATTTTCTTAGAATAATTGGGAAATCTAGATACCAAGCTTTGCGGTCAATTCCGGTAATTCTACGTAACGCATGTTTGGTTCACGATATCGGAAATCCTCCATTTGGGCATTTTGGAGAAAGAGTGATTGCTACTTACTTCAAAGATTTATTCAATGATAAAAGTTGGGAAGACAAAATAAGCAAAGAAGAAAGAGAGGATTTTACTAATTTTGACGGAAATTCTCAAGGATTTAGAGTCTTAACAAAGTTGCAAACCTTAAATGAAAAAGCTGGATTAAACCTAACCTTCGGAACTTTGGGAGCCTTTTTAAAATATCCGAATTTTGAAATTCCCGATGACACGAAAATATCAACAAGTAAGAGAGGAGTGTTTCAATCTGAAATACCTTATTTCAAGATGATTGTTGAGAATTGCGGGCTAGAAAAGGAAGGAGTTTATTTCAGACATCCATTAGCATTTCTTATGGAAGCAGCAGATACAATTTGTTACAGAATAATGGATGTTGAGGACGGATTTAATAAAGATTGGTACAGCTATTCAGAAATTAAAGAATACATTAAAGATGTTCCAAGTTTAGCAAGATTATTAAAATCACTTGATAAAATTAAAGGTGAAGGAGCAGAGATTACTAAAATGGTAAGGCTAAGAATTGGGATAATAGCAAATTTGGTAGAAGCAGCTTTAAATGAGTTTTTAAAAAATCTAGACGAAATAAGTAATGGAAACTATCATAGCGAATTACTTAAAGACAATTTATTATCTCAGAGTCTAAAAAAAATATGTGATGATCATATTTTTCCAAAAAGAGAAATTTATCAATTGGAAGTCACTGGCCATTCAGCAATTTCAGGACTTCTCGACCACTATATTGATTTTGTATTTAAAAAGGACAAACATTACGTTAGAAGAGCTAAAGGAATGATTTCTGGAGGGTTGATAAGGTCTATGAAAATTGATACATCAATTGAAAATTTTGAAGAATTTTCCACATATAATAAACTACAAATTATAGTTGATTTTATTTCAGGAATGACAGATCAATTTGCATTAGATCAATATCAAAGAATCAGTGGTCAGAAGATATAGCAAAATATCCGAAGAGGTAGACTCTAAGGCTTTAAAGTTCTATCGTTATCTTGAAGATGCTTTAGAGGGTGAGGCTTTTGATTTTATCAAAAGCCTCACCCTTGAAACAAATGTTTATTTGTTTAGCGGCATAATAAGAAACTATTTTCTTCATAATTATCTCATTAGGGATGTCGATTTAGTTGTAGGAAACTCTGTGGATATTTCTAAGATTCTAAAGGAAAATACATATAGTGTTAATTCTTTTGGGGGATATAAATTTAACCTTGGCTCTAAAAAGTTTGATTTATGGGTTGTTGAAAACACATGGGCATTAAATGTAGAGAAGAGAATTGATTGGAAACTATTTTCATACTTACCTAAAAGTGTTTTTTTTAATTTTTCATCAATTATCTATTCAATAAACGATAAAAAGTTTTATTATTCAGAAGACTTTCTTAAATTTTTGAAAACCAGAGAGATTGATTATGTTTTTAGAGAAAATTTGAAAAAGGATTTGTGTATTGTAAATTCAATTTACTACTCTGAAAAATATAATTTAAAAATATCTTCAAGGCTTTATAAACTAATCAACAGTTGGCAAAAAAAATATAAATTTGATTTAGAAAAAGCTCAGCTTAAACACTTTGGAGATATTTTATATTCTCAGGAAGTTCTTGAAAAAAAACTAGTTTCCTCTGCTTAAATTTTTTTTGACTTTGTCCTTGCCCAACCGTACGCATACTCCAAAATGCAATTTGAAATTTCAATCATCACTAATACAGCCTCAATTCGATTTAAGTCAGTAACTGTTTTTGAGTCATATTTTGAAAGGTAACTTCCGATAGTGAAATCATTTATATTCACTTCTACAATTGGATTAAAAATATGTTTTCTGCTAAAGTGTATGTATCCGGAGGTCGTATTGTAAACATCTTTTATCCAAGGATATTCCTCCGAAGCCCTGTCTCTCAAATACCAATCCCTAAGCTTTTGTTTTGCATTTTCTTTATCAAAGAATTCCTCCACTTTCTTCCCTTTCATTACTTCATTGGCAAAATCATGTGGGTTTTCTACGAGCCATGCTGCAAATAATCTGAGGAAATTATCCAGGTAAGGCCTCACAAGGTGAGATGCTGCCATATAATTCTTGGATTCCAAAAGAACGATAAATCCTTCAATTAGAGAGAGTGCTCTGGAATAGGTGCCATTTAAATAAAAATCCAAATGATAAAGCCCTTCTCCTGAAATCTGAGTAATCCGAAACATCAACATAAATCTTTGTTCATAGCTTCGCAAAATTTCTTTAAAGGCATAAAGATATCTTGGCAATTCTTCCTCTTGATAATCTAAAGGTATTCCTAAATCCTTTATTAAAAATGGAGTCCAATACAAGTAGGAACTAGACTCTCTCGTTTCTTCCGAATGAATAAAATAAATAAACTTTGATTTATCATCACTTTCAAGAAACTGCGCCAAAGTCCATTTTTTAAAATCCGTAACTTTTTCGCTTGACAGGATTACAATTTGGTCAATTTCAGGATTTTCGGTTTTTATTTCTTGCCAGTTTAGCATTATTATAGGTCTAGTTCCCGACATCCATACTCCCCCCATTTCTTTACAGGAAGTCTGCTACCAGCTTTTAATACTCGTTGGATAAATTCATCACAATCTGACTCGAAGAGTTGTCCATTCGTGACTGCCTGGCAGAGAAAATCCATGGTGGTCAGGTAGCTGATGTTGTGGAGGTTACAATAATGAGCTGTGTCTTTAAGATTGCTACTGGCTAGGATATCTTTGGAATACCTGACTACTGCGAGACAGGCGGATTCTCCATCACCTTTAAACAGCTTCTTCTTGATGTAATGGTATTCTTTTCGGATTTCGGGATTATCCTCCGGAAATGGGATTTGCTCAATCAATTTGAAGTTTAACAGATTGTCTACTTCCCTTTTCCTTCCCGGCATACGGGAGATTTCTACATACACCTTGTTCAGAATCTTTATCGGATATGGAAATATTTTGTGGATCAAGGTAATTTGCCCACCTGAAATAAAGTGGGAAAGGACGTCCGCGTCAATCAAGATAATTTTGTCATTCTTTTTCGTCCCCATCGTTTCTCAAGGTTGAAAAATCCAATCCTATATCTTCTAAAAGTCCGTAATAGTGCGTTTCAGAAATTTTATCCTGTTCAAATAATTTTCTAGCGACATTTCCGTAATCGCCAATTACTTCACTCACCTCATTTTTTTCATAAAGCTTAAGAGAGTACCCATGGTTCATGGCACTTGCTCTGACATTATCCTTATACTCCTCTTTTTGAATTTTATCTATCAATTTGAGTTCGAATAGACGATTTAGTAGGGCCCTTCGTGAACAGGAAAAATACTGCTCAATTTTGAGTATTGTTGCTAAAGTCACTTTAGCTTTTTTTAGTTCTGTATCTGGAACCAAAGCAAGAATCCCTTCTTCAGGAATTAAAAATTTGGATGCAAAAATATCTGCATTATACTCTTCCTTGTCTTTTTTATCAAACAGACCTACCTGACAAACTTGATAATCAAATCCTTCCTGAATAAACAAATGATAAAGTTCATGGCATATCGTGAAATGTTGATGTCCAAGGGTTCTAGCTGTATTAATCAGCATAAAGTGGTTGGAATCTCCCGATTTGATGGCAATCCCAGACAAGGCCATATCGAGAGGTCTGAAGACTGCCAGTACTCCTAACTTATGAAGTAAACTTTTAAGATGAATGCTTTCGGTATTACTATATCCGAGCTGAGCCCGAAAATTTGAAGCATATTTTTCAAGAATGAGTTGGTTCATGCTCCAATAAGGATTTCATACTGAGATAATTTCTAACGATCTTTTTGAATTTAGCGATCTGTTCCAAATCAGTGGATTTGATATTTTCTGCCCTAAATGCCAAAGCAAGATTAACGTTGGCCAAATCTAAATCCTCTTCGTAAAAATCATATTCATCCACTCCATACAAATTCGCCAAATGACTAAGGATTTTGGTAGATGCGGTACGGCTACCATTTTCATAATAGCTCACTTCTTCACGATTTATTTGAAGATAAGCGGCAACTTGATCCTGCGTAAAACCTAATTTCTTGCGAAGAGCTTGCAAATTTTTTCCGATGATTTGATCTTGATTCATGTTAGTTTGATTAAAAAGTGTGTTACAAATATAGAGCTAAATTTTCTATTTTTAAAAACATGTAACATAAATAACTAATTTAAAGGATGCATCATCCACTAAGTTTAATTGACAAGTTATATCTTATTAATTATATTTGTCAACCTTGTTTTTTATTTTGCTAAATATCAACCAGCTTATAACCAATGAAATATCTCGCCTCCCGCCTCAAATCAGCCCGTTTGATGAATGGTTTATCCCTGCAAGGTCTGGCAGACCGTATAGAAAATCGTATCACCAAACAAGCGCTCAGCAAGTATGAGCAGGGGCAGGTAGTACCTAACTCAGAAATGATTGGTTTATTGGCAGAAGCCCTTCATGTCAGGCCTGACTATTTCCATACCGATACTGTCATTGAATTTGGTGAAATAGAATTTAGAAAACTGGATTCCTATCCTGTAAAAGAGAAAAATAGGATTGTAGAAATAGCCAAAAATGAATTGAGCCGCTACATCGAATTGGAGGAAATATTTGGCATAGAGACCAAGTTTCATAATCCGCTTGATGGAATGTCAATTAATTCTTTAGAGGACATCGAAAAAGCAGCTGAAGCCTTAAGAAAGGCTTGGGGGCTGGGAACCGATGCCATTTCCAATGTAATCGAACTTTTGGAAGATCATTATGTGAAGGTCATAGAAATTGATTCTGAAGAATCATTCGACGGTTTCGCTACTTGGGTGAATGGAAAAGATATCCCATTAATCGTACTCAATAAAGCCAAGTTTGAGCACAAGCTTGACCGAAAGCGTTTCACTGCCTTACATGAACTAGGACA
This sequence comes from Mongoliitalea daihaiensis, assembly GCF_021596945.1. Classification (NCBI taxonomy): domain Bacteria; kingdom Pseudomonadati; phylum Bacteroidota; class Cytophagia; order Cytophagales; family Cyclobacteriaceae; genus Mongoliitalea; species Mongoliitalea daihaiensis. The sequence goes on along the minus strand of NZ_CP063779.1, from coordinate 144,464 downwards.
CTTGCTCCTTAATGTGAATGGATACGAAGACATGCAAAAGGAAAAATTATGCCTTGCTTTTGCAGCCGCCATGTTAATCCCCGAGGAAACATTAAGACAAGAACTAGGCGGTAAAAGAAGCAAACTTTCGATGAATGAACTAGGCGCCATCAAACAAAAGTATGGGATTTCCATGCAGGCCTTGGTATATCGGGCAAAAAATCTGGGGTTGATCTCCGAAAATTACCTCAAACAGTTTTATATGGTTTTCAATCAGCTGGGATTTCGGGTTACAGAGCCGGTAGATTATGAGGGAATGGAGCATTCCAATCGTTTTTCTCAGCTTTTGTTCAGGGCCTTAGCAGAAGAGTATATCAGCATCAGTAAAGCAGCAGCCTTGAAAAATCAGAAATTGGCCGAGTTTAGGAAGGAAAATAGGATCATCTGATGAGGATTGCTGTTACGGATGCCTGTATTTTTATTGATCTGATCGAGCTGGATTTGATCTCTGGTCTTTTTAGACTCGACTTAGAGTTGCATACTACAATTGAAGTCATGAATGAGCTGTTTTTAGAGCAATCTCAGGTATTAGAAGCATACCAGCAAGTAGGAAAGCTTATCGTTCATAATCTCGAAAAAGAAGACTATTTAAAAATAGAAGCCTTAGCCCTTCCAAAAGGTCTTCCCCAGAAGATAAGTCTGTACTTTACATCGCTACTGGTCTAGAAAATGGAATAATCATCACCAGCGATAACCTCGTAAGAAAAAATGCTGAGCGTCTTAGCTTAGAATGCCATGGTTTAATTTGGGTGATTGACCAGTTTGTAGGTCAAAGTATATGCTCCAAATCCACTGCATCAGGGTTACTTAACCGATTGATGGCTTTGAATAGAATGTATGCTGTAGGGAAATTGAAGATGGAGATAGAAGAAAGAATTTTTGATTGGAAGTGATTTTAATTCTATAAAATAAAGAGACAGCAAATCTTTTGAGTCTGTTTCTATGCTGAATACCTATTTGAGCAGGTTTATCGGAAGGGATGAGAACCCTCGATTCAACACCATGGGTTCGAAATCGACCGATGGGAGATTCACGAGGGGCAGTGCGGCATGCCCTGTGTGTACGAGTAATCCCTTCCTCTCTGCGAATAGTCAACTTTAAGCATTAAAGTTGGCTTTTTTTATGCCCAAGAATTTAGAGTTCCAATTGGAAGGGGCAGGAGCTGTTGATTAAACTGCCATGAGTTTGAAATTGACTGATAGAGTTGTGGTCGGCGAAGTAGTGTGGCATGATGAGAGTATGGAAGTTATCTTTTCCAATTTATTAATGGTCAACCTTAATTCAGGTTGGTTTAAAAAAATCATTTAAAAATTTCATCTTTCAAGCTAATGATATTGGTACATTCAGCTTTTGTACCACAAAGCAAATTATGCGAAAATGTACCTTGTTTAGCTAGCAATCATTAATAACCATTCTATATCCAATCCCTCGAATATTCTGTATTTCGATAGAAGGTTCAATTAGAAGCGTATCAGCAAGTGGGTAGGTTGATTGTTCATAATCTAGATGCGTAAGACTTTTTAAAAATAGAAACTTTGGCCCTTTCAAAAGGTCTTTCTCCAGAAGATAAGTCGGTGCTTTACATCGCCACTGGTCTAGAAAATGGAATAGTCATTACAAGCGATAATCTGGTAAGAAAATGTACTGAACGTCTTAAGCTGGAATGTCACGTTTTGCTTTGGGTGATTGATCAGTTGGTGCTTCAAAATATTTGCTCCAAACCGGTTGTCTTGGGATTACTCAAGATTTTGATTGATGTGAACAAACATTACCTACAACTTAGAATTATACGACTATTTCAAATTTATAATCCTGTCAATAACACTTGCCTTAGGAGGTTTTATGTACTGGAATCTCAGGTTCCAAAAAAAATCAGAAATAATTTAAACCTTACAGGTAGATTTGATAGGTCCGCTGGGGTGATATTGGATTCAGTTAGAAAGGATCAATAGAAATAACCAAGCTAGGAAAGCATATAAAAGCTTTGAGAAAAGATATTGCAGTCATAAAAAAAACTGTTTTTCAGACCTCAAGCGAATTATTTTGCTTTTTCGATTCATAGATTTTCATGCCCTTTAATACAAAACAATTCCCACTTATGTAATTGCTCAAACGATTGAAATAGACAATGTTTAGTTTGCGATTGTAATCATACAGGAGTGTTTTTTCAGGGGTTCGAAAAAAATTATAAATATTTCCTTTGCATTTTGAATCGAAAAAATCATAACTTTAAAATCTCAATTATTAAGTTAGAAACCGTTTAACCTTTATTTAAATCCTATTTAAATTCATCATTATGAAAAAGTTCATCGCTTTGTTCATGCTTGCCGGATTCTTATTCTCTCCGGTAATTACAAAAGCTCAAGATGCAGAAGAAGCTGCAGAAGAAACTACTGAAGTTGTGGAAGAAGCTACTACCCCTGAGCCTGTTGCTCCAGCTGTAGTAGATGACGAGATCCTCGAAGAGGAAAAAGGCTTCCACCAAATTATCAAAGAAAAGTTTATCGAGGGTGATCCTACATTCATGTCTCCGGTATTGATCTGTTTAATCTTAGGTCTTGCCATTGCATTGGAAAGAATTATCACGTTGAACCTTTCAACTACAAACACGAAGAAATTGTTGGCTAAAGTAGAAGAAGCTTTGGAACAAGGTGGTGTAGAAGCAGCGAAAGATGTTACTAAAAACACTAAAGGTCCTGTTGCCTCTATCTTTACGCAAGGTTTGATGAGATACTCTGAAGGTATCGAAATGGTAGAAAAATCAATCATCGCTTACGGTTCTGTAGAAATGGGTCGTTTGGAAAAAGGATTGGTTTGGATCTCCCTATTCATCTCCCTAGCTCCAATGCTTGGTTTCATGGGTACGGTAATTGGTATGATTGGTGCCTTCGATGCAATTGAAGCAGCGGGTGATATCTCTCCTTCTCTAGTAGCAGGTGGTATTAAAATCGCCCTTTTGACTACAGTAGCTGGTTTGATCGTTGCGATTATCCTTCAGTTATTCTACAACTATTGTGTTGCTAAAATCGACTCTCTAGTGAATGACATGGAAGATGCATCAATCACATTGGTTGATATCCTTGTGAGACATAAATTAACTAAATAATTTATAGTTACCGTTTGGTCAAACTAAAATTATTGTTAACTTTATAAAAAATTCAACTATGGATAGTATAGATATTTTCTTATATATCGCAGACATCTTGGTTATTGCTGGGGTAATATTTGCAGTGGTTCTTCCACTGATCAAATCCCTAGATAACCCTGGTAGTCTCCTTAAAACAGGCGTTGGAGTAATTGCTATAGTGGTAATATTCTTCATTGCCTACTCGATGTCCGACAGTGAAGTAGCTGCTAAATATGCTGCTGACCCGTTCAACTTAACTCCCGGAATGTCTAAGTTCGTAGGAGGTACGTTATTGACTACATACGCTTTGTTTATCATTGCTATTGTAGGTATTGTTGTTACTGAAATTACCAAAGCAATAAAATAATGGCTAGGAAAAAAGGTAGAATGTCACAGGAAGTGAATGCTGGCTCTATGGCTGACATCGCATTCCTACTGCTTATCTTCTTCTTGGTTACTACGACAATTGCTTCCGATAAAGGTATCCTTAATATCCTGCCTCCAAAGCAGGATCCTAATGTGCCGCCACCGGAAATCAAATTGAATGAGAGAAACATTTTCAATATTCTTGTGAATGCCAACGATCAGCTACTGGTGGAAGGTGATTACAGAGAAAATGCCAATGGTCTCTCGGAAGATGTGAAGGATTTCCTTCTCAACTTCGGTAATCCTGACGAAGAAGCTTTATCATTGTTTAATAGTTTGCCTCAGTCGTTGAGAAATAGAGCTAAAAGAGAGGCTAGTTCATCGGATCATCCGATGTCTGGTGGTGCTGTTGTCTCTATTAAAACCAACAGAGGGACTAGCTACGATGTGTACTTGGAGGTATTTGACCAAGTTAAAAAAGCGTATTTCGAAATTTACGGTGAGCGTGTAGGGTTGACTGCAGAGCAGTATAGAGCTCTTACAGGTAAAACACCTGCTGAGAAAGAATTAATGGATCGTGGTAAGGAAGGTATCCCTATGGCGATCTCAATTGCTGAACCAGATAAAATAGGAGGAAACTGATATGTCAAAGTTTAAGAAAAAAACCAACACATCCCAAAGTATTCCTACTTCGGCCTTGCCAGATATCATTTTCATGTTGTTGTTCTTCTTCATGGTGACAACGGTTTTGAGAGAATCTGATATTTTGGTTGAGCAGAAACTTCCTCAGATGACGCAGCTTCAAAAATTGGAAAAGAAAACATTGATTTCTTATCTCTACGTTGGAAAGCCTAAAAATACAGCGCTCTATGGTACTGAGCCAAGAATACAAGCAAATGATGTATTGATTGGTGCCAAAGATATTTTGTTGTGGGTCAACCAAGAGAAGGACGCACTCTCTGAGGCTGAAAGAGATCAAATCACCATTTCCATGAAAGCTGATAAAGAAGTAAAAATGGGTCCTATTTCAGATATTCAATTTGAATTAAGAGAAGCAGATGCCCGTAAGTTAATGTATGCTTCAACAGGAAGATTGGAACAAGATTAATAAGTATTTAATTTTACGTAAAAGCTACTCTCTCGGGAGTAGCTTTTTTAATTTGTACACATGGCAGTTGTCAAAAGTAAAGAAAAAAAGAAAGTACATTTTGCTTGGTCCATGTATGATTGGGCAAATTCTGTTTATAGTTTAGTCATTACATCGACTATTTTCCCTGTTTACTTCAACTCAGTCACAACATCTGAGGAAGGGGATTATACGGTTAGCTTTTTCGGGATTGAGGTAGTAAATACTGTTTTGTACTCCTATTCTATTTCATTTTCATTTTTGATGATTGCATTTATTTCCCCTCTTTTGTCCGGAATGGCTGATGCAAGTGGAAAGAAACTGTTCTTTATGAAAGTCTTTGCCTATATGGGTTCCATTGCCTGTATGGGGCTTTTCTTCTTTGATGGGCCTAATTTGGAGTACGGTATCCTTTGTGCAGTGATAGCAAGTATAGGTCATGCAGGAAGTTTGGTGTTTTATAATGCATATCTGCCTGAAATAGCAGATCCTGATGAGTATGATTTTCTCAGCGCTAAAGGTTTTTCCTTAGGGTACATAGGTTCAGTCATTTTATTGGTTCTGAATTTGGTCATGATCCAAATGCCAGAATTATTTGGTTTAGAAAATGCAGCGCAAGCATCCAAATGGTCTTTCCTTATCACAGGTTTGTGGTGGGCAGGCTTCTCTCAAATTACATTTAAATTTCTACCAGATAATCCCTACAAAAAGAAAGTCCCAAGAGAATTGCTATGGAAGGGGTATCATGAAATTCGTGTGATTTTTCAGGCGGTAAAAAACACTAAGGTGACTAAAAGTTTTTTAGCAGCTTTTTTCTTTTACAGCATGGGTGTACAAACAGTTATCTTTTTGGCGGCTTCTTTTGGAGATAAAGAATTGGGACTGGCAGGTGATAAATTGATTTTGACGATTTTAATTATTCAGATTGTGGCGATTGGTGGCAGTTATTTCTTTGCCTTTATTTCCAAGTTGTATGGTAATAAATTGTCGCTCATAGTGATGGTGTTGATTTGGGTGCTTGTCTGTGGAGGAGCTTATTATGTGGAGACAGAATATCAATTTTACTCGTTGGCATTTGTCGTAGGTTCTGTTATGGGGGGGATTCAATCCTTATCTAGAGCCACCTACAGTAAGTTGATTCCAGCAACTACAACGCTCCATGCTTCGTATTTTAGTTTTTTTGATGTCACTGAAAAGCTCGCCATTGTTGTAGGAACCTTTTCTTATGGTATTATCGAACAACTATCTGGTAGTATGCGAAACTCTTCATTAGCCTTAGGGTTATTCTTCTTGATTGGTTTGGGATTTTTGCTAACAATCAAGATTCCGAAGCAATCGCTTTCATCTCCAATTGTTCCTCCTCATGCTTAAGATTTTATCAGGAAAACAGGTTAGCCTTTTAGATAGTGCCTTTATTCAGTCACAAGGTATATCTTCATGGGAATTAATGGATCAAGCTGCCTATGCTTTCACGGATTGGTTTATGAGTCAAAATTTTTGCAGAGAGTCTAAAATTTACATTTTTGCAGGTAAGGGAAATAACGGGGGGGATGGTGTTGCCATTGCCCGTTTACTTTCGGTGATTGGCTTTTCTGTGGTTTTGGTAAATATGTACCCATTAGAAGAGTGTTCTCCAGATAATCAGAAAAATTTAAAAAGGCTGCCAGCCGGCATTCAGTGTTTTCATATTCATGAATTCGATTGGCAAATAGCTGCCTCATCCATTATCATTGATGCTTTACTTGGAGTTGGTTTATCCCAGCCATTATCAGGGATTTTGGCATCAACTGTACAGCGGATAAATGAATTGTCTTGTAAACGAATTGCGATTGATATTCCTTCTGGACTGCCTGCTGATGGACCTTTGAATGGAGATGCAATTGAAGCAGACATTACAGTTACCTTTCAATTTCCAAAGCTTTCCTTGCTTTTTCCAGAACATGCCGCATACACTGGCAAAATGGTGATTGTAGATATCGGTATTCCGACTAGTTTTCTTCAAAGTTTTGAAGGTAACCATTACCTTTTACAGAGAGAAGATGTTTATCCCCTTCATCTAAAGAAAAGTGATTTTATTCATAAGGGAGATATGGGGAAAGTAATGTTGATCGGTGGAAGTAAAGGCAAAGTAGGGGCAGTTTTATTGGCTTCCCAAGCAGCTTTGAGGACAGGTTCTGGATTGGTATACACCAATATACCGGCAGAGGAGCGTCTGATCTGTCAGGTAGCATTTCCTGAGATTATGTACACCACAGATTTGTTGGATGACTTGGATGCAGTAGGTGTAGGCCCTGGATGGGGTACTACTCTTCATCCTGAAGAAATAGCACATTTATTTGAGAAATATGATTTCCCACTCGTGTTAGATGCAGATGCCATCAATTTAATAGCCAAATATCCAAAATTATTGAAAAAAATACCTTCCAATTCTATTTTCACACCACATCTGAAAGAGTTTGAACGTTTGGTAGGTCCTTGTGAAAATCACCTGGTCCGGCTAGAAAAAGCTAAGGACTTTGCAATACGCAATCATGTGATTGTCGTTTTGAAAGGGGCATTTACTTGTATTTCCAGCCCACAAGGAGAACAGTTTTTCAATACGAGCGGTAATAAATACATGGCAACTGCAGGCTCAGGGGATGTATTGACGGGGGTGATTACTAGCTTTTTGGGACAAGGCTATAGCCCCATACATGCAGCATTAGTAGGGGTGTATCATCATGGTTTGGCTGGAGACATAGCAGCCCGAACCAAAAATCGAGGTTTAATTGCATCGGATATTATTCGAGCAATTCCTCAGTCATTTATAGAAATGGGCATAGAATAAGAGAACTTTTCTTAGTATCATCAAGTTGTTCTAGCAGTTATTAATTTTATGAAACAGGAAAAAGCGATTCTTTGGACGCTTGCAGCCATCAACTTCACGCACATCGTAGATTTTATGATTTTGATGCCCTTAGGGCCTCAATTGATGCGTATTTTTGAAATCAGTCCCAGTGCATTTGGGCTCTTGGTATCTTCTTATACCTTCAGTGCGGGGTTGAGTAGTTTTTTAGGGGCATTTTTTTTGGATAAATACGATCGAAGGAAAATTTTACTTTGGGTATTTGTTGGATTTTTGTTAGGAACGATCGCCTGCGCATTATCTCCCAACTATCCGATTTTATTGATTTCTCGTATTGTATCGGGGGTGTTTGGAGGATTGACTTCTGCATTGATTTTAGCGATTATAGGTGATGTAGTGCCAGACGAGCGCAGAGGCAGAGCCATGGGTTTGGTGATGGCAGCATTTTCGGTTGCCTCAGTTTTTGGTGTTCCTTTTGGCTTGTTTATCGCGAGTTTGACCAATTGGCATGCTCCTTTTTTCTTTTTGGCGGGTCTTTCTTTAGTAATCCTAGCGTTGATTTATCGTTTTATTCCAAGTATTACAGCTCATCTTGATACAGGGAAAGCCAAGCCAAGCCCTTTACAAGTAGTCCAACGTGTGACAGGAAATGCCAATCAAATGCGGGCAATTACCTTGACCATCATGATGATGTTGGGACAATTTACCATTATCCCCTTTCTAAGCCCTTATATGGTGGCCAATGTGGGTTTTACGGACATGGAACTGACCTATATTTACATCTTTGGAGGACTGCTGACCATTTTCACCTCTCCTTGGGTAGGTAAATTGACTGATCGCTATGGTAAGGTAGAAGTCTTTACGGTATTTATGACCTTGAATGTAATTCCTATTGGGATTATTACTCATCTAGGAGTCACTCCAATTCCTTATGTATTATTGGTATCTACATTCTTTTTTATCACCAGTAATGGGCGAATGGTACCCGCAGCAGCGTTGATTACAGGGACTGCCCGTCCCGAAAACAGGGGGAGCTTCCTCAGTTTCAACTCCGCCGTACAGCAATTAGCTGCCGGAGCGGCTTCTTTTTTGGCAGGAATGATATTAGCTGAAGGGGTGAATGGGGAATTGCTGAATTTTGAGAAAGTGGGTTATATTGCTATCGTGCTGAGCTTGCTTTGTTTGCCTTTGATTCGTAGGATTAAGGTGGTGGATGTAGGTTGATTTTTTTCAAAGAGATTTTATTCGCTCATTTTTTGAGTAGACTGCTGAAATCAAATGTATGGATTGTTAGTTCGTTTTCATTAAATTCAGGATTATCGGGATGCATGGGAAACAAATTCAATCCTCTTTCACTGACAAAGTAATGATGGGATAGATACGTGTTTTTATTTTTTGAATGTCTTTGGATTTTTTTTTATTCGGTTGTGGTAGCTTTATCTGTTATTGTTCATAAACCGATTGCATAGTTATTTACCTTAACTTCGAAATTCGCAATTTAGGGTTAAGATTAAAAAAGCTTAATGATTTGATTTTTAACTTTCAAATAACTAAGTTTAGTACATATTTGTTTAAACTATTGTAATATGGAAAAGCGCTTTACACACACACACACACACACACACACACACACACACACGGTGATGTCTCTCGTCTCGAATTAGAAGTCTAATTTGTGGACCGAAGAAGTTAATATCAGGTTTTTGTCAAGTATTTACTTACTTGAAACCCTCGTGTTTATCATTATATTTTCTTATTACTTTCTTATTAGGTTCGTGTATTGATGATGCTGTGCAACTAGCACCTGAAAGCATTGTAGAGATTAATGAAATAGCCAAAGTAAAAGGATGGTTTGAAACTAATAAAAACTTACTGGAAGTTCATAAAAGCAACCCTTATCATAGAGAATTCAGCAAAGATTTAATTTTGCCATTTTTTGATAAAGAACCTGATTGGTCAAATTTTTCTGAATATTCGTTTCCTGATGGTCGTAAGGTAATCGAGGTTAACATTAAGAATTTGAGTGGCATTGTTCCTGTTGATTTTTTTGAAAAATATGGAGGTGCTAGCTCAGAATTAGTAGAAGAGGCACTTTTATTTGTCGAACATACCAACTCTGAAATTGGCTACTCGATATGGGTAGCGAGATATTTTAGTTATGGTAAAAAATCCGAGGGAATGACTTACCATGTGATTCCTTCAGATTGGTCGGGACGGATTGATCTATTTACTTTTTCAGAGGTGCATTTAAGAAGCTTTGAGGTCGAAGATGGGTTGATTGTGAAAACACTTGAATACAAGACAGAAGAACCTAGCAAGCGGATGGCCACTGAAAATATGTTAATGACATGTTCCGGAAGTTGGATTGATTATCCATATTATGGAACTTCATCAGATGGAGCTGTAAATTCTTTTTAATCAATCTTTGTGATAAGCTGTCATAATCCGATAGATTTATCGGGTGGTAGTGGAGGCGCAAATTGGCCAACCCATCCCAACCCATCAGGTCCGAGTGGCGAAGGTTCAGGAGGTGGCGGGCCAGGATCTGGAGCTTTTGGCTCAACGGGAGGTGGCTCTGGGACCTCTAACGGAGTCTGTGACCATACTAATAATTTTGCATCTGATTGTATTCCGTTTCCAGTAACAAATCCAGAGGATAGAAGAAGAGCACAGTTAGACTATTTGAGGACACATGGTGGAAGGGACTTTGTGAATATAATTGAAGAACTTTTAACTACCCCTGGTCTTAAAGTAGGTGATGTAAGCGAAATAAATATTCTTGTTAACAATTTTTATTTGCGCCAAAAAGGCCTTTTTATGATGAATATTTTTAGTATTGATAACGTTGGGATGATATTAACCTTGGGTATATGGAATCCAAATTTAACTACAATTGCTAGAAACAAGACATTTCAGCTTTTTTCAAGATATGCAACTCAAAATAATAATGTAGTATTTAAATCATTTACTTCAAATAATTTTAGGTCGAATTTGACACTGAAGACTGGAATGAATCCTTCAGGTGCGCAAGCGCATCATGTTTTTCCACAGACTAGTGAGTTTTCTAGTTTTTTTACTTCAAAAGGAATAAACGTGCATAATCCAAGCTATGGCACTTGGTGGCCTACAGCTTCTCACCAGTCAACTGCATATGCTTATAATCAAGCTTGGAGAATATTTATTGCTAATAACCCGAATGCAACTACGAATCAAATTCTTAATTTTGCTAGAACTGAAATGGCTAAATATGGGATTGCCGTTTTATTTTAAAGATTTTGCCACAATTATATTAAAAATAGAAAAATGATTTTTGAAAACCTTTATTATTTATTTACCAAGTTGTCATCTAATTCATTTATAGTAAATTCTATAGATTTGAAAGGGGATGTTTATGATCAGGGGAAAACACATGCAATGCTTTTGTTGGAGGGGCAATTTGAATCGTTTAAATTTCCAATTAAATTCAAACATGTTTCAGGAAAAAGACATTGTGACCTAGTGGGCACTGGTTGGGGTGTGTTGTTTTTGATTTCGGATCGTATGAAGCTTATTTTGGAAGAGAATAATCTTACTGGTTGGAAATCATTTCCTGTTGACATTTTTGATGAAACTGGCGATAAGATTCAAAATTTATACCATGGGTTTTCGATTGTAGGTAGAAGCGGGTCAATAGATTATAAAAAAAGTGAGGTTATTGAGAGAAGACTAGTTTCAACTGGCCCTTTATGTAAATATTATAAAGGTGTTTATCCTGATATGGATTCCTGGGATGGTTCTGACTTTTTTCTTCCTCAGAATCATTGGGGTATAGTTATTACAGAACGAGTTAAAAAAATATTAACTAATCATAAGTTGGCAAATATCGAATTTTCCAATCTAGCTGATTTAGAGGTTGGAGTTGAGACGATTTTATAAGTGATTCAAGTCCCCCAGAAGAGTTTGGGGGATTTATTATAAGGGCTTTTAAAACTCCGCGTGTCCGGGAGTTCTTGGGAAGGCGATGACATCTCTGATATTGCCCATACCCGTCACAAATAGAACCAAGCGCTCAAATCCCAAACCAAAGCCGGCATGTGGGGTAGCCCCGAATCTACGGGTATCCAAATACCACCACATTTCTTCGGTTGGGATATGCATCTCTTCCATGCGTTGGGTCAATTTATCTAAGCGCTCTTCTCGCTGTGAACCACCCACAATTTCACCAATGCCTGGGAATAAGATGTCCATTGCAGCGACAGTCTTACCATCATCGTTTTGGCGCATGTAGAATGCCTTGATTTCTTTTGGATAGTCTGTTAAAATAACTGGCTTTTTGAAATGTTTTTCCACTAAGTATCTTTCATGCTCGGATTGTAGGTCTACGCCCCAATCTTCTACTACATACTGGAATTTCTTTTTCTTGTTATGGTTCGAATTCTTAAGGATACCGATAGCCTCCGTGTATGTCAGTCTTTGGAATTCGTTGGTGACCACAAACTGTAACCTCTCTAATAGTCCCATTTCGGACCGTTGATCTGCTTTTTTGGAAGTTTCCTCCTCAGCTGCTCTTTTGTCTAAGAACTCCAAATCATCCTGACAGTTTTCCAAGGCATAGTTGATGACATACTTTAGGAAGTCTTCGGCCAGATTTTGGTTATCTTCTGCATCGTAAAATGCCATCTCCGGCTCGATCATCCAAAATTCCGCCAAGTGACGAGCAGTATTGGAATTTTCTGCACGAAATGTTGGTCCAAAGGTATAGATTTCACCCAATCCCATAGCCGCCAACTCACCTTCCAACTGTCCAGATACGGTTAGATTGGTTTCGCGCTCAAAGAAATCTTCTTTGTAGTTGATCGATCCATCTTCATTTAAGGGAGGGTTTTTCAAATCCAAGGTTGTCACCTTGAAGGTCTCCCCTGCACCTTCTGCATCTGAAGCAGTGATGATAGGCGTATGGATATAGAAAAAGCCCTTATCGTTAAAATACTTATGTACAGCAAAAGCCAAGGCATGCCTTACTCTGAAGACAGCACCAAAGGTATTGGTTCGCATTCGTAAGTGAGCGATTTCTCTTAAAAATTCTAAAGAGTGTTTTTTAGGCTGCAGGGGATACTTTTCGGCATCAGCTTCGCCTAGGACTTCTATCTGCGATGCTACCAACTCTGTAGATTGCCCAGCACCTTGGGAAGCCACCACAGTACCCGTAATTTTCAAGCAAGCCCCAGTGGTAGCTTTTTTGAGGAGTTCTTCATCGATTTTGTTAGGATCGGCTACGATTTGGTAGTTTTTGATCGTAGACCCGTCATTGAGTGCGATAAAAGAAACATTTTTATTGCTTCGTTTGGTCCTTACCCAACCCATTAGTACAATCTCCTTGCCCTCTTGATTTTGGGTAAAGAGCTCTTGTATTTTCACTCGTTTGTTGAACGCCATATTCTTGGTTTTTAAAAGCTTAAATTAAATGCTTACGTGAGGTCTTGCCTTCGTAGGGAATGCAAAAAAACGATATAATACGCTTTTTATCAAAAAATACTTCTTATTTCCTAAATTTGAATCATCGCAAGTAAATAGGACCATTTGAGTGCGCGAATATTCTTCTAAGAAATACTATGCAGAAATTACATTTAAGTCAGATACTTTCTCAAAAACTTTCTCCGCAGCAGATTCAGTTTATCAAGCTGTTGCAAGTACCTACTGCTGAATTAGAGGCTAGGGTAGAGGAGGAGTTGGAAATTAATCCAGCCTTGGAAGAAGGAAGGGAAGAAGACCCGAAGGCGGGAGAGGAGGATTATGGAGATAATTTTGAGGACTCCTATGAAGGGGAACAAGATAAGGATATCAATATAGATGACTATCTCAGTGAGGATTATGGGGGGTACAAAATGCAAGGAGATGGGAATTATTTGCAGGACGATGATGATCGTGATATTCCCCTGTCTAGTGGAGTTTCCTTGCAAGAGCAATTAATCAGTCAGTTAGGTTTTTTGAAACTCAATGAGCGGGAAAAATTGATTGGACTTCAGTTGATTGGCAGTATAGAAAATGATGGATATATCCGCAGAGACCTAGAGGCCATTATCAATGACCTAGCTTTTGGTCAGAATATCGAATCAGATATTGATGAAGTTGAAGAGATATTGCGCAAGATCCAATCCTTTGACCCGGCAGGAATTGCGGCTAGAAACTTGCAGGAGTGTCTGCTTATTCAAATGGAACGAAAAGAGCATCCGGAGGATATTGTCGTGCAAACAGCCATTAAAATAGTAGCAGATAATTTTGATGAGTTTACGAAAAAGCATTACGATAAAATCCAAAAAAGATTGGATATCGAGGATGAACTGTTGAAAGATGCTGTCAATATGATCACTCGACTGAACCCAAAGCCAGGAGGGGTATCTGATGGTTTGGTGAAAACCCAATACATTATCCCAGACTTTATTTTGACAAATACCGATGGAAAGTTGGAGATTACGCTTAATTCAAGGAATGCTCCCGAACTGAGGGTTTCGCGTTCGTATTCAGAAATGTTTGATGCCTACGATAAGAGTGATAAGAAAGATAAAAAGCTCAAAGAAACTGTCAGTTTTGTCAAGCAGAAATTAGATTCTGCCAAGTGGTTTATTGATGCGATCAAGCAACGCCAACAAACCCTTCTGCGGACTATGCAAGCTATTTTGGATTATCAAACCGAGTTTTTTTATGAAGGTGATGAAACCAAACTAAAACCCATGATCCTAAAGGACATTGCTGAGAAGATTGAAATGGATATTTCTACGGTTTCCAGAGTCGCTAACAGCAAGTCTATTCAAACAGAGTTTGGAATTTATCCACTCAAATATTTCTTCTCTGAGGGAATAGCGACTGATTCTGGAGAAGATGTTTCAAACAAAGAAGTCAAAAGTGTGTTGCAAGAAATGGTGGATCACGAGGATAAGCGAAAACCGCTTTCGGATGACAAACTTGTGAAATTATTAAATGATAAGGGTTATAACATTGCCAGAAGGACGGTTGCCAAATATAGAGAGCAGCTCCAGATTCCGGTGGCTAGATTAAGGAAGGAGTTATAAAATTGGCAAAAAAAGGTGCCCTAATCGTATCCTATTTACTGCAGCCGTTGGTCATACCAACGCTCATCATTTTATTTGTAGCGACCAAGGCCTCTTTTTGGCTAAAAATTCCTGCTTACGAATTCAATCAGGTGCTTTCCGCAGTAGCGTTGACAACATTGGTTATCCCAATGATGATCTTGATGGCCATGCGTTGGTCTAAGTTAATCCCCTCATTTCAATTGCCGGAAAAAGAGGATAGGTTTCTTCCATTCGTATCTGTGTCCGTTTTGTATATGATGGCAACTTATTTTTTCCATCTCAAGCTTCAGGCTTCTCCTCCGTTGGTGTTTTTGCTATCCATCATCACGATTGCACTAGTATTGCTCACTACAGTCACTTATTTTTGGAAAATCAGTGCACACATGGTAGCGATGGCAGGTTTTTTAGGAGTCGTAAGTGCTTTTGCGTTTAAGGCACCTCAATTGCAATTGGTCAATTATCTGATAGGAATTGTTTTATTGAATGGGCTGGTAGCATCAAGTAGACTGTACTTAAATGCACATACACCGCACCAAGTTATTGCTGGCTTTTTGTTAGGGTTCGCACTTAACTTTTTCCCACTTTATTATTTGATATAAAAAAAACCGGACTAAGCCGGTTTCGATGTTTTTAAAATAGTGCTACAGATATACCAAAATTAAATTGGGAAGCCTCTGTCCCAAAAGGACCCAAATCTGCTTCAAACAAGGAGTTCAATGCGTAGTGTGCCCATACATTAAAACCTCCGGAACCTATTCTAGTATATATTCCGTAGCGGAAAGGATTTATCCCGAAAGATTGCCTATCTTTTATCTGTCTCGTCAACTCATTTTCATCTGAAAAACGAACCTTGGTTTGAGCCTTGAGCGCATATCCTACTTTTGCTCCTAACGCAATTTTAAAACTCTTATTATAATTTCTAGTGTTGAAATGATAGCGGAATTCCAGTGGAACATCAAAGTAAGTTACAGTAAAATTGTTGCTTTGTACGGTAATATCCTCTCCATATACTGTCGTCACATCTAGTAATCTACTGGAGTTAGGTCCTACCTCAGGATTATTGAATAAGTTCCTTCTATTGGTGAAGTTAAATTTATCTACACCAAGGCCTAAACCAGGATTGAATGTGAATCCAGACCCTTCGCCAAATAAATTGATTGGCAATTGATAGTAAGCATTAAATGTACGGGAGCGCATCAATCGAGTGTTGAGTTCAGAAGGACGGTTGTTGAGTACATTTAAACCAAACTCTACAAACAAGTCACCTTTAAGATCTGGTCTTCCACCTATGGGGGTTCTCGTACGTTCTTCTTCTTGGGCTACAGTGGTAAAAAATGTTCCTAGGGTACATATGAACAAGAGTAATTTTTTCATGAAAGCTATAATTGATTTGAATTCGGGCCCTAAATTAGAAAAACATCTTATTAATTGGGTTTCTTTTATCTTAATTATTCTTAAGTGGTTCAAACATTAAAAAAATTTCAAAAAAAACATCTGCATTTATTTTTGGAAATTAGAATTCCCTCATTACTTTTGCAGTCCCAAATGGCTTCGTAGCTCAACTGAATAGAGCACCTGATTACGGCTCAGGAGGTTTCAGGTTTGAATCCTGACGAGGTCACTTTAAACCCTACAAATGGTAGGGTTTTTTCTTCTACAGCGTTTGAAGTTTTGTTATCTGAAAATAAATTGGAGTTTAAAAAAAAATAAAAATTCACATTTTCAGAGACTTAGATTAAAGTCCAAAAAAATCCATCACGGATTGTTGACTTAAAAAATATTCTTCTTACCTTTGCAATCCTGTTCGGGAAAACAGAAAAGATTTAAGAGTGCAAGATGAGTGGTGAAGGCTACTTACGAACTATCGAAAGTGATAGAGAAGTTCTTTGAAGTATTGGACGAATGAAAGAAATTTAAACAGCAAAAAACCTGGGATCTTATAGGAATAAAAATGACTATAGGAATATAAGTCGGAACTAACTTTACAATGGAGAGTTTGATCCTGGCTCAGGATGAACGCTAGCGGCAGGCCTAATACATGCAAGTCGAGCGGCAAGTTGAGTAGCAATACTTGACCTAGAGCGGCGCACGGGTGCGTTACGCGTATGCAACCTACCTTAGACTGGGGGATAGCCCGGAGAAATCCGGATTAATACCCCATAGTATTATTGAGTGGCATCACTTGATGATTAAAGATTTATCGGTTTAAGATGGGCATGCGTAGGATTAGCTAGTTGGTAAGGTAACGGCTTACCAAGGCTACGATCCTTAGGGGTTCTGAGAGGAAGGTCCCCCACACTGGCACTGAGATACGGGCCAGACTCCTACGGGAGGCAGCAGTAGGGAATATTGGGCAATGGTCGGAAGACTGACCCAGCCATGCCGCGTGCA